>NZ_WPOO01000016.1:0-57478 GCF_009755265.1 Adlercreutzia rubneri | reverse complement strand
CGGCGGGGACGCAGGCGGCGTCTCCGGCACCGGCCGCCCCGCCCCGCAAGCGCCGCCGCTCCACGAAGCTGTCGGCGGCCGACGACGGGCGCGGTTTGGAGCGCGTGTCCACCTCCCGCGAGGAGGGCGCGCGCGGCGAGGGGGCCGCATCGCCGAAGCCGCGCCGTCAGCGCTCCGGGACGGCCTCGCGGCCCAAGGACGGCGCGCGCCCCAAGGACGGCGGCCGCAACCAGAGCGGCCAGGGCAATCAGGGCGGCCAGGGGAAAGCGCAAAGGGCCAAGGGCTCCCAGGGCCGCTCTCGCTCCGGCCAGGGCGACGGCAAGCCCAAGGGCGCCTCGCCGCGGCCGGGCCAGAAGTCCTCGGGGCTGCGGGCCGAGCAGGGCGGCGCGTCCCGCAGCGACGGGGCTAAGGCGGACACGGGCGCTTCCAAGCCTCGGCGCCGGCGCCGCTCCCGCAAGCCCAAGGCCGACGGCGGCTCGGGCGCGGGCTCGGGCCCGCAGAGCGGCAACGGTGGCAACGACACCGGAAACTAGGGAGGCACCTCACTCATGAACGTGGACTACGCGCTGCTCACCGATCTGTACCAGATCACCATGGCCCAGGGCTACTGGGACGCCGAGAAAGCGGGCGAGGAGGCCTGCTTCACCATGTACTTCCGCGACTATCCCTTCAAGGGAGGCTACGCGGTGGCCTGCGGCATGGCCCAGCTGGCCGACCTGGTGGAGACGTTCCGCTTCAGCGAGGAGGATATCGCCTATTTGGCCTCGCTGGACGCCCCGGCCGGCGGCCCCTTGTTCGATCCGGCCTTCCTGGAGTATCTGCGCGATCTGCGCCTGTCGGTGGATATCGACGCGGTGCCCGAGGGTACGATCGTGTTCCCCCACGAGCCGCTCGTGCGGGTCACCGGCCCCATCATGCAGTGCCAGCTTATCGAGACGGCGCTGTTGAACATGGTGAACTTCCAGACGCTCATCGCCACCAAGGCCGCCCGTGTGTGCCGCGCCGCCAAGGGGCGCCCCGTGGCGGAGTTCGGCCTGCGCCGGGCCCAGGGCCTAGGCGGCGTGTGGGCATCGCGCGCGGCGGTGGTGGGCGGCTGCGCCTCCACCTCGAACGTGCTGGCCGGCAAGCTCTTCGACATCCCGGTCTCGGGCACCCACGCCCATTCCTGGGTCATGTCCTTCGACGACGAGCTCACCGCCTTCCGCGAGTACGCCCGCATCTTCCCGAACAACTGCATCCTTCTGGTGGATACCTACGATGTGGAGCAGGGCATCAGAAACGCCATCACCGTGGGCCTGGAAATGCGCGAGCGCGGCGAGCGTCTGGCCGGCATCCGCATCGACTCGGGCGACCTGTCGTGGCTCTCGAAGATGGCCCGGCGCATGCTGGATGAGGCGGGGCTTACCGATTGCGGCATCGTGCTCTCGAACGATCTGGACGAGTACACCATCCAGTCGATGCTGGAGGAAGGCGCCGACGTCATGTCCTTCGGCGTGGGCACGAAGCTCGCGAGCGCCTACGACCAGCCGACTCTGGGCGGCGTCTACAAGCTGGCCGCGGTTCGCGTGGGCGAGGACGCCCCTTGGACGGCGCGGCTGAAGATCTCCGAGTCGGCCGCCAAGCTCACCACCCCGGGCGTGCTCGACGTGCGGCGGTACTACCAGTCCGACGGCCGCATTGCCGGCGATATGGTCTTCGACGTGAACGAGACGCCGGATGCGCGGGAGGTCATCGTGGACCCCATGGACGATTTGCGCCAGAAGAACCTCTCGGGCCTGCGCTTCGAGACGCTGCTGCGCCCGCTGGCCCGCGTCGGCAAGGTGGTGCTCGCGCCCGAGGAGCGCAGCGCCATGGCCGCCCGTGCGCGCGCTTGTGTTGGTTTGGAAACCCTTGACGAAACTCAGTTGCGCATGCTGAACCCCCACACCTATCCTGTTGGTCTGGAGCTGGGCCTCAACGAGCGCCGCCGGGCGCTGGTGGCCGAGCTGCGACATATTCTATAGAGAGGACGCTCTATGGCGAAATGCCACCTGAACATCGATTCCTGCTGCGATCTGCCCGCCTCGGTGGTGCGGCGCCCAGGCGTCACGCTCATGAAGTTCCCCTACACCGTCGACGGGGGCACCTTCGAGGACGACCTGTTCGAGTCCGTGTCGGCCGAGGCCTTCTACGGGGCCATGCGCAAAGGCGCCGAGCCCTCGACGGCCCAGGTGACGCTGCAGACGCTCACCGACACGTTCACGGCGGCGGCCGAGGAGGGGACGCCGGCGGTGTACCTGGCGTTCTCCAGCGGTCTGTCCGCCTCTTTCGACGCCGCCTGCGTCGTGCGCGATCAAGTCCTTGCCGAGCACCCGGACTTCGAGCTGCATATCGTGGACACCCATTTGGCCAGCGTGGCCGAGGGTCTGCTCGTCTACGAGGCGCTGGTGCAGCACGAGAAGGGCATGTCGGCTGCCGAGCTGGCCGCTTGGGCCGAGGAGGCCCGCTGCTTCGTGAACGAGGAGTTCATGGTGGACGACCTGGAGGCCCTGCGCCGCGGCGGCCGCATTCCCGCCTCGGTTGCCGTGGCCGGTGCCGCCCTGGATGTGAAGCCGCTGCTCGTCATCGCCGAGGACGGGACGCTGTCGCTGGTCGGCGTGGCCCGGGGGCGCAAGAAGGGCATCAAGCAGCTGGCGGAGTACTACAAGAAGAACGTCGACGACGCCGGTCAGGCCCATGTCGCCATTGTGGGCCACGCCGACTGCCCCAAAGATGCCGCGCGTCTGAAGGAGGCCTTGGAAAAGGAGGCGCCCGGGCTTTTGTGCCTGGTGTGCAACATCGGCCCGGTCATCGGGTCTCATGTGGGCGCCGATATGCTGGCCGTGGTGTTCTGGGGCCACGACAAGCGCGAGAACCTGTCCGTGGCCGATCGCATCGCCCGCAAGGTGAAGGGAGACAAGTAATGGCGAAGTCGTACGCCTACGTGGGTGCCCCGTCGTTCATCGGGGCCGTGGAGGGGCGCCTGGCCGACGCCGGCTTCTCCCAAGTCTCCGATGTCGCCTCGGCGGACATCGTGGTGACGTATGCCACCTCCGGCTCGGCGCTGGAGGATCTGTACTTCGGCGACGAGGGACTCGTCACGACGACGGCTCCGGGGTCCACGCTGGTGGATCTGTCGGCTGCCACGCCGAACTTCGCCCGCGAGATCAACGCCGTGGCGACGGTGAACGACCTGATCATGGTGGAGGCACCGGCGACGGTACGCTCGCTGGTGGCCGCCGATGCCTTCGCCCGCGAGAACCTTCTGGGGCCGGTGGCCACCGAAGCCGAGCTGACCGACGATGTCCGTCGGCTTCTGGACGCCATCTTCGGAGAAGTGGTGGAAGTGGGGGCACCGGGCCGCGCGCAGCTTCTGCGCAATACCCACACGCTGCCCTTGGCCGCCGATCTGGTGAGCGCCATCGAGGCCGTGGCCTTGGACGATGCCTCGGCCCGTTCGGTGGGAGCGCTGGACGCCGACCAGATTCCGCTGTTCAGCCCCGTCTCCGCCGATCCTGTGGTACAGGCCGTGCGCCAGCAGCGCTACACCGGCGACTACACGGCCGAGATGCTCCTGGCCGAGCTGTCCGCGGCGCTCATGGCCGCCGACGACGCCGAGGTGATTTTGCCCGGAGTGGAGGCGACCATGCACTTGCTGGAGCTTCTGGTGGTCATCGGAGGCGCCGATATGGCGCCGGCGGCGCTGTCTCTGGTGTATCAGGACGAGGCGGCCGGAGCCCGGGCCGGGCTCGACTGGACGCGCGCCGAGCAGGCCTATGGGCACCCTGCCTCCGAGGAGGACGAGGACTGGAGCGCCTACGACGACGAGGACGGTTGCGGCCACGACCACTTCCGCGAGGATCACGACTACGACGACTATGACGACTTCGCTCCCTATAACGACGACTTCGACTACTCGAACAACTAGTTGTGACTCGCCGGAATCAGAGCTGCGCGATACCTTGATTCGCTCAGACAGTCCTCGCTCGGCGGAAATGCCCACAGGGCATTTCCGTTCGCTACGGAACTCGCTCGGTCAAGGCATCCCGCATCCCCTCTACGCGTTGCCGTTGTCGTGCGAGCTGTGCCCCCGGAGGTGTGGCGTTGATCGGGCGGCGGGGGAGCGCGGGGTTTGCGGAGCTGCGGGCGAGGTGCTCGTGGCCCGGGCGGCGCTGCACTTCTGGGAGGAGCCGCCGATCTCCGGCGAGGACGGCAGCGGCACCATCTTCTTCTCCGGCTGCCCTCTGCGTTGTGTTTATTGCCAGAACGCCTCTATCGCTCTGGGCGAGGCGGCCCGGGCAATCACTGTCGAGCGCTTGGCCGCCATCATGGGCGAGCTTGAGGCGGCCGGGGCGCTGAACATCAACTGCGTGACGCCGACGCACTTCGCGCCGCAGATCCGCGCGGCGGTTGCCTTGGCGCGCGAGCAGGGCATGGCGCTGCCGGTGTTGTGGAACACGGGCGGCTACGAGACCGTGGAGGCGGTGCGCGGCAACGTCGGCTTCGTGGACGCCTACCTCACCGACTTCAAGTACGCCGATGCGGCGCTGGCGGCTCGCTACTCCCATGCTGCCGACTACCCCGAGGTGGCCCTCGCGGCGCTTCAGACCATGGTAGAGGTCGTTGGCGCCCCGTGCTATGACGAGTTCCGCGGCCAGGAGCGCCTCGTCTCCGGCGTGGTGGTGCGCCATCTCATGCTGCCCGGGGCCCTGGATAACTCCAAGGCCGTGGTGCGGCTTCTGCACGAGCGCTTCGGGAGCGATGTCCGGCTCTCGCTCATGAACCAGTACACGCCGGTGATCGCTCAGGCCGCTGCAGCCGGCGACAGGCGGGCGGCCGCGGCCCTGGCGGCGAGTCCCGAGCTTGCGACCACGGTACCCGATTCCGAGTACGAGCAGCTGCTCGATTTCGCCGATGCGCTGGGAGTGGAGGACTACTTCTGGCAAGAAGGGGGAGCCGCTGAGGAGAGCTTCATCCCGGCCTTCGACTTCACGGGCGTGTAGCGCCTAGCTGCCAGCGGTATGCGAGAGTATTAGCCGACTTTTGGCTCAACGGTCGCATGAACTTCTCCTCTGCGCGCGTTTTCGAGCGTGCACATGGTGTACGATAGCAAAAATGCCCATCGCGGCCGCAGCGTCGCGATACGCCGTCGCGTGCGGCGCGGATGCCTTCGGGTGCCTCGCTGAAAGGAGAAGTCGTGGTCAAGATCGTCACCGATTCGGTCGCCTCTATCCCCGCCGAGGTGGTGCGGGAGCGCGATATCGAAGTCGTCTCGCTGTTCGTGAATCGGGATGGTCGTGAGTACCGCGAGGCCGACATGGACGTCGATGCATTCTATGAGGATATCGCCGACATGATCGACAATCCGCCTACGTCGAGCCAGCCCTCGCAGCATGCGATGGAGACGATTTTCGAAAAGGCGGCGCAGGCGGCCGATGAGGTGCTCGGGGTTTTCATCTCGTCGAAGATGTCCGGAACGTTCGAAGGGGCGGTGCGCAGCGCTCGGGCCTGCAAGGAGCGCTACAAGCAGTTCCGCTGCACGCTGATCGACTCGACGTCGAACTGCGGCGATGAGATGTTCGCGGTGCTCGATGCATGCGATGCGCGCGATGCGGGCGGCGATCTGACGCGGTGCGCGCAGGCGGCGATTGATTCGGTCGTCTCGTCGCGGTTCATCTTCGCTCCGGAGAGCCTTGCTTTTTTGAAGGCGGGCGGTCGCATTGGAGGTGCGTCGGCGTTGCTCGGCGGTCTGCTGCAAATCTCCCCCGTGCTCACGGTGGCCGATTGGGAGACATCCACGTTGGCGAAAGTGCGCACGTGGAAGAAGACGCTTGCTCGCATGGCAGACGTCTTCAAAGAGGAGATCGAGGCCTTTGGGCTCAAGCGCGTGGTGGTGCACTACATCGGATCGGCGGCCCCCGCCATCAAATGGGCGCGCGAGGCTATCGAGCCGGCGGTGGGACACGCGGTGGAGGTGCTGCCCGTCAGTCCGGTCATCGGCGTTCACGTGGGGCCGGCCGTAGGGATTGCCTATGAGTGCGAGTGCCCCGTGCCCGGCAAGCTGACCGCCCCGACCGGCGAGCTGGTATTCAGCTTGTAGGGCCGTCGTCGCACCGGCGGGGATGTTTGCGCGGCCGCGGCTCACCCGCGTTCAGCGTAGCGCGGGCGCAGGGCGGCAGGGCTTTCCTGCAGCTCGGTGAGGTTCTTCCAGAAGCGCTTGGGCATGAATTGACGGCGCAGCTCCGGGTGGTAGCGGGCGTCGATGGAGACGCTTTTGTAGAAGGTGCGCCAGGCCTCGCTCATGAGGGCCTCGTCGGCGGTGCGGTCGGGCAGCGCTCGTTCCAAGTCGCCGGCGCCCTCGGTGTTCACCAGCTGCCAGTCGCCGCCGTCGTAGACGCCGGCGAGATGGTGCACCTCGTCGTAGATGATGAAGGGCTGCACGCCGAGACGTTCCACGAAATGATCCATGATAAGCGGCACCACCGAGGCTTTCGGGTTCACGCGGGCGAACCATACATCGGCTCCTTCGCCGGCGAGGTGCTGGAAGCGCACGAACTGGCGCATATGCTCGCATTCCTGACCGACCGAGCGCGAAATGCGGAAGAGCCGCTCCACGGCCGGATGCGTGATGTCCGAGAAGGCGCGGCCCCGCTGCTTGGGGCACGGCCCCATGCCGCCGCGGCCTGCGCAGGAGGCGCGCTTGCGACAGTGCTCGCATGCGCGATGCTTTTGCTCGTCGATGGCATAGCGCACGAAGCGGTAGACCGCCGTGCCCGCACCCGGCTCGTCCGAGCAAGCGGCGCGGGTCACCGCCAGGGCTGCCGCGCGGCCGCACTGGCGGCGCAGGGTGCCCATGACGCGCAGGGCCCGGTCCTGGTCGGTGGGGATGAGCGACACGCGCTGGCCGAGACGGAGCTGCAGACGCTCTTCCGGCGCGATATCGGTGGGATGCTCGTGGCGCTCGTAGGCGGCGAAGACAGCCGAGAGCAGCCCTTCCAGGGAGCCGTCGTAGGCGTAGGCCACCTCGTCGTAGATGTCGGGAGGAGGGGAGGGCGTCGCAGGGGCGTCTTCCGCGGATGCGTTCGGGATATGCTCCATGGCGCCCACCTAGGCCACCGAGAGCAGCGGGCTGTCGAGCGTTTTGCGGCCGTCGGCGATCGAGCGTTCTGTGGCCGATGCCGCCTCGGTTGCGATCGCTTGCCGTCCGTCCGCCGTCCCGGTCGTCTCGAGGGCCCGGCGCTGGGCGGCAAAGGCGACCTCGCGGGCGGTTGCCGCATCGGGGCTCGTCTCGGGCAGTACGGGCGGTGCCTCCACGGTTTCGAAGAGGCTCATCTGGCCGGCTGGGGCGCGGTCGGCGCGGCGCCCGTGGCGACCGCCGTCGATAGGGGCCGAAAGCCGCGCGTGCAGGGCCTCGCGGGAGAAGTCGATCCCCGATCCGCCCCAGGCGCCGTTCATGGTGATGAAGTAGCGGGCGCGCTTATAGGCGATGCCGAGCTTTCTCAGCTCCGCCTCGCCGAGGGTGGATTGCCGTCGTGCCCGACAGATGAGCTTGGCGCCGCGCACGCCGATGCCGGGCACGCGCAGAAGCGCCTCCAAAGGCGCGCTGTTCACCTCCACGGGGAAGAAGTCCAGGTGGTTCAGGGCCCAGTTCGCCTTCGGATCGACATCGGGGGCGAGGAAGGGATTGTCCTCGTCGATGATCTCGCTCACGTTAAAGCCGTAGAAGCGCAAGAGCCAGTCGGCCTGGTAGAGGCGGTGCTCGCGGTTCAGCTGCACGGCGTCGGTGGCGGGCAGGAGCGGGTCGGCCACGACGGGGAGGTAGGCGCTGAAGAACACGCGCTTCAGCGACAGGTGGGTGTAGAGGGCCGCTGACAGATTCAAGATCTGGTAGTCGCTTTCCGGAGTGGCTCCGACGATCATCTGGGTGGACTGGCCCGCCGGCGCGAAGGCCCGTGCCTTCCGGGCGTTCTTCTTGGTGAGGTACACCGTGGTGCGCTTCTTCGCCAGCGAGCGCGATTCCGCATCGTCGGCGATGGAGTCGCAGATATGCCGCATGGGGGCCAGGATGGACGCACGCGACTTGTTGGGGGCCAAAAGCCCCAGGCTCTGCCGGCTCGGCAGCTCCAGATTCACCGAGAGGCGGTCGGACAGGCGCCCCAGCTCGTCGATGAGCTCCACCGAGGTGCCGGGGATGGCCTTGGTGTGGATGTAGCCGCGAAAGCCGTACTCCTCCCGCAGGATGCGCAGAGCCGCTATCATGAGCTCGGTGGTGCGGTCGGGGCATCCGGCGACGCCCGAGGAGAGGAACAGCCCCTCGATATAGTTGCGACGGTAAAAGCCGATGGTGAGGTCGGCCAACTCGCGGGGCGTAAATGCGGCTCGGGGTGCCTCGGCGTTGCTCGCGCGGTTCACGCAGTAGCAGCAATCGTAGACGCAGACGTTGGTCATGAGCACCTTAAGCAGCGTGACGCAGCGCCCGTCCGGCGTGAACGAATGGCAGCATCCCGCCTGGGTGGCCGCGCCCAGCTGCCCGGCCTTGCCCGCGCGCTGAACCCCGGAGGAGGTGCAAGCTACGTCGTACTTCGCCGCATCGGCCAGAATCTCCAGCTTCTCGATGACGTTCACCGCGCAACCCCTTCCCGTCGCCAAGCATCTTCCGGCCCGCAACTCTTTACGGGCACACTTGTTCGCCCGAATGAATGTACGCTATACTACCCGAATAGATGTTCGCGTGTCAATGGGTTGAACATCGCCGGTTTGCTTGCGGCGTATGCCTTCTGGGGTCGGGAGAGGAGTGTGGCGGCGAGGGGTTTGCGAAGGAGGAGACTTCGTTGTCGTCGGTTCGCGATGGCTCCTGCTTTTACGAGTCAAGCTCCTCGAGCAATTCCTCACGGTATTCCGCATCGGTCGCCGCACGGCGGGCGTCCTCGAAGCGACCGGCATCCATAAGCTGAGCTATCAGCTTTCCAAGTTGGTCGGCTCCTTCCGCCCGTCCCGCGGCCCTACCCTCGGCCCTGCCCTCGGCTCTACCCTCGGCTCTACCCTCGGCTCTACCCTCGGCAAGCCCCTCCTCACGGCCCTTCTTCTGCAGGAGGCGGCCTTGGGCGCGCATATCCTCTTCCAGCGTCAGCATGACAAGAGACTCCTCTCTCCATGGGGCGTCCTCGTTGGCGGCCTCCACGGCGGCCGCGAGATCGGCGGTAAGGCCGTCGCCTCCGACCTCCTCGGTGGCGACGTACCGAAGTAAACCACGAAGCGGCCCATCTGGCAACATCTCCCAAGCGGAAGCGTTGAGCACGACCCATTTGAAGCCGTGCCCAAGTACCACGGATCCACTCTCATCGCATATCATGTCGAAGGTGTAGACGGGGAGCCCCTCCTTGAACTCGTCGTGTAGGCAGATGAAAACGATAAAGCTCTCGGGCAAACTGTCGTAGGTGGCTCCCGGGCGCAGCATCGCAGTGTCCATGGCGCTCTGGTAGTAGCGCATGCGTCGACCCAGGCCCTCGCGGGAGTAGGTCTGCATCTCCACGTCGTAGAGCGCGTCCGAGGTGCGAACCCAGGCGTCGAGGCGCACTCCGTGGGAGCCGACGCGGGGCTGCAGGGTGCGCTCGGCGACGACGTTGCGCACCTCGTCCACGGGTACCCCGAGGGCCGTTTCCAGCACTCGGCGGCACAGATCGGGGCGCTCCTCCATGATTCTGTCAAACATGGGGTACTCGCTGAACAGAAGGTTTCTCGACATCTAGGCCGTCCTTTCACCGGGGTTTGGATCGTGCCATGCTACGCGATCCGAACCGCAGAAATGACGCAGGAATGTCCCGGTTCGTTCCCCGCGCCATCCGTGCTGGAGCCGCACTTTGATCGATTCGGGGAAACCGACGAGGAAATCGGGTATCATGGTGCCCATAGGAAACATGAGGGAACTCCTCACGGATGAAAGGGCGGCTATGGAGGCTTACAAGCGCGAGTTCATCGAGTTCATGGTGGAGAGCGATGTGCTGAAGTTCGGCGACTTCACGCTGAAGAGCGGGCGCAAGTCGCCGTTCTTCATGAACGCGGGGGCGTACGTGACCGGCGAGCAGCTGCATCGGCTGGGGCTGTACTACGCCCAGGCCATCAACGACAACTTCGGGCTCGACTTCGACGTGGTGTTCGGGCCGGCCTACAAGGGCATCCCCTTAGCGGTGGTCACCGCCATGGCGCTGCAGGAGCTCTACGGCAAGGAAGTGAAGTACTGCTGCAACCGCAAGGAAGTGAAGGACCACGGGGCCGATGCGGGCAACCTCTTGGGCGCGGAACTTCACGACGGCGACAAGGTCATCATGGTGGAGGACGTCACCACTTCGGGCAAGTCCATCGACGAGACCTACCCCATCTTGAAGGCCGCTGCCGATGTGGATGTGCGCGGGCTCATCGTGTCGCTCAACCGCATGGAGGTGGGGAAGGGCGGCGTCACCACGGCCCAGAAGGAGATCGAGGCGAAGTACGGCTTCCCGGTGGCCTCCATCGTGTCCATGGCCGAGGTGAAGGAGTGCCTGCACAATCATGAAGTGGCCGGGCGCATCGTTATCGACGACGATATCGCGGCCGCCATCGACGCCTACTACGAGCAGTGGGGCGCCAAGGAGTAGAGAATCCGCGGTTGCAACTTCCCTAAACCGGGACGTTGTCGTACAATGGGCCGACGCGGAACGGCATCGATGGGGAGGGTCGGCCGTTCACGCGCTCGTCGCCGGTGTGGCTCAACGGTAGAGCAACTGATTTGTAATCAGTGGGTTGCGGGTTCGATTCCTGTCACCGGCTCCAGAACTTTAGCGAGGTCATCTCTCGTTTTCGAGCGATGGCCTTTCGCTTTTCGAGGGCTCGTCTTGCGCGGACGTGCCAATTGTGCGCCAGCGGCTTGGAGGGCATGGCCTTGGTGTCCTCTGATGCGGGTTTCTGCTAACCGACCTTTTTCCAAGCTTGAAGTGGCTTGGAAATCACGAAACATCGGTTTCTGACCAGAAAATGATGTTTCCAGCTCTTCAAATGGCTTAGAAATAGCGAAACATCGGCGTCAACCGGGCTTCAGAGGCCTCTTTGTAATACACGACCTGGGAAAATGTCCTCTTCGGTATTACAACATCGCCGAAAAAGGCCTTCTCGTCCGATGTTTCGTGGTTTTCAAGCCATTCCAGCCGATCGCTCGACGAAACTCCGTCAAACTCTTGCCACTGCGGGTTCCGACTGTTGTTTTTCAGCGATCTTCAAAGGAGAGAGCATCCAAAGGGGAAATCGTTCGAGCGGCGTAGGGCGTTTTCTTCGCGCGTCCTGAGGATGGCACGCCGCGCGGATCTGCGTGCTCTGCTATCATGGCTCGGGAACGTTTGAGAAAGGAAGCGCGCGAGTCTATGGCAACCTACATCGCTCACTATCAGTCGCCGAAGGGCTCCTACGACCGTGAGCGCGGGCTCTTCGAGTTCGAGAGCGACGCGCGGGCCGGCACTAAGGCCAACGCCCACGATGCGCGGATGAAGATGCTGGAGCTGTTCGGCGCGAGCGCGGTGTCGTGGACTATCGAGAAGGTGGAGCGGGCCGGCGCCGCCCCCGCCGAGAAGCGGGAGAAGACCACCGACGGCCAGCTGGCGCTGGATTTCCGTCCTCCCAAACCCGAGCGCAAGCGAAAGCATTCGAAGGGATACTGGTAAACGAGGCCCAAGGCGCAAGGTGACGGCGCGAACGCAGCACAACGAGCCTGCTCACCGGTGGATCGAACAGGAGAACCAATGAAGAAGAAACATCTGAAGTTTTTGAAGCAGTTGGTGGAGACGCCCTCGCCGACGGGCTTCGAGGAGCCGGCGGCCGCGTTGGTGCGCGAGAGGCTCGCTGATGTGGCCGACGAAGTGGCCACCGACACCATGGGCTCGGTGCGCGCGGTACTCGAGGGCCGCGACGCCGGTGCGCCCTCGCTCATGCTGGCGGCCCATATGGACGAGATCGGCCTCATGGTCACCTACATCTCCGACGAGGGCTTCCTCTCCGTGGCCTCTTTGGGCGGCGTGGACGCGGCCATCCTGCCCGGCATGCGGGTCGACGTGCACACCGCTTCCGGCACCCTCCGCGGCATCGTGGGCTGCAAGCCCATCCACCTCATCGAGCCGGACGAGCGCAAGACGGTGACGCCGCTCTCCTCCCTCGTTATCGATTTGGGCATGAAGCCCAAGCGCGTGAAGAAGCTTGTGCGGGTGGGCGACCCCATCACGTTCGGCGTCGGATTCGAGCGGTTCGGCGACGACATGGCCGTCTCGAAGTGCTTCGATGACAAGTGCGGCGTGTGGATCGCCTGTCGCGTCATGGAGAAGCTGGCCCGCGCCGGCCGCGCCCCGGGCGACTTCATCGCGGTGGCCACCACTCAGGAGGAGATCGGCACCCGCGGCGCCATGACAAGCGCCCATGCCGTGAACCCCGACGTGGCGCTCGCCTTCGACGTCACCCACGCCACGGACTATCCGGGCATCGACAAAACGAAGTACGGCAAGATCGTCTGCGGGGCGGGTCCGGTCATCGCGCGGGGGCCGAACATCAACCCCGTGGTGTTCGAGCGCCTTGTGGCCGCTGCCGAGGCGGAGGGCGTTCCGTACCAGCTGGAGGCCGAGCCGTCGGTCACCGGCACCGACGCCCGGGCCATCCAGGTGACGCGCGGGGGCATTCCCACAGGCCTCATCTCCGTGCCGCTGCGCTACATGCATACTCCCACCGAGGTCATCTGCCTGCGCGATTTGGAGGCCACGGTGCGCCTCATCACCCGCTTCGCACAAGACCTCGCCCCCGACACGAGCTTCGTGCCGGGGCTGGGCGGCGCGGTGACCGAGAATGCGGAAGGGAAGGCCGCCGGCGCCGATGCCGATGCCGATGCCGACGCGTCCGACGCTTCCGCCGCACCCGAGGGGGCGTGAGGGCCGTGCCGAAGCGCGAGGAGAAGACCATCGCGAAGAACCGCCGGGCCTTCCACGACTACGAGATCTTGGAGACCTACGAGGCCGGCATCGAGCTGACGGGCACCGAGGTGCGCTCGCTGCGGGAGAACAACTGCCAGCTCACCGATTGCTTCGCCCTCATTCGGAACGGCGAGGTGTGGCTCAACAACGTGCACATCTCGCCGTACTCCAATGGCAGCATCTTCAACCCCGACCCCGACCGGCGCCGGAAGCTCCTGCTGCACAAGAAGCAGATTCGCTACCTGGACGCGAAGGTGGCCGAGAAGGGCCTGGCCATCGTGCCCTTGAAGATGTACTTCAACGAGGACGGCCGGGTGAAGGTGGAGCTGGCGCTGGCCCGGGGCAAGAAGCTCTACGACAAGCGCGCCTCCATGAAGGAGCGCGACACCAAGCGCGAGATCGACCGCGCGCTGAAGGAGCGCGTTCGCTAGGCCGGGGTCTGCGGGGCTGCGCCGCGCGCCGGCGTTCGGTTGCGCCACCGCCTTCGCTCGGTGTCTGCGGGCTGCACGACCGGCGTCGCGCCTTGGCACGTTCACGCTCGGTCAACGAAACGGCGCGGGAGGGCCACGGCGCGGGAAGTCGTGGCATCATAGGTTCGGCGGGCGAGGTCGCCCGCGCACGTACATCACGAGGTTAGGAGTCTGGCAATGGGTCTTGACGAAGAGCTTGAGAGCATGGAAGAGGTCGGCGAGACCGATGCCGAGTGGACCGACCAGGAAACAGAGCTGGAAGACGCCGAGGACGACGAGGACGCCCTCTTCGACGCCGATGAGGAGGATGCCGCCGAAAGCGACTTGGAGCACGCCTACGACAGCTTCATGACCGACAACGAGGCCGACTACGACGGCTGGGATCCCGACGAGGTGCCCGAGGCCATCCAGGCCGAGGAGGACGCCGACATCCTGCACTCGGAGGGCTATCACATCGAGGAGGAGCCCGAAGAGGAGAGCGAAGTCATCGAGATGGAGATCGAGGACGGCGATGTCTATGCGGTGATCGTCGACGAGCACGACAACGAGATCGGCTTCATCTTGCTCGACGAGGACGGCAACGAGCAGGAGTACTACTACGTCGCCGAGGACAACGACGGCGACGGCGTGCGCGTGGAGCGCACCTCGGACGGCGATGAGTTCGACCTCGGCATCAGCCGCGAGGGCGTGGCCGCCGCCACCAGGGACGTGAACGCCATCTACAAGGACGGCGTTCAGGTGGCCGCCGAGCTGAAGAGCACCTTCGACGAGATCTCCGATTCGCTGAGTTTCCTTAAGAAGAAAAAGTAACGGCGACAAGGCGCTGTCGAAACGACAACGGAGACGGCCCGCATCGGCGAACGTCGGTCATCGGGGCCTACCATGAATGGGAGCGATCGGTTGGGTCGCTCCCATTTCGTCGTTAGGAGATCATTATGTGCACGGGCGTTCGTTTTGCCGATGCAGCCGGCAACTTGTATTTCGGCCGCAACCTCGATTGGTGCGAGAGCTACGGCGAGGGCGTGGTCATCACCCCGCGAGGGGCGTCTATCCCCACGCAGTTCCTTGGTTCGCTGAGTCCCGAGCATGCCTGCGTGGGCATGGGCATCGTCGTGGGCGGCGTGCCGTGCTACTTCGATTGCGCCAACGAGGCGGGACTCGCCATCGCCGGCCTTAACTTCCCCGGCTACGCCCAGTTCGCCGAAGCTCCCGAAAAGGGAGCGGTGAACGTGGCGGCCTACGAGTTCCCTCTGTGGGTGGCGGCGAGCTTCTCCACGGTGGCCGAGGTGCGCAAGGCGCTTAAGGACGTTGTCATCGTGGCCAAGGCGCCCAGCGAGGGCTATGGCGTGGCCCAGCTGCACTGGCTGGTAGGCGATGGGAAGGAGTCCATCGTCATCGAATGCCAAGCCGACGGCATGCACGTGTACGACGACGGGCTGGACGTGCTTACCAACCAGCCGCCCTTCCCCTGGCACACCGAGAATGTGCGTAACTATATGCACATCGAGACCGCGCATCCCGAGCCGGTTGCGTGGACGCGCGACACCCTGCGCGCGTTCGGCAGCGGCGCGGGCATGATCGGGTTCCCGGGCGGCTACGACCCGGCCAGCCGCTTCGTGCGGGCCGCCTTCCTGAACGCGCATTACCCCGCAGAAGAAGGAGAGGCCGCCAACGTGACGCGCCTGTTCCGCACGCTTGAGGGCGCGTCCATGTGCAAGGGCGGGGCGCAGATGGCTGACGGGCGCTTCGAGTACACCATGTTCTCCGACGGCTATTCGGCGGCCACCAAGACCTATTACTGGTGCACCTACGACGAGCCGGCGCGCCAGAGCGTGTGCATGGACGATTACGACCTGAACGGCACCGAGCTCATCCGCGTGGCGGCCTAGCGCCGCAGCAGCACGGGTGTGCCGCGGTAGCGGGGCCGATGATGCGGCTCTTGACAGGAGCGTCGCGGCCGCTAGAATAAATCGACAACCCTTAAGGGGGCGACTGGTTTCGACATGGTAAGTTCGAAACGAGGAGCAGGCCGTGGTCTCCTCGCCACGCTAAACAGGGGTACCGTCAAGTTAATTGGCAAAAACACTTCTAAGACCGGCTACTACATGCCGGCCGCCATGGCTGCCTAACAGCAGTTCTGGTGATCACCGACCCCGGTGCTTCCCCGAACCGGGCAAGGTGTCATTTGAGGGGAATGCCCTGCGGCACGTAGTCGGTATGGCCGCGGGAAAGACTGAACCGACTAGGAGCGGCCACGTTGGTCTGCGAACCGATCCGCTCCGAAGCCCGATCGCTGACTAAGCCTGTAGCGCCTTGTGGACAATTTAGTATGGACCGGAGTTCGATTCTCCGCGCCTCCACCAAGCTTTTCGCGGCCGCTCTTCGGGGCGGCCGCTTTTCTCTCCTCGCGTGGCTTATTCCTTACGAAAACGGTCATGTTCTGGGGAAACGGGCTGAAAATCCTTTAAGTTCTGTGGGGGAGTCGTGGGGAATGGGATGAAGGGTGGCGCGCAGGGCTCAGACTGTGGGAAAGTAGCGCCGAACGACGTATCCGCCGGCGCCCGCGGGCTCCTTGGCTTATAATGGGCAAAGGCGCATCCGCCGACGCGCGCGGCGGTCCCGAACAGTAAGTTGAAACGCAGCACGGAAGCGCACTATGTCACGACACAGCAAATCTGCCCATAACACTCCCGACGCCGGCGCAAGCGCGACCCGCGGTTTCGTCATGCCCGAGGGCCGCTTCGGCGCGCCGAGGCCCGTGGGGCCCCAGGCCACGGGCGCGATGCCGCCCCAGCACGACCAGGGAACCGCCGCGATGCCCCCTCAGCCTTCGCGCCCCGCAATCAGCGGCGCCGGCGCCATGCCCGTCGTGCCCCCCATGGGCCCGACGTCCGGCGGCTACGTGCCCGGCTACCAGGTGAATGCCCGGCCGCCCAAGAAGCATCGGGGGCTCAAGATCTTCGGCATCGTGATGGCCTCCATTCTAGGCGCCATCGCCCTTGTCTACTTCGCCGGCGTCATCGTGTTCTCCGGGCGCTTCTTCCCGCAGTCCACCATCATCGGCATGGACATCTCCGGCAAGACGCCCGAAGAGGTCCATCAGATGCTCGACGAGGTGCTGGGCGACTACACCTTCAAGGTGGAGGGCCCGGGTCTTTCCCTCACGCTGGACGCCACGGACATGGGCATGGCGCTCGACAGCCAATCTATCGCCGACGGCCTTCTGGCCGAGATGAACCCCTGGGCGTGGCCCTACGAGGTGTTCCAGCGCCACGACGACACCGACGACTTAGTCTCCACTCTGGAGAACTCGAAGCTGGCCGACACGCTGACCGCCGCCGTGGAGGAGGCCAACGCCCGCGGCACCGCTCCCAAGAACGCCACCGTGGCCTATGACGCCGACGAGGGCGGCTATGTCGTCGTGCCCGAGGAGGAGGGCAACACCCTTTTGGCCGACGTCGTCATCGACGAGGTGACGCGGGGCACGGTGAACTTCGCGCCGAAGGTGACGCTCTCCGACGCCGTGCTGGCCAAGCCCACGGTGACGCGCGACGACCCCGCGCTGGCCGAGGCGCGCGATGCGGCCAACAAGCACCTCGGCGGGGCGCTTTCCCTCACCATGGCGGGCGCCGAGAAGATGGCCATCACCGCCGACGAAATCGCCGAGCACATCACCTTGGGCGACGATCTCTCCGTGACCTTCGACCCTGAGCCTTTGGTGGCGGCGGTGAAGGAGAAGGTGAACGCCATGGACACCACGGGCGCTACCCGCACGTTCACGCGTCCCGACGGCAAGGCCGTCACGGTGAAGGGCGGCGACTACGGCTGGATCACCGACAGCCAGGCCACCGCCGACGCCGTGCGCGAGGCGCTCACCTCCGGGGCGGGCGGCACGCTGGAGATCATCATGAAGCAGAACGCGGCCCAGGCCCCCGACGAGGGCGGCCGCGACTTCGGCACCCGCTACATTGACGTGGATCTCACCGAGCAGCACGCGCGCTTCTACGGCGAGGACGGCGCCATTATCTGGGAGAGCGATATCGTCAGCGGCAAGCCCGCCGACGGGCGCGACACGCCCCAGGGTACCTACTACATCAAGACCAACGACGGCAAGTCGGTGCTGCGCGGCTACAAGCCCGACGGCACCAAGGACTACGAGACCGAGGTGGAGTTCTGGATGCCCTTCAAGGACAACTCCGTGGGCTTCCACGACGCGGGTTGGCAGGAGAAGTTCGGCGGCGACTGGTACGTCGAGCACGGCAGCCACGGCTGCATCAACCTGCCTCCCGATAAGGCCGAAGAGCTTCACGGGCTTCTGTCGGTGGGCGACGTCGTCGTCGTGCACGAGTAGGGCGCTGTGGATACGGAGCATTTCGACAACCGCCCCATCGGGGTGTTCGATTCCGGCTACGGGGGCCTCACGGTGGCCCGCGCGCTGCAGAAGCGCCTGCCGGAGGAGTCCATCCTGTACTTCGGCGACTCGGCGCGCTGCCCCTATGGGCCTCGCGATCAGGCCGAGGTGGACGGCTTCGTGCAGCAGATCTGCACGTGGCTCGTCGGCCGGGACGTGAAGATGATCGTCATCGCCTGCAACACGGCCACGGCCGCTGGCCTCGCCCATGCCCAGGAGAACTTCTCCGTGCCCGTCGTCGGCGTGGTGGAGCCGGGCGCCCGGGCGGCGGCCCATACGACGCTCAACCGGCGCGTGGGGGTCATCGCCACCAAGGGCACCGTGGATTCCAACGCCTACAGCGACGCCATACGCCACATCGACGCCGGCATCACCGTGTTCTCCACGGCGACGCCTCGGTTCGTGGAGATCGCCGAGATGGGGCTGAAGCTCTCCGACGGGCCCATCGAGGACTACATGGCCGACACCACCAAGGTCTACATCCGCCCGGAGTTCGAGGACATCGCTCGGCAGTACCTGGAGCCGCTGCGCCGCTGCGACATCGACACGCTCGTTTTGGGCTGCACCCACTATCCGCTTCTGAAGGCGCTCATCGGGGGCGTGGTGGGGCGCAAGGTCACGCTGGTGAACTCGGCCGACGAGACGGCCCGCGACGTCGATCACATCCTGCGCCGGCGCCGCGCCCACGCCCGCTCGGGCAACGTGCCCGTCCACTCGTTTTTCACCACGGCCGACGACGTGGAGGAGTTCCGGCGCTTCGGCGGCCGCGTGCTCGCCCGCCCCATGGACGTCGTCGCGCACGTGGATCTGCCCGCACTGTAAGCAACCGCCCGCACCGGCGAGGTGCCCGTCTGCAAGGAGGAGCCCGTGAAGGAAGTGCTCATCGCTACGAACAACGCCCACAAGGTGGAGGAGATCCGCACGGCCCTGAACTTCGAGGGCTGGACGTTCACGACGCTGGCCGAGGCGGGGGTGACATCAGATCCGGCCGAGGACGCCGACAGCTTCGAGGGCAACGCCCGCATCAAGGCCCGGGCGGCGCGTGCGGCGGCACGGGAGTCGCTGGGGCGCTTTGTGGCGGTGCTCGCCGACGACTCCGGTTTGGAGGTGGACGCCCTGGACGGCGCGCCGGGGGTCTTCTCGGCGCGCTACGCGGGATCCGACGGGGACGATGCGGCCAACAACGCGAAGCTTCTGGCCGAGCTTGCCGCCGTGCCGGATGCCGAGTGCACGGCACGGTTCGTGTGCACGCTCGTGTTCATCGACGAGGACGGTACGGAATCGGTGGCCCGCGGCACCATCGAGGGTTCCATCGGACGCGAACCCCGCGGCAGCGAGGGCTTCGGCTACGACCCGCTGTTTTTGCCCGACGAGTACGGCGGCATGCGGGCGCTGGCCGAGGTCTCCCAGGCCGAGAAGAACGGCATATCTCATCGGGGAAATGCCTTGCGCGTGCTCAAAAAGGCCCTTTCCCAAAGCGTTGACGAACGGTAAAAATGGGCTGTGTGCGGGGCTTTTCCGTGGGATATTATTTCGATCTATTGACTTATAGCATACTCCATATGGTCTAATGGACACGCAGGTTGCGCGAACGTGAGATGCGCAGCGGCGCGTTTCGAAGGGGACGGCATGAAGATTGCGGAAGTCAGCAAGCGCTACGGTGTTTCCACCGACACGCTGCGCTATTACGAGCGCATTGGCCTGTTGCGCCATGTGCCTCGCAACAAGAGCGGCATTCGCGATTACGACGAGGCCAGCTGCAATGCCGTCGAGTTCGTCAAGTGCATGCGCGATGCCGGCATGTCCATCGAGTCTTTGGTGGAGTACATGGAGCTTCTGGAGCAGGGCGACGAGACGACGGCGGCCCGCAAGGAACTTCTTTTGAGGCAGGGCGACGAGATCCGGGAGCGCATTGCCGGCCTGGAGCGGGCCTTGGCGCGTCTCGAGTACAAGATCGAGCACTACGACGAGGTCATGACGGCCACCGAGCGGACTCTGCGCGCGGGGGAGTAACCGCCGCGAATGCGTTTGTTCCGTGGGCGTTGCCCTCGAGTCTTTTATTGGAGCTGACTCCAACATTTATCATGGCTTTCCGAGAAACCAACTGAGAACGAGTGAGGGCGTTCGTCGGAAAGCGGGGTGGCCGTGGCCTTTCACCAGAGCGAGAATTCTGAGAGTCTTTGCTGCGGAGCCGCGTTCGCGCGGCCCGACTACGACCGTGCGATGCGACAGGGCGCCGGCGAGGTGATTTACGGCGAGGGAAAGACCGCCGAGCAGATCGCCGCCATCGCCTCGTCGCTCATGGGCGCTGGTCAACCGCGCGTTCTGGCGACCCGCGTGGACGCGAAGAAGGCCGATGCCGTGGCCGCTCTATGGGGCGACGACGGCGGGATCGCCCCGTGCGCCTACTACGAGACGGCGCGGCTCGTCGTGTTCGGCGGCATGCCCGCGCCCGACGGGGACGGAGTGGTGGCCATCGCCTGCGCCGGCACGAGCGATCTGCCCGTGGCCGAGGAGGCGGCGCTCACCGCGGAGTTCCTCGGCAACGAGGTGCGGCGCTTCTACGATGTGGGCGTGGCGGGCATCCATCGGCTCTTGGATGTGGCCGACGAGCTGCGCGCGGCCCGAGTCGTGGTGGCGGTGGCCGGCATGGAGGGCGCGCTCGCCTCCGTGGTGGGGGGTCTTGTCGCCGCGCCGGTGATCGCGGTGCCCACCTCGGTGGGCTACGGCGCCTCCTTCGGCGGCGTGACCGCGCTGCTCGCCATGCTGAACTCCTGCGCGAGCGGGGTGTCGGTGGTCAACATCGACAACGGCTTCGGCGCCGCCTTCCAGGCAAGCGCCATCAATCACTTGAATTCCCGACAGGGATAGGCCTGCGGCGGTTCCCGCCGAGCGCGGGCGCCTCGAGGGTGGCACCATCATGAAAGGCGATGCAATGACGAAACTTCTCTACTTGGAATGCACCTCCGGTATCAGCGGCGACATGTGCGCGGCGGCCCTGCTGGATGCAGGCGCGAGCGAGGAGGCGGTGCGCCGGGCGCTGGAGAGCCTGCCTGTGGAAGGTTTCGCTGTGGAGATATCCCGGGTGAAGAAGTCGGGTTTGGACGTCTGCGACTTCAGCGTCGTGCTGGATGCCGCCCACGAGAACCACGACCACGATATGGCCTACCTGCACGGGCAGGGGGGCGCAAGCGAGCACGGCCACGGCCATGACCATGACCATGGTCACGCCCACGATCACGACCATGGTCACGGTGCCCCCGGTGACCATCATCACCGCGGCCCTGCGGAAATAGCGGAGATCATCGACGGTGCTGCCATGACCGATGGCGCCAAGGCCATTGCGCACCGTATGTTCGGCTTCGTGGCCGATGCTGAGGCGCGGGCCCACGGCGTGCCCGTGGGGGAAGTTCACTTCCACGAGGTGGGCGCCGTGGATTCCATCGCCGACATCATCGCCATCGCCGTGGCGGCCGACGACTTGGCGCCCGACGGGGTCGTGGTGTCCGATCTGCCCTGCGGGTACGGCACGGTGCGCTGCCAGCACGGCCTCATCCCCGTGCCCGCCCCGGCCACGGCGTTCATCGCCGAAGCTGCCGGATTGACGCTTTCCCCGGTGGACGTGGAAGGCGAGCTCGTCACCCCCACGGGCGCCGCCGCGGCCGCCGCTCTGCGCACTGAGTCCGTCCTTCCCGAGCGCTTTTCCATCAAGGCCATCGGCATGGGCGCCGGGAAGCGCGCCTACGCCACCCCCGGCATCCTCCGCGCCATGATCATCGAGCCCGTGGAGTAATTCCAACCGTAGGTGAAAATTCCCATTGCTTTAGCACTCTACTGTGATAAAGTACTAGCATCGATGCGAGATCCTCGTGCGTTCTTTGCGTGGGAACTCTGTCGATAATTCGCCGTTTGCCGTCCCGGTGCGCCGGGAGGGGAGAGGGCGTGTAACATGACAATCTCGGTAATCGAAGGCGCTTTCGACGAGACGAGCCAGGCGATGGCCTCGGCTGCCTGCGAGCCAGGGCGAAAGCTCCGGCTGCATGCATGCCGGGCCACGGGTCTTGAGCCGTTCGCGCATCGCTTGCGCCAGTGAGGAATGTGCGTTGAACGCTGTGACACCATCGGGCTTCCGCGACGTGCTCTCCGAGGAGGCGCGCGTCCGCGAGGCCATCACCCGGGCCGTGGCCGACCTGTTCGCCTCTCGCGGCTATGTGCCCATCGAGACGCCCACCCTGGAGGTGATGGACGTCCTGCGGGCCGGCGGACGGGTGCCGGCCACCCCCTTCAAGTTCTTCGACTCCCGGGGCGATCTTCTGGCCATGCGCCCGGACGTTACCCTGCAGATCGCGCGCATGTGCGCCACGCGTCTGGCCGGCGTGCCCGGCCCCTTGCGCTTCCGCTACACCCAGCGCGTCTTTCGCGAGGCCGAGACGGAGAACCAGGTGCAGGCCCGCGAGCTCACCCAGTGCGGCGTGGAATGCATCGGGGAAGTGGGACCGGCGGCCGATGCCGAGATCGTCGTGCTGTTCGCCGAGGCGCTGCGGCTGGCCGGAGCGACGCAGTTCGTGCTCGCCATGGCCACGGTAGGGGTGCTCCGGGCCCTGCTCGAGCGCTCCGGCGCCTCCGAGCCGTGGAAGGCCGCGGTGCTGGATGCCTACCACAGCTCGGACTTCGTGGCCCTCGACCGTTTGTGCGACGTCGCCATGGGGCGCGCCGTGGAAGGGGAGGCCGTCGATGCGGGGGCTGCGGCGCCCGCTTACACCGAGGCCATCCGGCAGCTCGCGCGCATCCGGGGCGCCCAGGACGCCATCGACGCGGTGCGCGCGCTCGTGGCCCCGCTCGGGTGTGTGGCCGATCTGGACGACTTCCAGGCCACCTACGACCTTCTGGGCGAGGCCGGCCTGGCCTCCTCCGTGCTCGTCGACTTCTCGGTGGCCAGCTCCTTCAACTACTACACGGGCCTCGTCTTCGAGGCCTGCTCGCCCTATCTGGGCTCGCCTCTGGGCTCCGGCGGCCGCTACGACCGCATGATAGGCGCCTTCGGGGCCGATCGTCCCGCTGCGGGCTTCGCCTTCTCGCTGGAGCAGGCCATGGCCGCCGCCTCTGCCGAGGCCGACGCCGCGGCCGCCTCTGGCCGCCCGTTGCGCATCGCCGTGCCCAAAGGCTCCCTGAACACCGAGGCCATCGCCTGTTTGGAAGAGGCCGGGCTCGACGTGACGGGACTTGCCAATCCGGGCCGCGCACTCGTCATTTCCAACCCCGGGGTCGACTACATCATCGTGCGGCCCTCCGACGCGCCCGTCTTCGTGGCCCTGGGCGCCGCCGACTGCGGCATCTGCGGCAAGGACTCGCTTCTGGAAGTGGGCGCGGCCGTGGAGGAGCTGGTCGATCTGCGCTTCGGCGGCTGCCGCTTCGTCGTGGCGGAGTCGGCCGGCACGAGTGCGGCCATCGAGGAGCGCTACCGCAAGCTCGGCAGCATCCGCATTGCCACGAAGTACCCCTCCATCACCCGTGCCCATTTCGCGCGCACCGGCACCCAGGTGGAGATCGTCTACCTGCACGGCAACATCGAGCTGGCGCCCATCACCGGCATGGCCGAGCGCATCGTCGACATCACCGCCACGGGAACCACCCTGCGCGAGAACAACCTGGAGATCGTGGAAGAGGTGCTCGCCTCCACGGCCCGCTTCTTCGCCAACGGCTGCGCCCTGCGCACCGACGAGCGCATCGTGGCGCTGGCCCGCGTGCTCGCCGAGAACGCCCCCAAGCACACTTACGCGCCCATCGCCGGCGCTTCCAACCCTGTCCAACCGAGCCTATCCTAAGGAGTGCGCCCCATGACCATGAGACGAATCGACCTGCAACCCCTCGAGCCCTTCACGAGCGACTTCATCGACCGCACCGGCGCCTTCAACCCCGGCGCCCTTGAGGCGGCCACCGCCATCATCGAGCAGGTGCGCCAAGAGGGCGACGGTGCCCTGCGCGCGCTTACCCAGAAGTTCGACGGCGTGGCCATCGAGAACTTCCGCGTGCCGCCCGAGGCCATCGACGCCGCGATGGCGGAAGTGGACCCGGACACCCTCGAGGCCCTGAGGCACGCCGCGGCCCAGATCCGCGACTTCCACGAGCGCCAGAAGCAGCAGAGCTGGTTCTTCGCCCGCGAGGACGGGGCCATTGTGGGCTCGAAGGTGACGCCTCTCGAATCCGTGGGCATCTACGTGCCCGGGGGACGGGCGCTGTACCCCTCCACGGTGCTCATGAACGCCCTGCCCGCCCAGGTGGCCGGCGTGGAGCGCATCGTCTGCGTGACGCCGCCCACCAAGGACGGCACGCTGGACGCGGCCATTCTCGCCGCCTGCAAGATCGCCGGGGTGACCGAGATCTACACCGTCGGGGGCGCCCAGGCCGTGGCGGCGCTCGCCTACGGCACCGAGACCATCCGCCCGGTGGCCAAGATCACCGGCCCGGGCAACGCCTTCGTGGCCGCGGCCAAGAAGCTCGTCTCGGGCGATGTGGGCATCGACATGATCGCCGGGCCGTCGGAGGTCTGCGTCGTGGCCGACGAGACGGCCGACCCGCGGCTGGTGGCCATCGATCTCATGGCCCAGGCCGAGCACGATCCCCTGGCGGCCTGCTACCTCGTCACCTTCTCGGACGCCTACGCCGACGCAGTGGAGGCGGCCATCCAGGTGCACCTGGCCGATTCCACCCGCGCCGACATCACCCGCACCTCCCTGGACGACCACGGGCTCATCGTCGTGTGCACTTCCATGGATCAGGCCCTGGAGGCAGTGAACGTCATCGCGCCCGAGCACTTGGAGATGCACGTGGAGGGCGCCATGGAGTACCTGGGCGCCATCCGCAACGCCGGGGCCATCTTCTTGGGCGCGTGGACGCCGGAGGCCGTGGGCGATTACGTGGCCGGCCCCAACCACACGCTGCCCACCGGCGGCACGGCCCGCTACTCCTCGCCCCTTTCCGTGGACGACTTCGTGAAGAAGTCCTCCATCATCCAGTACAGCCCGGCGGCCCTGAAGAACGACGCGCGCGCCGTGGTGCAGATCGCCACCCACGAGGGGCTGTGGGCCCATGCCCGCTCGGTGGCCCTGCGTCTTAAGGCGCTGCTGGACGCCGAGCAGGCGAGCGTGGCCGGCTCGGCCGCGGCGGGCGTGGAGGACGGCGAGGCGCGCGGTGAATAAGGTTCGCGCGTCGGCGCCCCAGCTTGAGGGACTCGTTCCCTACGACCCGAAGTACCTGCCGGCCGAGGCGTACCTGTCGGCCAACGAGAATCCGCGCGACGTGGACGCCGAGGTGCGCGCCGCCATTGCGCGTCGCATTGCCCAGGTGCCTCTGAACCGCTATCCCGATCCTCTGGCCAACCGCCTGCGCGATCTCATCGCCGAGGCCAACGGGCTCGACCGCGCCAATGTCCTTCTGGGCAACGGCGGCGACGAGCTTTTGTTCGATGTGGCCCTCGCTTGGGGCGGCCCGGGGCGCAGCTTCCTGAACCTGCCCCCGACCTTCTCGGTGTACGCGGCCAACGCACGGCTCACGAACACCCGCTGCGTGGATGTGCCGCGTCGGGCCGACTTCTCCATCGACGAAGCGGCAGTGCTTGAGCGCGTGGGGAAGGGCGACATCGATTTCGTCATCGTGACGAGTCCGAACAACCCCACGGGCCAGAGGGCGTCCACGGCGTTCATCGAAGAGCTGCTCGACGCCACCGATGCGCTCGTGCTGGTGGACGAGGCCTACTTCGAGTTCTCGCGCGCCACGGTGCGCCCTTTGCTGGCGACCCACGAGAACCTCGCCATCCTGCGCACGTTCTCGAAGGCGTTCTCGCTGGCTGGTGCGCGCCTGGGCTACGTTTTGGCGAACGCGCCGGTCATCGAGGAGCTGTGCAAGGTGCGCCAGCCCTATTCCGTGGACGCCGTCTCCCAGGCCATAGGAGAGGTGGTCTTCGAGAACCGCGCCCGCTTTGAGCCGGGCATCCGCGAGATCATCGAGGAGCGGGGCCGCGTCATGGAGGCGCTGCGCACCCTGCCCGGCGTGACCGCCTACCCGTCGGATTCCAACTGGATTCTGTTCTCGATGGAAGATGCCGGGGCGGCCTGGCAGTACCTGTACGACCGCGGCGTGCTCGTGCGCGATTTCAGCAGCGCCCCCATGCTCGAGGGCTGTCTGCGGGCGACCATCGGCACGCCGGAGCAGAACGACGCGTTCATCCGCGGGCTGCGCGACTTTCTGTCCGAGAGCCGCGAGCGGCGCGCGCGGGCTATGCAATAGGGAAGGAGAGCAATGACGAGAGAGGCCACCATCCTCCGCGAGACGGCGGAGACGCGCATCGAGGTCACGGTGAACCTGGACGGCGCGGGCCAGGCGGAGATAGCGACGGGCATCGGGTTCTTCGACCACATGCTATGCGCTTTTGCACGTCACGGCCGTTTCGATCTGAAGGTGTCGGTGCGCGGCGACTTGCATGTGGACGGCCACCACACGGTGGAGGACACGGGCATCGTGCTGGGCCGCGCTCTGGCCGAGGCCTTGGGAGAGAAGGCCGGCATCGAGCGGTTTGGCAGCGCGTTCGTGCCGATGGACGAGGCGCTGGTGCTGGCGGCTCTGGATATCTCCGGACGCGGGCAGCTGCACTGGGACGTCGAGGCGCCGTTCGGCATGGTGGGCGATTTCGACACTCAGCTCGCCCGGGAGTTCTTCATCGCGCTTGCCGCTAACGCGGGCATCACCCTGCACATCCGGCAGCTCGCTGGCGACAACGTGCACCACATCTTCGAGGCCGCCTTCAAGGCGGCAGGCCGCGCCCTGCGCCAGGCCGTGGCCGTCGACCCGGCCCTGGGTGGCGCGGTTCCCTCAACTAAAGGCGTGCTATGAGCATCGTCATTGTCGACTACCATAAGGGAAACCTGCTCTCGGTGGAGCGGGGACTTGTAGGCGCGGGGGCAGACGTCGTCGTGACCGACGAGGCGGATGTCATCCGCGCGGCCGACGCCGTGGTGCTGCCCGGCGTGGGGGCCTTCGCCGATGCCGCCGCGTCCATGGAGGAGATGGGCCAGATGGAGGCGGTGCGCGCGGCGGTGGCCGGCGGCGCGCCGTTTTTGGGCATCTGCCTTGGGATGCACCTCATGTTCGAGGCGGGCACCGAGCACGCGCCCGCTGACGGCCCGCTGCCACGCGGCCTCGGCTTCATCGAGGGCGTGGTGGACGCCATGCCCCGCACCGACGCTGCCGGCCGCGCCTACAAAGTGCCCCATGTGGGATGGAACTCCGTGGAGTTCTCCGAGCCGAATTCGCTGTTCGATGGAATCGCGCCCGGCGAGTTCTTCTACTTCACCCACAGCTTCGTGGCGCCGCCGAGCGTGGCCACCATTGCCGAGACGGTGCACTCGGTGACCTTCCCCTGCGCCGTGCAGGTGCCGGGCCGTCCCGTCTTCGGCGTGCAGTTCCATCCGGAGAAGAGCTCGGATGCGGGCGCGCGCCTGCTTGCCAACTTCGCAACCATTGCACGAGCCGCGCGCGCCGGCAGCGCGCACGCTGATAAGGTGGCGGAAAACCCCGTCGCGTCAAAGGAGTAGCCATGTACCTTCTTCCTGCCATCGATCTTTTAGACGGGCGCGCGGTGCGCTTGGCCAAAGGAGACTACCACGCCGTCACCGTGTACAACGACGACCCGGCGTATCAGGCTCAGCTGTTTGAGGAGGCCGGTGCGACGTGGCTTCATGTGGTCGATCTGGATGGCGCGAAGTCCGGCAATCCCGACAACTTGGAAGTGGTGCGCGCGATTTTGGCGCGCACGAGCCTGAAGGTGGAGGTAGGCGGCGGCGTGCGCTCCCTGGAAGCGGCCGACCGTCTGCTGGATGCTGGCGCGACCCGCGTCATCCTAGGCACCGCACTTGTGCGCGATCCTGATTTCGCCCAGGCTGCTATAGAGAAGTTCGGCCCCGATGCGCTGGTTGCCGGCATCGACGCGAAGGCCGGCGAGGCCGCTGTGGCCGGCTGGACTGAAGGGTCGGGCGTGGCCGCCGCCGACCTGGCCCGCCGCATGGCGGCGCTGGGATACGAGCACCTCGTCTACACCGACATCGCCCGCGACGGCATGCAGACCGGCGTGGAGAACGGCGCCTACGCGAAGATGGCCGCCGCCTTCGGCAATCCGGTCATCGTTTCCGGCGGCATCGCCACCGCAGCTGACATCCGGGCGCTGGCCCCCATCGCCGACGCCGTCGAGGGCGTCATTACCGGTCGGGCCATCTACGAGGGCACTCTTACCGTGGCCGATGGCGTCGCGGCGTGCGACGGCACCTTCCAGCTGTCCGATCAGCTGGAAGAGGAGGAGCGTCCCCTGACCATCGAAGAGCTGGAAAGCTAGCAAACAAGGAAGAGCAGCCCGGGCGACGCCGGGTGCCTTGACCGAGCGAGTTCCGCAGATGGTATCGAAGGCCAAAAGGGAAAGGGAGCAGTTGGCCTTGACGCCTTCGATACCAGCGAGGACTGTCTGAGCGAATCAAGGTACCCGGCGGCGCCCGGGCGGACGGGTTGAAGAGAGTATGCTAACAAAGAGAGTAATCCCCTGCCTGGACGTAAAGGACGGCCGCGTCGTGAAGGGTGTGAACTTCGTGGGCCTGCGCGATGCGGGCGACCCCATCGAGCTGGCCCGCGCCTACGACGAGCAAAAGGCCGACGAGGTCATCTTCCTGGACATCACCGCCACGAGCGACGATCGCGCCACCACGGTGGAGCTCGCGAGCCACGCCTCGGCCGAGCTGCATCTGCCCTATTGCGTGGGCGGCGGCTTCCGCAGCGTGGCCGACATCCGCAAGATGATCGCCGCCGGCGCCGACAAGGTGTCGGTGAACTCGGCAGCCGTGGCGAACCCCCAGCTCATCACCGATGCAGCTCGGGCCTTCGGTACGCAGGCGATCCTCTGCGCCATCGACGCGAAAGCGGTGCCCGGCAACCCCAACAAGTGGGAGGTCTACGTGGCCGGCGGCCGCAAGAACACCCACATCGACGCCATCGAATGGGCGCGCGAGGCGGCCCGGCGCGGAGCGGGGGAGATCCTGCTCACCTCCATGGACCGCGACGGCAGCCGCGACGGCTTCGACTGCCACTTGACGCGCTCCGTGGCCCGGGCCGTCGATATCCCCGTCATTGCCAGCGGCGGCGTGGGCAAGCTGGAACACTTCGCCGAGGGCATCATCGAGGGCGAGGCCGACGCCGTGCTCGCCGCCAGCGTCTTCCATTTCGGCGAGCTTACCGTGCGCCAGGTAAAAGAATCCATGCGCGCCGCCGGCATCCCGGTACGGCTTTAGGCGAGCTTAGGATTTCGCATAAAGAAGATTTCTGTCTTTCAGGTAGCGCTGTTGAGCGCGCGGGTGGAAGGAATTGCTGCCGCACACGACATCCACGGAGCGACCGAGGGCAGCCTCCAGAGCAACGCCGGGTCCTCCCAGGGAGAAGAGCGTGATGGAGTCGCCGCATTCGATGCAAATATCGA
Organism: Adlercreutzia rubneri; assembly: GCF_009755265.1. Classification (NCBI taxonomy): domain Bacteria; kingdom Bacillati; phylum Actinomycetota; class Coriobacteriia; order Eggerthellales; family Eggerthellaceae; genus Adlercreutzia; species Adlercreutzia rubneri. The sequence continues at coordinate 28,087 of NZ_WPOO01000016.1, read as the reverse complement.
CGTCTGATTCCTCGTCGGCCTCATTGCGAGCATAGGAGTCAAAAAGATAGGCTTCGGTGATGTCGTATCGCGGCATCACCTCACGAACGGCAGAGGAAATGGTATGTTCATCCAGCGTCTTCATAGTGCAAGTTTAGCATAACCAGCCAGGGGATCGTCGATGGGCAGGAAGTCGTTGTGGGATGCGACGAGGTTTCCTCTTTCAGATAGATGCTCGTGTTGTTGAGGTTGTTGCTGTTCGACTTTTGCCGCAGAGCTTCGTGCTTGGAGTGAGAATTCTCCCATGCTTGGATGAACTCGGGATTACGTTTACTTCGCTTCTGCACATAACGCTCAATGTCATTAGTCGTCATTCGCGCTTTCCGGCCTTTGGCCTTCCCGCTGGGGCGCGGGAGGCAAGGCGCGCGTCGATGCTGGCTTTGGCCACCCAGGTGTTGCGGCCGTCTTTCCAACCTTCTAGAAGGCCCGAATGCAGCATAGCCGTCACGCGGCTGCGGCTGACGCCGAGTAGTTCCGCCGCCTGAGCAGCGCTCACTTTCTCGATGTCGTCCAGTGTGACATCGACGGACACGATGAGTCTCACGCCTCCGTGAGAGGGCTCGTGGTCGAACGTTGCCTTGGGCGGTGTCTCGCCGCGCATCAGGTATTCCCGAGCGAGCTCCCTCAAAAGGTCGGCCGCCGACTCGCAGACATCTTCCACGTCGACGCCCTGGGTGATGCCCACAAGATCGAAAGGTGCAGCAATCCACGCGAACTCCCCGCGCCACATTTCGAATTCATAGGTATATTGCATCTCTTGCTCCTTGATCATCTGGCTGATCTTCTATAAAAGGCCTGCCTGCTTCTTCAACTCCCTGAATACCTCATCCTCGATTTCTCGGTGTCTCTTGATCATGATGGTTGTGCGGCCGTTGGTGAACTTCTCGTGCTTCGTGCCGCCGACGGACCAGAACCCGTGATTTTCGAAATACCTTATGACATCCCTTCTCTTTGTCATGCTCTCTCCTTAGTAAGATAATTATGAATTGAATTTACAAAAAGTCAACTGCTAACGTGGTTTCGCAACAAACTTGCGTTTGAATCGTAGTCGAACTATAATGCAACCATCACTTTAGCAGATTACGAACTATAGTGCAATAGGAGATTTGAATGGCTAAGGAGAACAGCGTTATCGATTGGGAGGCCTACGGGACGTTGCTGAAGGCGGCGCGGCTGGCCAACGGGTACTCGCGAGGCAAGAAGCTCACCGACGCGGTGGAGGAGAAGACGGGCATGAGGATCTCGGAGCGCACGATTTACGCGCTGGAAGACGCCTCGCGCGCACCTTCCGCCGATATCTTCCTCGCGTTGCAGCAGGTGCTGCCCGAGCTGTGCGATCCGGAATACATGCGCCCGGCCTTCCGCAAGGCCGACATCAAGGTCATGCTCGTCACGCTGCCCTAGGAGGAGAGGTGGATCTTCCCGAGTTGAAGTACAACGAGGCGGGGCTCATCCCCTGCATTGTGCAGGACGCCGACACGGGCGAGGTGCTTATGATGGCATGGATGAGCGCCGAGTCGCTGGCGCTCACGTTGGAGCGCGGCGAGACCGTGTTCTGGAGCCGTAGCCGGCGCGAGCTGTGGCACAAGGGGGCCACGAGCGGCAACACCCAGAAGCTGGCGGATCTGCGCTACGACTGCGATGCCGATACCCTGCTCGCGCTGGTGCATCCGGCCGGCCCCGCCTGCCATACCGGCGAGCGAACCTGCTTCTACCGCTCGATGCTGGAGAGGTAGCTGGTTGCTCGCGTTTTGCGCTCGTCGAGCAAAGGTGCGAGGGGCGTTTTAGGTGGATGAGTCCAAGGATCAATGCTCAGAAGCTGGAAAGCTTGTCCCGCGAGGCTCGGTGATGCCGAGTGAGGCCTAGGCCGCGTGGTGCAGGACGTGACGCTGGGCGCGCACGAGGCGCACGTAGGCGCGGCGCATCCGGCGTCGCTGGGCAGCCGGCAGCTTCACGCGCGCCTCGCCGAGCAGCGCGCCGCCGATGATGCAGCAGGCGCCGGCGAGCTGCACGGGCGTCATCACCTCGCCGAGCGCGAGCGCCCCCAGCACCACGGCCGTGAGCGGCTCGGCGTAGGCGCACACCGACACGGTCTGCATGGGCAGCTGGTCGATGGCCCGGTAGTAGAGGAAGTAGGCCAGGGCGGTGAACACGGCGCCCAGGGCGATGACGGTGGGCCACGAGCTTGAGGGGATGCGGCCGATGAAGGCGAAGCCCTCGCCAGCCGCGGCCACGGCGAGGGCCACCGCCACCGCCGTGGCGAGTTGGATGGTGGTGCAGGGGACGCCGGTGATGTCGCGGGCGAGCTTGTTGAAGATGACCATGCCAGCGGTGCTGGCGGCCGCGGCGAGTCCCATGAGGATGCCGGGAACCGACAGCGTGCCCTCCAGAGCGGACGCATTCAGCAAAAGCAGGCCGCCGACCACGATGGCGAATCCGACCATCACGGGAATCCGCAGGCGCTCCTTGAACAGGAGGGGGGACAGCGCCATGGTGATGACCGGGGCCGTGGCGGCCAGAACGGCGCCGAGGCCTACGCCGAGTAAGCGGTAGGCAGCGAAATGGTCATCATGGCGAGGCCGAGACAGGCGCCGGAGAGGGCCACGAACAGGTACTGGCGACGGCCGACGTGCCGGGGCAGTCGCTGGCGGGTGACGACGAAGATCAGGCCCATGGACAGCGCGCCAATAATGAGGCGCATGAGGCAGACCTCGAAGGCCGACAGCGGCAGCGTGCTGGCAACGATGCCCGACGATCCGAACATCATGACGGCTGCAATGAAGCACAGAAGGTACTTCATCGATGCGATCTTCGTGCGCATGGCAAGCCTCTCCTTCTCGGTGCAGGGCGCGGGGCTCGCAGGCTCAGCGCGCCGCCTCCTTCCTTTTGATGCAGCTGCATTATGGCGCTTGACAAATCCCTTGAAAAGCGAAACTATTTCATAGTTCACATGAGAAATTCTCATAATATGAGGCAATGAGGCACGAAGCAACGAGGGGAAGAGGGAGCTGTGGACGCCAACATTCAGAAGTACCAGGCCTTCGTGGAGGTGGCCGATGCCGGCAGCTTCACCAAGGCGGCCGAGACGCTGGCCTACTCCCAGTCGGGCATAAGCCACATGGTCTCCGATTTGGAGCGCGACTGGGGCGTGGCGCTGTTCGAGCGGAGCCGCCGGGGCGTGGTGCTGACCGGCGACGGCGCACGGCTTCTGCCTGAGGCCCGCGCCCTCTGCGAGAGCTTTCGAGCCCTGGAGGCCACCGTGGACGAGGTGCGCGGTCTCGAGACCGGTCTCATCCGCATCGGTGTGTTCCCGAGCGTGGCCGCCCATTGGATCCCGCGCATCATCAAGCGCTTCAACGCCGACTACCCGGGCATCGACTACAAGCTGCGGGTGAGCGATTACACCGAGATCGAGGAGTGGATCGCCGCTGGCACCGTGGACTGCGGCTTCGTGATGTTGCCGTTGCGCACCGATGCGCGGCTTGTCGTGCGGGCCTTGGAGGAGGACGAGTTTCTGGCCGTGCTTCCGCGCGACCATGAGTTGGCGAGCGCGGAGGTGTTTCCCGTGGAGCGCCTGGCCGAGCTGCCGCTGCTCTCGCCGGCATCGGAGTCCGACGACGAGCTTTTAGAGTTTCTGGAGCGGTGGGGCGTGCGGCAGAACCCGCATTTCACCTCATGGGACGATCGGGCCATCCTCTCCATGGTGGAGTACGGCATGGGCGTGAGCGTGCTGTCGCGCCTTATGCTGCGGGGCCTGTCCCAAAACGTGGTCACGCTGCCCTTGTCCGATCCGGTCTTCCGCACCATCGGCGTGGCCTATCGCAGCGCCGGTCACCTTCCTTTGGCCACCCGCCGCTTCCTCGATTACTTGGAATTTCGCAAAGAAGAGGAGTGAGCGCGGACGGCCTGAGCGAATTGGAATGCCGTCGGAACGCCGACTGGCTCCCCTCCGAGTTGAGTCGCGGGCAGTCTGTGCTTTTTCTTGTGCGGCGCGGTCGGTTGCGCTACTATGGTTCCAGCTCTGAATCTTGGGCGCGATGGCGCCCCACTTCCTTCCCATAGTCCCGTATCGCCCATTTTCAACGTTCTCTCGGTTCGGGTTCGCAGTGCGCTTTACCGCGGTCGATTCGAGCGCCATTCCCATTCCTTTGCCTGTAAACCTCAAGAAGGAGGATGAACGTGAAGTTCTTTCTGGACACGGCCGACCTCGCCGAGATCGAGGAGGCGGCCAGCTGGGGCGCTTTGGCCGGCGTGACCACCAACCCGACGCTGTACTCGCGCATCGGGGGCAAGCTGGACGACTTCCACGCGCACATCAAGCGCATCTGCGACATCGTGGCGCCGGATTGCCCGGTGTCCGCCGAGTCGGTGGCCATGACCCGCGACGAGATCGTCCGCGACGGCCGGGAGCTCGCCGCCATCGCGCCGAACGTCGTCGTGAAGATCCCCACCATGGTGGAGGGCCTGGCCGCCACGCGCGCGTTGGCCGACGAGGGCATCCCGGTGAACATGACCTTGTGCTTCACGGTGCCCCAGGCCATTTTGGCCGCTCGCGCCGGCGCCCGCTACATCTCGCCGTTCGTGGGCCGCTTCGACGACATCTCCGAGGACGGCCTGGCGCAGCTGGACGACGTCGTGCGCGCCATCGGCAACTACGACTTCTCCGAGGACACCGTGAACGGCGAGCAGATCGAGATCATCGCCGCCTCCATCCGCAGCGCCAACCATGTGACCCAGGCCGCTCTCATGGGGGCCGACATCGCCACGGTTCCCTTCGGCATTCTGAAGAAATGCGTGCAGCATCCGCTGACCGACCGCGGCCTTGAGTCGTTCCTCAAGGACTGGGAGAAAGTGCAGAACGCATGAGCGATACCCAAGAGACGATGACGACGGAAGCGGCCGCCCCGGAGGCGACCCTCGAGAAGCCGAAGCGCGGCCGTCCCCGCAAGAAGGCGGAAGAGGCCCCGGCGCCGGCACCGGCACCGGCTGCCGAAGGCGCCGAGGCGTCAGCCGCTCCGGCCAAGAAGACGACGCGCCGCCGTGCTGCGGCCAAGCCCGCCGACGAGGCCGCATCTCCCGCAGCCACCGAGGCGCCGACGGCCGAGGAGGCGCCGAAGCCGCGCCGCACCCGCGCCCGCAAGACGCCCGAGCCGGCGGCGGAGGAGGGGACGGGTGCCGCGACCCACGCAGCATCTACGACTTCCGAGACTTCCGAAGAGGCTCCCAAGCCGCGCCGCGCCCGCGCCCGTAAGGCGGCATCCGAGCCGACGGCCGGCGCGGAGGAGAAGGCCCCGCAGGCCAAGGAGCCCGAGGGCGCCGAGGCGTCCGCAGCGGGCACCGGCACGTCCGAGGCGCCCGCGCCCGCCGATGCCCCCGAGTCCAAGGAGGCTCCTCGCCGCGAGCGCACCACCACGACGGTGATCCGCCGCCGCGACCGCGAGGAGCGCCGCCAGAACCAGAACGGCCAGAACACTCAGAACGGCCAGGGCCAGGGCAAGCAGAACGGCCAGAACAAGCAGAGCGCCCAGAATAGCCAGGGCGGCAAGAAGAACAAGAAGAACCGCCACGAGAATCGCAACCGAGAGCCTCAGCCCTCCGTCTCCAAGGAGGAGCTGACAGAGCTCAAGGTGGCCGACCTGCGCGCTCGCGCCGCCGAGGCCGGGGTGGATGCCGCGGGCCTGAAGAAGGCCGAGCTGGTGGACGCCATCTACGAGGCCGTCTGCAAGGCCGAGGGCTTCGCCGAGGTCACCGGCGTGCTGGACATCATGGGCGACGGCTACGGCTTTTTGCGCACCTCCGGCTACCTGCCCGGCGAGAACGACATCTACGTGGGGCTCGCCACCATCCGCAAGAACGGCCTGCTCAAGGGCGACATGGTCACGGGCACGACGCGCCCGGCGCGCCCCAACGACAAGTTCGCGGCCCTGCAGAAGGTGTCGGCCGTCAACGGCATGGCCCCCGAGATCATGGCCCTGCGCCCGAAGTTCGCCGACCTGACCCCGGTGTTCCCCGACGAGCGCCTGCTCATGGAGCACGGCAAGAACACCACCACGGCCCGCGTCATCGATCTGACGGCCCCCATCGGCAAGGGCCAGCGCGGCCTCATCGTCTCGCCGCCCAAGGCCGGCAAGACCACCGTGCTCAAGGACATCGCCGCCGCCATCACAGCGAACAACCCGGACGTGCACCTCATGTACCTGGGCATCGACGAGCGTCCCGAAGAGGCGACCGACATGGAGCGCTCCATCCGCGGGGAGGTGGTCTCCTCCACCTTCGACATGCCCTCCGAGAACCACATCCAGGTGGCCGAGCTCGTCATCGAGCGCGCCAAGCGCCTGGTCGAGCAAGGGAAGGACGTCGTTATCCTGCTGGATTCCATCACGCGCTTGGCCCGCGCCTACAACTTGGCGCAGCCCGCGAGCGGCCGCATTCTCTCCGGCGGCGTCGATTCCACGGCCCTTTATCCGCCCAAGCGCTTCCTCGGCGCCGCTCGCAACATCGAGAACGGCGGCTCGCTCACCATCCTCGCCTCGGCCCTCATCGAGACCGGGTCGAAGATGGACGAGGTGATCTTCGAGGAGTTCAAGGGCACCGGCAACATGGAGCTGAAGCTCGACCGCTACCTGGCCGATCGCCGCATCTTCCCGGCCATCGACCCCATCTCCTCGGGCACGCGCAAGGAGGAGCTGCTCATGGATCCGCAGGAGGCCCCGCTCATCTGGGGCGTGCGCCGCATTCTGGCCAACACGAACTCCACCGAGCGCGCCATGGACATGCTCATCAAGTCGCTGAAGCAGACCAATTCCAACCAGGAGTTCCTGCTGCGCATGGCGAAGAAGATGCAGGCTCAGCAGGGTCGTGCGGACGATGGCATGGAACTGTAAGCCCGACGAATCCGGCCCGACGAAAGAGGCATCATGAGCGATCAAAACCAATGGCAGAACGCCGCCTGGGGCGCACCGCAGGAGGGCACCCCGTCCTCGGGCGGCACATCGGCGGGGCAGGGGCAGGGCGCCCCATCGCAGCAGGCCGCTCCCCAGCCTCCCTATCAGGTGGCTCCGCAGCCGCAGGCGCAGGCAAATCCCTACGGCTACGCCGCTGCCCAGCCGCGCCCGACTGCCGCCTATGCCGCCCAGTCCCAAGCCGCTTACGCCGCGCAGCCCCAGTCGCAGCCGGCTGCCGCCTACGCGGCGCCGGCCCAGGCTCCCTACGGCACCGCGGCTGGGGCCGTCCCGGCCCAGCAGCCCAAACGGCGCGGTTGGATCGTCGGTCTGGCCGCCGTGCTGACGGTGCTCATCTTGGGGGTGGCCACCATCGGGTCGTGCACCTCGGTGTTCACCAGTTCCATGGGGGCCTTCTCCTACGAGTCGCCCTCCTGGGCCGACACGGTTACCGGAGACACCGTGGGCATCATCAACATCAGCGGCACCATCCAGTACGACGGCACCACCTCAAGCCCCGAGGGGCTTAAAAGCCAGTTGGACGCCGCCGAGCAGAACCCGCATATCAAGGCGGTCGTGCTGCGCGTGAACTCCGGCGGAGGCGTGGCCACGGCCGGCGAGGAGATGAGCACCTACATCCGCGACTTCTCCAAGCCCGTGGTGGTCTCGAGCGCCTCCATCAACGCGAGTGCCGCCTACATGATCTCGTCCCAGGCCGACTACATTTTCACGGACAAGACGACCTCCATCGGCTCCATCGGCGTCATCATGTCGGTGACCGACCTGTCGGGGCTCTACGAGAAGCTGGGTATATCCGTCGAGAACATCACCTCGGCCGACGCCAAGGACTCCGGCGCCGGCAACCGCCCGCTCACCGAGGAGGAGCGCGCCTGGTACCAGGATCAGGTGGATCAGATCAACGAGGTGTTCATCAACTTCGTCGCCGAGGGCCGCGACATGCCGGTGGAAGACGTGCGCGCGCTGGCCACGGGCCTTACGTTCACCGGCATGGACGCCGTGGAAAACGGGCTGGCCGACGAGTTGGGCACCCAAGAGGCCGCCGTGGCGAAGGCCTGCGAGCTGGCCGGTATCGCCGATGCTGATACCGTGTATCTGCAGTCGTCCACGAGCGATTTGTCGCGCCTTCTGGATATCATGGGCACCGAAGATTCGCTGGATGTTTCCGGGACACTGAAGGAGTTGGAGAACCGTGTCGGACTTGAATAGCAGAGAGCGGGTCGAGTGGCCCGCCCGCGCCGTGGTGACGGCGGGCATGCCCTATGGGAACAAGCCCTTGCACTTCGGCCACATCGGCGGCGTGTTCGTGCCCGCCGACGCCTTCGCGCGCTTTCTGCGCGACCGCATCGGCGCCGAGAACGTCCGTTTCGTCTCCGGTACCGACTGCTTCGGCAGCCCCATCAACGAGGGCTACCGCAAATTGGTGGAGGCCGGCGAGTTCTCGGGCACCATCGCCGACTACGTGCTCGCCAACCATGAGCGCCAGAAGGCGACCCTCGAGGCCTTCCAGGTGAGCCTGGACATCTACGAGGGAAGCGGCATCGGGCACGCGGGCGACGTGCACCAGATGATCTCCGACCAGTTCATCGAGCGCCTGCACGAGAGCGGCCACTTGAAGCTGGATTCCACCCTGCAGTTCTACGACGCTAAGGCCGGCACCTTCCTGAACGGCCGCCAGGTGCAGGGCCACTGCCCCGTGCAGGGCTGCAAGTCGGAGCACGCCTACGCCGACGAGTGCGATCTGGGGCACCAGTACGCGCCAGTGGACCTCATCGCTCCGGTATCCACGCTCACGGGCACCGTCCCCGAGATGCGGCCCGTGGAGAACTGGTACTTCGATCTGCCCGGGTTCGAGGACTTCCTGAAGGGCTACGTGCGCGAGCTTGAGGCCGACGACGAGGTGCGCCCGGTAGTGACCAAGGCCATCGCCGAGTTTCTGGCGCCGCCCGTGATCTTCGTGAAGAACGAGCACTTGGAAGAGTACGAGGCCATGGCCGCCGAGCTGCCGCCCCACGAGTTCCGTCCCGCCGAGGGCAACAAGCAATCCTTCGAGATAGAGTTCGCCTCCATCGGCGAGCGCGATCGGGCCCGCGACGCGCTGGCCGCGGCCGGCCTGCGCTTCCGCACCTCGAAGACGCTCGTGCCCTTCCGCATCACCGGCAACATAGAATGGGGCGTGCGCGCTCCCGTCATCGACGGCGTGGAGGGGCTCACGGTGTGGTGCTGGCCCGAATCGCTGTGGGCGCCCATCTCGTTCACCATTACGATCAACGACGAGCAGGGGATGCCGCGCACGAGCTGGCGCGACTTCTGGTGCTCCGACGACGCTCGGGTCTACCAGTTCATCGGCCAGGACAACCTGTACTTTTACGGCGTGGCCCAGCCGGCGCTGTGGGAGGCTCTGCGCCCCGGCGGCCTGTTCGCCGAGGGCCCCGACTCCCAGATGCGCCAGACCACGCTCGTGGCGAACCACCATATGCTCTTCGGGAAAAAGAAGGCCTCCTCGTCGGGCGCGGTGAAGCCGCCCACGGGCGAAGAGCTGCTGGAGCACTACACGCCCGAGCAGCTGCGCGCCCACTTCCTGGCGCTCGGGCTCGACCAGAAGTCCGTCGGCTTTTCCCCGAAGCCCTTCGACCCGGACCCGGCCAAGCGCGACGATCCGCGCTACGCCGACCCGGTGCTCAAGGAGGGGGCGCTGCTCACCAATGTGTTCAACCGCCTCGCCCGCAGCTGCTTCTACGAGGCGCAGAAGAACTTCGACGGCTGCATGCCTTTGGGCGCCGTGACGCCCGAGGTGCGTCGTCGCGCCTTCGAGGCGCTGCTCGACTACGAGGAGCGCATGCACAAGGTGGAGCTGCACCGGGTGATGTCGGTGTGCGACGAGTTCATCCGCTGGTCGAACAAGTGGTGGGCCGACGGCATCAAGGCCGCCGAGGCGTCCGAGGACGCGGATGCGCGCCGCCAGGTGCTTGTGGACTCGTTCTACCTGCTGCGCGTGGCCTGCCTGCTCATGCATCCCGTCGTGCCCGTGGGCTGCGAGAAGATCTGCGACTACCTGAGCTTCGACTTCGGTGACTTCTTCAGCTGGAACTACGACTTCGATTCCAACGACGAGTTGTGCCCGGCCATCGAGATCGATGCCGGCGCCCACCGCATCCACGAGCTCCCTCCGCGCTTCGATTTTTTCCGCAAGCACGAGTCGCAGTACAAGTAAGGCTAACGTGCCGGACCGATCGTTCCGAGAGCCCGCTTCTGGCGGGCTCTTTTTGCTCCTTCGGATGTCCTGTCCGCGAAAGCGATGGTCCGTAAGGGATGAGCGAGAGCGCGCAAATGGGGCTGCGAGTGCCCAGCATGGCGGATCCGATGCATCGAACCGGAAGTCGCGGTTGCGCGGCTGCGTGGCGGAGGCTGTCGGTCGGAGGTTGCGGCCGCGATGCTGTTCGTTGAGTGGTGCGGACGAGATAGCGCGGGCTGGGAGCTTTGTAGCGGAAGGGGAATGAGATGGCTACGATTGTCGAGGGCCTTCTTGCTGCGCGGGGACGCCTCCTCCGGCGCTTGTCTGCCTTGTCGTACTTTCTTTGCGCAATCCCTTGCTTTTGCGGGGGATTGTGCTATTTTAGACAGGCTGTCTTCGCAGGCGTGCGATGGGCAGCGGCAATTATCACACATGCTCGGGCGACCGGCACCGCGAGTGGCCACCGGAAAAGGCTGCGGTTGAACTGGGATGACCTCGGGCAGAGGACTAACGAATGGAGTGATCATGACGAAAGTCAGCATTACCACGCTGCTCGACGCCGGCGCGCACTTCGGGCATCAGACCCGCCGCTGGAACCCCAAGATGAAGCCGTACATCTTCGGCAGCCGCGGCGACATCTACATCATCGACCTGAAGCAGACCCTCTACGGGCTCGACGCCGCCTACACCTTCGTGAGCAACCTCACCCGCAAGGGCGGTACCGTGCTGTTCGTGGGCACCAAGAAGCAGGCCCAGGAGGCCGTCGCCGACGCCGCCAACCGCTGCGGCATGCCCTACGTGAACGCCCGCTGGCTCGGCGGCATGCTCACCAACTTCGCCACCATCCGCACCCGCGTGAAGCGCATGGAGGAGCTGGAGGCCATGGACGCCGACGGCCGCATGGCGCTGCTTCCGAAGAAGGAGCAGATCCTGCTGCACAAGGAGCTCGCGAAGCTGCAGACCAACCTCAATGGCATCCGCAACATGAAGAAGGTGCCCGACGCCATCTTCGTGATCGACACCAACCGCGAGGGCATCGCCCTGCACGAGGCCCATCGTCTGGAGATCCCCGTGGTGGGCACGCTGGACACCAACTGCGATCCGGACGACGTGGATTACGGCATTCCGGCCAACGACGACGCCATCCGCTCGGTGCGCCTTCTGGCCGACTTCATGGCCGACGCCGTCATCGCCGGCACCGGTGCCGACGTGACCGCCGCCGAGATGGCCGGCGAGGCCGCTGCCGCCGACGCCGTGGCCGAGGTGGCCGTCGAGGCCGCTGCCGACGTGGCCGAGGGCGCGGGCGCCGAAGTGGCCGCCGACGTCGTGGCTGACGCGGTTTCCGAGTAACCCGACCCAGTAAGACTCTCATTCCCCAAAGGAGGAATTCATGGCTAACATCACCGCTTCCATGGTGAAGGAGCTCCGCGAGATGACCGGCGCGGGCATGATGGAGTGCAAGAAGGCCCTGGCCGAGGCCGAGGGCGAGATGGAGAAGGCCGTCGACGTGCTGCGCACCCGCGGGCTCGCCGCCGTGGCCAAGAAGGCCGGCCGCGCCACCAACGAGGGCACCGTCATGGCCATCGTGAACGACGCGTGCACCACCGGCGCCGTGGTCGAGCTGAATTGCGAGACCGACTTCGTGGGCATGAACGAGAAGTTCAAGGCCTACGCCGAGAAGATCGCCAAGGCGGCGCTTGCCGCCAAGCCGGCCGATGTGGACGCGCTGAAGGCCGCCGTCATCGACGGCGAGACCGTCGAGGAGATCGTCACCGACTGCATCCACGTGATGGGCGAGAACACCCAGCTGGCCCGCGTGGCCGTGGTGGACGCCCAGGCTGTGTCCGCCTACATCCACGGCGGCGGCAAGATCGGCGTTCTGGTGACCTTCAACGTTGAGGGCATCGATCCGGCCTCCGACGCCTTCCAGAAGTGCGGCCGCGACATCGCCATGCAGGTGGCCGCTCTGAACCCGGTGTCCGCCACCCGCGAGGACGTGCCCGCCGACGTGGCCGCCCACGAGATGGAGATCTACAAGGCCCAGGCCGCCGAGTCCGGCAAGCCCGAGGCCATCCAGGAGAAGATCGCGCTCGGCCGCATGGACAAGTTCTACAAGGAGAACTGCCTCGCCGAGCAGGACTTCGTGAAGAACCCCGACCTCACGGTGGCCCAGTACGCCGACGAGTGCGCCAAGGAGATGGGCGGAAAAATCGCCATCACCGGTTTCGTGCGCTTCGCCCTGGGCGAGTAGCCGCAACGGGATGGATTTATTTCCAAAAGGAGGAAAGCCCGCGCGGGTGCGCGGGCTTTTTTCTATAATAGGGACACTTGTGAATAGTTGCATGACGCGGGGCGCTCGGGCGTCCCGGCAAAAGGACTAGAAATGAACCAGGAAGTCATCATCGTTCGGGGAAACCATACCCTCAAAGGCGACGTGCGCGTCTCCGGCGCCAAGAACTCGGCCTTGAAGCTCATGGCCGCGTCCATTCTGGGGCAGGGGGAGACGATCCTGCACAACGTGCCACTCATTTCCGATATCGAACTTATGAGCGAGGTGCTCGCGCGCCTGGGCGCCACCGTGGTGCGCGAGGGGCATACCCTGCGCATAAACACTGCCGACGTCGACAGCTGCGAGACGCCCTACGAGCTCGTCTCGAAGATGCGCGCCTCCATCTCGGTGCTGGGGCCGCTCATCGGGCGCTTCGGCGAGGCGCGGGTGGCCATGCCCGGCGGCTGCCAGATCGGCGCCCGCAAGATCGACATGCACCTGGTGGGCTTGGAGGCCCTGGGCGTTGCGTTCGACGTGGATCACGGCGTTCTGGCCGCCACGACGCCGAACGGCCTGCGCGGCACCCACGTGTACCTCGAGTTCCCCTCGGTGGGCGCCACGGAGAACATGCTCATGGCCGCCGTGACCGCCGAGGGCCACACGGCCATCGAGAACGCCGCCTGCGAGCCCGAGATCGAGGATCTGGCGAACATGCTCAATGCCATGGGAGCCCGCGTGTCCGGCGCCGGCACCTCGCTCATCGAGATCGAGGGCGTGCCGCTCTCGACGCTCCATCCCTGCGAGCACACGACGGTGGGCGACCGCATCGAGGCGGGCACCTTCCTCGTCGGCGGCGCGCTTTCCGGAGGCCCCCTCACCGTGCACGGCATCGACCCCGCCTTTTTGCGCATGGCCATTATGAAGTTGCGCGCCATGGGCTGCGATGTCGAAACGGGCGACGACTGGATCACCGTGCGCCGCGAAGGGCCCTTGTCCTCCGTGGACATCCAGACGCTGCCGCACCCCGGCTTTCCCACCGACCTGCAGGCCCAGTTCATGCTGCTGGCGGCCCTGGCCGATGACGTGTCGGTCATCACGGAGAACGTCTTCGAGAACCGCTTCATGTTCGCCGCCGAGCTCATGCGCATGGGGGCCGACGTGACGCTGGACGACCACCATGCCATCGTGCGCGGTGTCGATCATTTGGAAGGGGCACCCGTGTCCTCCACCGATCTGCGGGCGGGCGCGGCTCTCGTGCTCGCGGGTATCGTGGCTGACGGCGAGACGAGCGTGCACCACTTGGAGCACATCGACCGCGGCTATGAGGACTACGTGGGCAAGCTGGCCTCCCTCGGCGCCGACATCCGTCGCGTGTCCGCGGATTCTCTCCGCTAGGGGCGTCCATGGCACTGCACGGCAAAAAGGCCCCTTCGGCCTCCCAGACCCGTCGCGTCTCCCGACGCGTGAACGATTCCATGATCGGCTCCCATGTGGAACGCGGCTCCTCCGCTCGGGGGCGCCACGCTGCCGGCGCCGACCGTCCGGCCCGCGTCGACTTCTCCGACGGACGCCGCAGCCGCCGAGCTGACCGCGGCATGGTGGACCAGGTGGACGTGGGCGCTACGAGCGGCGAGAGCGACTCCGATTACGCTCGGCGCCGCGCCCGGCGCAGCTACGCCGAGGAGATTCAGGCCAAGGGGCGCCGCCGCAAGATGATCTTCTTCGGGGCGGTTGCCCTGCTCGTAGTCGTGGTGGCCGCCGTGGCGGGCACGGCGGCGTTCTTCGCCTGGTCCGACTCCCAGCTGTCCTTGGGCGACTCGAACGCCAAAGAGGCGCTGACGGCTCCCGAGGAGGGAGCGCCCTATTACGCGCTGCTCTCCGCCGATCTCGCCAAGAACACGGCAGCTCCCTCCGCATCTGACGCGGCCTACCTGGCCGTGCGCATCGACGAGGGCGCCCGCACGCTTACGTTCATCTCGCTGCCGCCCTCGGTGTCCGTGGAGCTTTCCGACGGCGAGCGCCACGCCCTCCGCGACGCCACGTCGGTTGGCGGCGACGCGGAGCTTCTCCGGGCCGCCGGTTCGCTGCTCGGGGTTCAGTTCGCCCACTTTGCCTCCACCGATGCCGAAGGCCTCGCCTCCCTGGTTGATCTGGTGGGAGGCGTGCCGGTGGAGCTGTCCGAGGAGGTGGACGACCCCCGGGCCGGCATTCACGTGCTGGCCGCCGGCTCCCAGACGCTTGACGGCGCCCAGGCGCTCACGCTTTTGCGAGCGGCCAACTACAGCGATGCAATGGGAATGCAGGCGAAGATGCGGGCCCTGTTCACGGTGAACCTGGCCGAGCGCGCCACCTCGGGCGAGGGCCTTTCCTTCCCGAGCGTGATAGCCGACGGCGCGCCCTTCGTCTCCACGGACTGGACGAGCGGCCAGCTCATTTCCTTGGGCGATGCTCTCAGCCCCCTCACCGAGGCGACGGTGTACGCTGCCGTGGTTCCCGGGCGCCTCACGACCTCCGACGAGGGCGAGGAGACCTACGAGGTGTCCGACGAGGATCTCGCCGCGATGATGGAAGCGGTGAACGCGGGGAATTCGCCGGAGAGTTTCGAGGGCAACCTCGCCAATGTCGACCGCAGCCTCGTCACCGTGGAGGTGCGCAACGGCAGCGGCATCCAGGGCGCGGCGGCCCGTTGCGGCGAGCTTCTGACCTCGGCGGGCTACGACGTGAAATCCGTCGGCAACGTGGACGATGGCACGGTGTACCCCGAGACGCTCGTCATCTACAAGGACGAGGCCTTCGAAATCGCCGCCAAGGCCATCGTGAGCGACCTGTCCGCGGGACGGGTGGTGAACGGCGGTGACTTCTATGCCTTCGACACCAACGTTTTGGTGATCATCGGCACCGACTGGATCGGCTAGGCGCCCTCTGTGTTATGATGCTGGCCGATATAGGAAACCTCTCACGATAGGAGTGACTCATGGTTGAGAAGTCCGATGTGGCCGCGGTGCTGGAGCTGATCCGCCCGAGCCTGCAGGCCGACGGCGGCGACGTGCAGCTGGTGGACGTGTCCGACGACGGCGTCGTCACGGTGGAGCTGCAGGGTGCCTGCAAGGGCTGCCCCATGTCCCAGATGACGCTCGCCAATGGCGTCGAGCGCATCCTGAAGGAGCGCGTGCCCGGCGTTACCTCCGTGGTGCCGGCCCAATAGGCGGCAACGAGTTCGGGAATGCGTGCGGGCTCTTCGGGGCCCGCTTTTTTACGAGAGAGGCTGGTGTATGGAAGGATGCTGGAGCCGTCGCGGGTGCGATGACGAGATGCAGGGGCGCTGTCCGCACAACGTGCCGGGGGAGCCGTGCCCGGCGGACTGCCATTACGCGGCGTGCCACCGTCCGACTCATGTGGTGTGCGAGGACTTCGGAGTGCTCTTAAATCCGAACCGCGATTACGACGCGGCTGTCAAGCAGGTGTGTCGCTTCTGCGAGCACTTCCTTGTGAATGGGCCGGACATCGACCCGGAAACGTGCACGCGCGACAAATTCAGCGGTCGCAACCGGTTCCTGCTTTAGGACTCGACACAGATTTTGTGACCATTTTCTCTCGACTTTTTGCAAAGACCGAGAAGGCAGTTGGGTGAGAGGGCTTGCTTTTGCGTGATTGTCGAGGGGCTCTGCTACAATGCAGTTCGGCAAAGGTTCAAGCGTGAGCGAAGGCGGTGAGAGCAGTGAAAGCGAAGGTGACCTGTCCGGCCTGCGGGGCCGATGACCTCGACGTGCGCGCTTACGACTCGCTCATGGCCCTGCGCGCCGATCTGGCGCTGTTCACGCTGACCTGTCCCCATTGCGCCGCCCGCATCTCGGCGCTTCTGACCATTCCGCCCGAGTTGCGGGAGGAAGTTGTATTTGCCGCCATCGAGCTGGGCGCCGGCATGGGCGCCCATGAGGGAACATCGTAATGCTGAACGACATTTATCAGGGGCTTGACCCCATTGCCTTCTCGCTGGGGCCTCTGGTGGTGCGCTGGTACGGCCTGGCCTACGTGCTCGGGTTCGTCTGCGCCGCCGCCATCATCTACTTCGTAGCGAAGCGCTGGAAGCTCGGCATGAGCGAGGACAACCTGCTCACGCTCATGGTCTGCGCCATCGTCGGCGTGGTGCTGGGTGCGCGCATCGGATACGTGCTGTTCTACGGCGACGGCTACTACCTGTCCCATCCGCTGGAGATCCTTGCGTTCAACCAGGGGGGCATGAGCTTCCATGGCGGTCTCGTGGGGTTGCTCATCGGCGGCGCCGTAGCTGCCCGTATAACGCGTATCCCGTTTCTCGCGTTGGCCGATCTGGGCTCCATTGCCGCACCGGTGGGCCTGTTCTTCGGCCGCTGCGCCAACTTTGTGAACGGCGAGCTGTGGGGCGCGCCCACCGACGGGCCCCTTGGCGTCGTGTTCGGCGGGGCGGCCGGCATGATGCCGCGTCATCCCAGCCAGCTCTACGAGGCGGTGCTGGAGGGACTCGTCATCTTCTGCGTCCTGTTCGCGCTCTCGCGCAAGCGGCCGCCGAGGCCCCAGGGCACCTTCCTCGGCGCATTTCTGGTGCTCTACGGCATCTTCCGCTTCCTCATCGAGTTCGTGCGCGAGCCCGACGTGCAATTGGGATACCTGTGGGGCGGTTGGCTCACTATGGGCCAAGTGCTCTCGGCGCCGCTCATTGTGGCCGGCATCGCGCTGCTCATCTGGGCAGCGAGGACGCGGCATCCCCAGGTTGGGCCGCAGGAGATTCAGCCGCCGTCTGTTCCTGGCGAGGCGGCTTAGGCGCTCCATCGGGTTTTCTTGTAACGACGTGGTGTCACCCGGCGCTGCGGAAATTAGGGCGGCGCTCCTTCCAGTACAATATTTCAAGGCTGCGGACAGCGCGTCTGCGGCTCTTTGTAACGAGCAGCTACAAGAGATATGAGGTAGAACATGGACGTGAAATTCTACAAGTGCATGCATTGCGGCAACATTGCCGTTAAGGTCTTCGACGCGGGCGTGCCGCTGGTGTGCTGCGGCGAGAAGATGGTCGAGCTGGTCGCCGACTCTCAGGACGCCGCCCTGGAGAAGCACGTGCCCGCCGTCGAGGTCGAGGGCAACAAGGTCATCGTGAACGTGGGTTCGGTGGATCATCCCATGCTGGAGGAGCACTGGATCCAGTTCATCTGCCTGGTGACCGACAAGGGCTACCAGATCCACCCGCTCGCCCCGGGCGATGCCCCCCACGCTGAGTTCGTCGTCGCCGAGGGCGAGACGCCGCTCAAGGTCTACGAGCACTGCAACCTCCACGGTTTGTGGGTGACCGAGATCTAAAGCGCCCGCTCGCGGAGCGAAATGAGAAAGACCCGTGTTGCGCGGGTCTTTTTTTCTTGCATTCGGGGAAAACGGTGCTAATATAGACAAGCTTGTCTCAGGGCTTGGTCGGAAACCAAGCCGCATTCGGCCCCTTGGTCGGAAACCAAGGAAGTTAGGAGAACCCAATGAAGCAAGGTATTCATCCGGAGTACGTGGACTGCGTCGTGAAGTGCAGCTGCGGCAACACCTTCACCACCCGCTCCACCAAGCCCGAGCTGAAGATCGACATCTGCAACGCCTGCCACCCCTTCTACACCGGCACCCAGAAGCTCATCGACACCGGTGGACGCGTCCAGCGCTTTGCCGACCGCTTCGGCGCCGCTAAGGACGTCGTGGCCGAGCGCGAGGCCGCTAAGAAGGCCGAGCGCGCCGCCCAGATCGCCGAGCGCGAGGCCGCCAAGAAGGCCGAGCGCGAGGCCAAGGCCGCTGCCAAGGCTGAGCGCGCCGCCGCTTACGCTGCCAAGGCCGCCGAGGAGGCCGCCCGCGCCGAGGCCATGGAAGAGGTCCAGAACATGGAGGACGCCGCTGCCGCCGGCACCGCCGAGGAGGCTCCCGGCGTGGAGCTGACCGACGCCGAGGTGACCGAGGCCGTGGAGGCCGCCGAGTAGCCCGTCATCGCATTCGGTGAACGCAAGACCCGCTTGCACCCCCTGTGTGCGGCGGGTCTTTTCTTTTACCGTCCTGTGAATTCCCGCATGGGGGAGCGGGCGCGGTTTTATAATGCTGAAGGTTGAATGTAACGCGACCGATGGGAGTAGAGATGGTTGCGAATCCGGAGCAGGACTTCGTCCTGAAAACGGTGGAGAGCAGGGATGTGCATTTCGTTCGGTTCTGGTTCACCGACGTTTTGGGCAACATGAAGTCCTTCGCGGTGGTGCCCGGCGAGCTGGAGAGCGCCTTCGAGGAGGGCATGGGCTTCGACGCCAGCTGCATCGAGGGGTTCTCGGCGGCGCAGGAGTCGGATATGCTGGCCTTTCCCGACCCCTCCACCTTCGAGATCCTGCCCTGGCGCCCCCAGGCCAACGCCGTGGCCCGCATGATCTGCGACATCCGCACGCCGGAAGGGGAACCCTACGCGGGAGATTCGCGCCATGTGCTGGAGCGCGTAGTGCGTCGGGCCGCCGAGGCCGGCTACTCGTTCATCGTGGGGCCCGAGCTGGAGTACTTCTACTTCAAGGACGCCGAGGGCACCCAGGTGCTCGACCACGGCAGCTATTTCGATCTGACGTCGCTCGATTCCGCCTCCGACTTGCGCCGCGACACGGTGCTCACCCTGGAGAAGATGGGCATTCCCGTGGAGTACTCCCACCATGAGAAGGGTCCCTCCCAGCACGAGATCGACTTGCGCTACGCCGATGCGCTCTCCATGGCCGATGCTGTCATGACCTACAAGCAGGTGGTGAAGGAAATCGCCATGAAGCACGGGGTGTACGCCTCCTTCATGCCCAAGCCCATGGCGGACGCGCCCGGCAACGGCATGCATGTGCACCAGAGCCTCATGGACCGCTCGGGCAACAACGTGTTCTTCGACCCGGACGATCCGTCGGGCTACAACCTGTCGGCCACGGCGAAGAGCTATATCGCCGGCCTTCTGAAGTACGCGCCCGAGTACACCCTGGTCACGAACCAGTACGTGAACTCCTACAAGCGCCTGCAGCCGGGAGGTGAGGCACCCACCTGCATCAGCTGGGGCGCGCGCAACCGCTCGACCTTGGTGCGCATCCCAGGCTATCGCCCGAACAGCGAGTCGGCCTGTCGGGTGGAGCTGCGCAGCCCCGACCCGGCGGCGAACCCCTATCTGGCCTTCGCCGTCATGCTGGCCGCGGGGCTGGCGGGCATCGAGGAGGGGCTTGAGCTCATGCCCCCCGCCGACGAGGCCGCGCCCATCGGCTGCACGCGCTACGAGCATCGGGCGCGGGGCATCGAGACCTTGCCGGAATCCCTCGGCGAGGCCGTGGAGCGCTTCGCGGAAAGCCGCCTTATGCGCGAGACCTTGGGCGAGCACATCCACGATTACCTCGTGCGCACCAAGCGCGAGGAATGGGAGGCCTACCAGGGCATCGTGACCGCGTGGGAGCTCGAGCGCAATTTGGCGGTGTTGTAGCATGCAGCGCAAAACGGTAATCTTCATCGCGGACAGCCTCGATAACGCCCACAAGTTCCAGCAGGTGCTCTCGAAGCTGGACGTGGACGTGGCGGCCGGCTCGTCGGTTCAGTTCAAGAAGCTGCTCGCGGCGCACCCGAGCCACGATCTGGTCATCTACGAGGCGCGGGGCGACGCTCTGGGCACAGTGGCCTCCGTTGAGGCGGCGCTTGCCGAGGAAGGCGCCACCGCCATGCTCGTCATCGTGAACGAGGACCAGCTCGCCCAGTTCCGCCTGCCGGTGTCCTGCAAGGCCGACTTCGTCGTGCACGGGGCGAGCGCCGCCGAGTGCGCCACCCGCATCCGCCAGCTGCTGTGGCCCGGCAACGAGGGCAGTTCGGCCGACTACATCACCGTGGACAACATGACCGTGAACCTGGCCACCTACCAGGTGAAGGTCGGCGGCGAGCCGGTGGACCTCACCTATTTGGAATACGCCCTGCTCGCCTTCCTCGTCACTCACCCGGGCCGCACCTACTCCCGTGACGCGCTGCTGCGCCGCGTATGGGGCTTCGACTACTACGGCGGCAGCCGCACCGTGGACGTGCACGTGCGCCGGGTGCGCGCCAAGCTCGGCCCGGAGCTCGCCCAACGCCTGGAAACGGTGCGCGGCGTCGGCTATTTGTGGAACGCCTAAGACCCGAAAGGCTCGAAATGTCAAAAAAGATCGCCGTCATCGACGGAAACTCGCTCATGCATCGCGCCTACCATGCGGTGCAGACGCCCATGACCGCCAAGGACGGCACCCCCACCAACGCCGTCTTCGGCTTCCTCACCATGCTCTGCAAGTTCATCGAGATGGCCTCGCCGGACGCGGTGGTGTGCGCCTTCGACGCCGGCAAGCCGGTGCACCGCATCGAGGCCATGGCCCAGTACAAGGCGCAGCGGCCGCCCATGGACGAGGAGCTGCACGTGCAGTTCCCCGTCATTCAGGAGCTGCTCGAGTCCATGGCCATCCCCGTGGTGAAGGTGCCCGGCTGGGAGGGCGACGACATTCTGGGCACCATTGCCGCCCGCGATGAGGCGTTGGGATACGAGACCTTGCTCGTCACCGGCGACAAGGACGCCTACCAGCTGGCGAGCGAGCTGACGCGCATCGTGACCACGAAGAAAGGCATCACCGACGTCACCATTAACGGCCCGGCCGAGGTGGAGGAGCGCTACGGCGTGACACCGGCGCAATTCATCGACTATCTGGGCCTTATGGGCGACAGTTCCGACAACATCCCCGGCGTGCCCGGCATCGGGCCGAAGACCGCCACGAAGCTTTTGCAGACCTACGGTTCCATGGAGGGCATCTACGAGCATGTGGGGGAGCTCAAGGGCAAGCAGAAGGAGAACATCGAGAACAACCGCGAGACGGCGTTTCTGTCCCGCGAGATCGCGACCATCGTGACCGATCTGGACTTCCCCCTCGATCTGGAGTCGGTGAGCTTCCCCGCCTTCGATGCGGCGGACGTGGAGGAGACCTTCGGCAAGTACCAGCTGGCGAGTCCTCTGGCCCGAGTGCTGGCCATGATCGACGCCGAGCCGCCCTCGCGGGAGGCGAAGCTGGAAGTGGCCCCGATGCTCGAAGGGGATGCGGGTGCGGCGGAAGTCGCCCGGGCCGTGGCGGCCGGGGAGACCATCGGCGTCGCCTTCGTCGATCCCGAGCAGGTGTCGCTGTTCGACGAGGGGGCCTGTGGCGCGTTTGCCACCGATAAGGCGACGGTGATCGCTGTCGGCGACGCGGCGCTGGCGCTGCTTGCCCAGGTGGTGCGCGAGGGCTCCTTCGTGGCCCTGGACGTAAAGGCCGAGCTGCACCGGGTGTACCCGGCCGACACCGCCGAGCCGGCTCTCGTGAGCGATGGGGAGGTGCTCTCTGCCGACGGCTTCGACCTGTCCGTGGCGGGCTACGTGCTGAACTCGTCGCTTTCCGCCTACACCTACGACTCGCTCATGGAGGTCCTGGCCGCCTCCACGCTGCCCGAGGCCGAAACCGACGCCGAGCGCGCGGCCATCCGCGCCACGGCGGCCCGACTGCTGAAGGGGCTCTTGGAAGAGGCGCTGAAGAAGGACGGCAGCTGGGACGCCTATGCCGACATCGACTTGCCGCTCGTGGGGGTGCTCGCCGTCATGGAGCGCGTGGGCGCCGCCATCGACGTGGAGCGTCTGGAGGCGCTGGGGCGCGAGGCCCAGGCCGAGGTGGACGGTCTCACGGCCCAGATTTACGAGCTGGCCGGGGAGCCCTTCAACTTGAGTTCCCCCAAGCAGCTGGCCCACATCCTCTTCGAGGTACTGGAACTGCCCCCGGTGAAGAAGAACCAGCGCGGGTACTCCACCGACGCCAAGGTGCTCACGGAGCTGTCGGCCATCCATCCGTTGCCCGACCTCATCCTGCGCTACCGCGAGTTCTCGAAGATCAAGAACACCTACATCGACGCCCTGCCCCGCATGCGGGCCGCCGACGGCCGCGTGCACACCCAGTTCAACGAGACGGTCACCACGACCGGGCGCCTGTCCTCATCCGACCCGAACCTGCAGAACATTCCCGTGCGCACCGAGTTCGGCCGCCAGATCCGCAGTTGCTTCGTGCCGCTGCGGGCGGGCGAGCTGTTCCTGTCGGCGGACTACTCGCAGATCGAGCTGCGCCTGCTCGCGCATCTGTCCGGCGACGAGCACTTGGTGGCGGCATTCAACTCCGGGGCGGATTTCCACGCCTCCACGGCCTCTCGCGTCTTCGGTCTGCCGGTGGAGGCGGTGACGCCGGAGCTGCGCAGCCGCGCCAAAGCGGTGAACTTCGGCATCGTCTACGGCCAGCAGGCCTTTGGGCTCTCCCAGACGCTGGACATCCCCGTGGCCGAGGCCCGCGAGATGATCGACCGCTACTTCGAGGCGTACCCCGGCGTGCGCACTTACTTGGACGAGACCGTCGCCGAGGCGAAGGAGCGCGGTTTCGCCGAGACCATGCTCGGCCGCAAGCGCCACATTCCCGAACTGAAGAGCTCCAACGGCCAGCAGCGCGCCTTCGGCGAGCGCACGGCCATGAACCACCCCATGCAGGGCAGCGCCGCCGACATCATCAAGATGGCTATGAACGAGGTGCAGCGCCGGCTTTTGTCCGAGGGCTTTGCGGCCCAGCTCATGATCCAGGTGCACGACGAGCTGGACTTCTCGGTGCCGGCTGGGGAAGTGGAGCGGTTGGCCGCCATGGTGAAAGAGGTCATGGAGGGCGTCGTCGAGCTGAAGGTACCCCTCATCGCCGATGTCAGCTGGGGCCCCACCTGGGCCGAGGCGCACTAGCGAGTCGACCAAGTCAGCTGAGTGAGCCATGCGCTGGGAGGTCGGGAAGAGGTATTCCCAGACCTCTGCGCGCCCCCTGTAGAACGCGGCCGTTAAGAAATAGCTTCCACTTCAGCAGCAGCGATGCGGGGATGGTACCGACTGATGTGCGTTCCTTTCGCTATTTCTTTTGCCGCGTTCGAAAGGGGATAAAGCGCGCAGCGGGCTGGGAATACCTCTTCCCGACCTCCCATCCGGAGGAGCCCCTACACCGTCTTCCAAAAATCCTGGACGAGCTCTTGGCGGTTGGCGTGCCCCGTCTTCTGCAGGATGTTGTGCACGTGCACCTTCACGGTGGAAGGGGAGAGCGACATCGACGAGGCGATGTTCTGGTTGTCCTGATCGCGCAGGATGTAGTCGAGCACCTCCTGCTCGCGGGCCGTCAGCTGGTGGCGCTTGGCGTAGACGAGCAGATCCTCGGCGGTCTGGCGGTAGCGCAGGGTGTCGTCCACCACGGGCGACGTGTTCGAGTGAATGTTCAGCTGGCGCAGGGCGAACCAGCAGGTCATAGCCGCGCAGACCATCATGAGCACGTTCTCGGCGTAGTTGCGCTCCGCTGACAGCGTGATTGGCCCCAAGGTGATTGTGTCGGTGGACAGCACGAGGAAGAACAGCGCGTCCTCGGCCACCATGACCATTCCGAGCAGGGCGAGAGCGACGCAATGGTTCTTGTAGCGCCCAAGTCGTTGCCGCTCGACCTGGTCTTTCGTACGCAGGTAGTGAACGGCGCCATAGGCCAGGATCCAGAACATGAAGGCGGCGCGGCAGCTGTAATAGCAGAACCTCAGCACCTTGCTCTCGCCGGAGATGGCGAGCAGGATCAGCGAAAGGGCGGCATAAACGACGATGGGCGTGATGCGGATGCTGCGACGGCACTCGCCGATGTACTCGCAGACCATGAACCAGAAGGCGCCGAGAAAGCCGGCTCCGGTGACCATCGTGTAGAGCGAGCGGATGAAATAGTACTCCTGGGTCAGCCCCGAGGCCAGCTCGCGCGCCGCATAGTCGTCCTGCAGGATGGAGGCCACGTCGAAGAAGTAGAACATGAACGCGATGCAGGCGAACAGCATCGTTTTCCGCTTCGTCACCAAATACGAGGAAAGACACACTGCCGCCGTCAGTGCCGAGACGAGAATAACCAAGAGCGTCTCGTAGAAAATCGCCAGTCCCATAGACCCCTTCGTTCCAGCCAGCCTGCATCAAACCCTCTTTTTAAGCTCATTATATCGCTTCGCGGGGAATTTCGAGGGTCGGGGGAAGCCGTCGAGAGCGATGGGGGCCTGGATGGCGCTCTGCGTTCCCCGAATGCGTCGCTCGAAGGAGAGTTGTGGAGACGCGCCCGGGCGAAAACTCTTGAGCAGAAAGCTTACGAAACGGTAACAGCGCTTAATTACCTGACGAAAAGTCAATAATCAGAGTTTTTAAAAAGCGTAAGTGACCTGCGGTTTAGATTGGTTGTAGAAGAAACCCGTAGGAAAGCGTTTGGCTGATGGGGCCGAGCTACAACTGGTTTAGACCTTTCGCAAACTTCATAGTTCCTGCACATTGGATTCATGAAATCGCGAGCCAGTTCCTTCGGGACTCGCGTGGCCGTGGAGGGAAACCGCGGCAGCCGGCAATCGAGTGGCGCGGACGCGCCAGATCGGAGAGTCACATGCAAGGAGTAAACGTCAAGAGCGAGATCGGCAACCTCAAGAAGGTTATCCTTCATCGCCCGGGGAACGAGCTTTTGAATCTCACCCCGAACACGCTGGAGGAGCTGCTGTTCGACGACATCCCGTTTTTGGAGGTCGCCCAGGCCGAGCACGACGCCTTCGCCGGAATTCTGCGCGAGGAGGGCGTCGAGGTCGTGTACCTGGAAGACCTCATGGCCGAGGCCCTGGACACCGATCCGGCCCTGCGCGAGAAGTTCCTCGACCAGTGGATCTACGAGGCGGGCATCCGCACCGATCTGTACACCCAGATCATCAAGGACTACATCAATAGCGAGTACGCCGGCACCAAGGACATGGTCATGAAGACCATGGCCGGTATCAACCTGCAGGAGCTGCCGCAGCAGCACACCAACCTGCTCGTGGACATGGTGTCCGACCGCACGAAGCTCGTGTGCGCCCCGATGCCGAACCTGTACTTCACCCGCGATCCGTTCAACATGATCGGCAACGGCGTGGGCATCAACCGCATGTACAGCCAGACGCGCAACCGCGAGACCATCTACGGCTCCTACATCTTCAACTATCATCCGGATTTCAAGGACGTGCCGCAGTACTACAGCCGCGAGAACACCTTCCACATCGAGGGCGGCGACGTGCTGAACATCAACGAGCACGTGCTCGCCATCGGCATCTCGCAGCGCACCGAGCCCGACGCCATCGACCAGCTGGCCCACAACGTGTTCGGCGACGAGACGTCCACCATCGACACCATCCTGGCCTTCAACATCCCGGTGTCCCGCGCCTTCATGCACCTGGACACCGTGTTCACCCAGATCGACTACGACAAGTTCACCATCCATCCCGGCATCATGGGACCTTTGACCGTCTTCGAGATCACCCCGGACGGCAACGGCGGCACCAAGATCCGCGAGCGCGACGAGGATCTGGAGTCCATCCTGACCGAGTACGTCGGCCAGCCCGTGAAGCTCATTCCCTGCGGCGGCGGCGACCGCATCGCGGCCGAGCGCGAGCAGTGGAACGACGGCTCCAACACGCTGTGCGTGCGCCCCGGCACGGTCGTGGTGTACCAGCGCAACAACGTCACCAACGACGTGCTGTACAAGAACGGCATCAACTGCCTGGTCATGCCGTCCGCGGAGCTTAGCCGCGGCCGTGGCGGCCCGCGCTGCATGTCCATGCCGGCCTGGCGCGAGGCCATCTAGGCTCTCTTCCCATCCATTGCGGCGGCCGATCTCCCTTATCGGCCGCCTCTCCCTTAAGGAGAAACTCCCATGGCTGATACTAAAAAGAAGAAGCGCGCGAGCCTCTCTTCGTTCACCATCTTGCTGATCATCCTCGTGGTTCTCGCCGTCGTGACCGTCATCATGGCCGCTTGCGGCGTGGAGGGCATCGAGGGCGCCACGCTCTCCGGCGTACTCACCGCGCCGGTGTTCGGCTTCCAAGACGCCATCGGCGTGTGCCTGTTCGTCATGATCTTGGGCGGCTTCCTCGGCATCATTACCGAGACCGGCGCGCTTGACGCCGGCATCGCCGCGCTGGTTCACAAGCTCAAGGGCAACGAGCTCGTGCTCATTCCTATTTTGATGTTCATCTTCTCCATCGGCGGCACCACCTACGGCATGTGCGAGGAAACCGTGCCCTTCTACCTGCTGCTCGCCGCCACCATGGTGGCCGCCGGCTTCGACAGCCTGACCGGCGCGGCCGTGGTGCTGCTCGGCGCCGGCTGCGGCGTTCTGGGCTCCACGGTGAACCCGTTCGCCGTCGGCGTGGCCGTCGACGCGCTCTCCGGCGTGGGCATTGCTGTGAACCAGGCCATCATCATCGCGCTTGGCGCCATTTTGTGGCTCGTCACCATCACCATCTCCATCATCTTCGTGATGCGCTACGCCAAGAAGGTGAAGGCCGACAAGGGCTCCACCTTCCTGTCGTTGCAGGAGCAGCAGGACATGATGAACGAGTGGGGCATGAAGGAGTCCGAGGTCGAGGCCGGCGACGGCCAGGCCGCCGCCCCCGCCAAGATGACCGGCCGCCAGAAGTGGTCGCTCATCGTCTTCGGCCTGACCTTCGTCATCATGATCGTCTCGTTCATCCCCTGGACCGATCTCGGCGTGGACATCTTCGAGGCCGGTCAGGTGACCGAAGAGGTCACGACCACAATCAGCGGCGATGAACTCATTACGGCCTACGACGAGGCTAACGGCACCACCACCGAGCTGGCCGCTCCTGTGGAGGCCACCTCGGTTTCCGAGGAGACCGTGCAGCCCGCTTGGTCCTCGTTCCTGACCGGCGTGCCCCTGGGCGGCTGGTACTTCGACGAGGCCTCCACCTGGTTCCTGCTCATGGCGCTTGTCATCGGCCTTATCGGCGGGGTGTCCGAGGCTCGCTTCGTGAAGGCGTTCATCAACGGCGCCGCCGACATGATGTCGGTCGTGCTCATCATCGCGCTGGCTCGCTCCATCACCGTGCTCATGGCCTCCACGGGCCTGGACATGTGGATCCTGGAGAACGCCGCCAACGCGCTCGCGGGCATGTCGGCGATCATCTTCGCGCCGCTGTCCTTCCTGCTCTACATCGTCCTGTCCTTCCTGATCCCGTCCTCCTCCGGCATGGCCACCGTGTCTATTCCGATCATGGGCGGCCTGGCCCACCAGCTGAACTTCTCGGTGGAGACCATGGTCATGATCTACTCCGCCGGCAACGGCCTCGTGAACCTGTTCACCCCGACCTCCGGCGCTATCATGGGCGGTTTGGCCCTGGCCAAGATCGAGTACTCGACCTGGCTCAAGTTCGGAGCCAAGCTGTTCGTCGTGCTCGGGGTGGTTTGCATGGTGATTCTTACCGCCGCCATGCTCATCCTGCCCGGCGCGGCCTAAGATTCGTTGATAACAGCCTGCCGGCTGTCATCCTTCCGGGAGGGCGTCCTTTAGCGGGACGCCCTCCTCGTTTTCAGGCTCGTGAGCCTGCACGGCGCGCGAAGCGCGGCGGGCAAAAAACCACCCGCTATGCGGGTGCGCGTCGAAGGCTCCGCCCTTGCGTCAAAACGCCGCCAGTCGGGATACGATACGGGTGTTC
>NZ_WPOO01000015.1:0-72368 GCF_009755265.1 Adlercreutzia rubneri | reverse complement strand
GGCCGGGGCCGCCGCCTCGTCCGCCACCAGCGCGGAAAGCTCGCCATCGGCCTCGGCGGCCCCGGCCGCCGCGCGCTCGGCCTCCTCCTGGGCGCGCGCGAGCTCGAGCGCCAGCTCGGCGGCGCGCCCCTCCACCACCTGCACGTGGGCAAGCCCGTGGGAGAGCGCCTCGGTGTTCTCGGCATGACGGCGGCGCGCCGTCTCGCGCTCGGCGGTCATCTTCTCGGTGTCCTTGGAAAGGGCGGAAAGCTCACGCTCCAGCGAGCCGCGGCGCACTCCCAAATCGCGGTACACCGCATCCAGATCCGACACCTTCTTCTTAGCCGCGTCCAGCTCGGCGGCCGCCTCCTCGTACTGGGCCGTCGCGCGCGCGAGTTCGGATGCCGCCTCGTCGGCCTTCACGGCATTGGCTTCGATGGAAAGCTCCAGCTCGCCGGCCCGGGCCGTGGCGGCCCGACGCCGCTCGCGCAGCATCATGGCCGCGGAGTCGAAGCGCTCGACGACCGTCGCCGCCGCGCGATGGCGCCGCGACAGGTCGCCGGCGTCCAGCGTCTGCTGGCGGATGCGCTCCTGCAGCGCCTCTACAGCGGCCTCGGCCTCCTGGATGGCGCCCCTTCGCTCCTCCAGCTCGGCGGCAAGCGCCGCCTCCCGCGCCTTGGCCGCATCCCACTCCTTCTGAAGCCCCCGCAAATCGTCCACCGCCAGCGATAGCGCCAGTTCCGCCTGCTGCACCGCGAGCTCCTGGTAGGTGCGCGCCTTCTTGGCCTTGCGCTCGAGCGGCCCCAGCTGCCGGGCCACCTCCCCCACCACGTCGCGGGCGCGCAAAAGGTGCTGGTCCATGTTCGCCAGCTTCCGCTCGCTTTTCGCCTTGCGCTGCTTGTGTTTGAGAACGCCGGCGGCCTCCTCGATGAGCGCGCGGCGATCCTCCGGCTTGCTCTGCAGGATGGAGTCGAGCGAGCCCTGGGAGATGATGGAATGGGTGCCGGTGCCCAGGCCCGAGTCGTGCAGGATGTCCAACACGTCCATGCGCCGGGCCACGGTGCCGTTGATGAGGTACTCGCTCTCGCCGTTGCGGTACATGCGCCGGGTGATGGCCACCTCGTCGAAATCCACCGGCAGCGTGCCGTCGGAATTGTCGAGCACGAGATCGACCTCGGCGAGACCGGAGGCCTTGCGCGCCGAGGAGCCGGCGAAGATGACGTCCTCCATGGCCTGGCCGCGCAGGTTCTTGGCGTTGCGCTCGCCGAGCACCCACAGAACAGCGTCCGAGATGTTCGACTTGCCCGACCCATTGGGACCCACCACGGCGGTGATGCCCGGCTCCAGCGTGAGCGCGCTGCGGTCGGCGAAGGATTTGAAGCCCTTGAGAACGAGAGATTTCAGATACATGGGCGCCTAATCCTGCTTCTTCTTGGCGGCGGCGCGCTCGGCCCTCGCGGCGGCCTTCGCGGCGGCCGCAGCCTCGCGCTCGGCGACCCGCGCCGCCTTCGTGGCGGCCTTCTCCTCGGCGCGCGCCGCCTTCTCGGCCGCTTTCTCGGCGGCCTGCTCCTCGGTCATGCCGATGCCGAAGAACTCGGAGAGGCGCGCGAGCGTGGATTTTGCCGCCTGGCTCTCGGCCTCCTTCTTCGTGCGGCCGACACCCTGCGCGAGCCCCTTGTCGCCGGCGTACACCTGGGCGACGAAGGTGCGGTCGTGGGGCGGCCCTTGGGTCTCCACCAACCGATAGGTGGGCGTGATGCCGCCCTCCTGCAGCTTCTCCTGCAGGGCGCTCTTGGGATTCTCCGGCTCGCGCGCGAGATCCAGCGACATCTTGGGCATGAGCGTGCGATCGACGAAGGCCCACGCCGCATCGATGCCGCCGTCGAGGAACAGTGCCGCCACCACGGCCTCGTAGACGTTCTCGAGCGCCGAGTGCAGCCCGCGCCGGCCCGTGCCGGTCTCCGATGAGCCGAACACGATGACGTCGGCGAACCCGAGTTTCTCGGCCACCTCCGACAGGCTCGCGCCGGAGACGAGGGCCACCTTGATGCGCGTGAGGCCGCCCTCGTCCAGTTCGGGGAACTGATGGAAGGCGGCGTTGGCCACCAAGGCCCCCAGAATGGAATCGCCGAGGAACTCCAAGCGCTCGTAGGAGAACTTCACGGCCCGACCCTCGGTGGCGGAAGGATGAGTGATGGCCGAGAGCAGGTACTGGGTGTTCTCGAAGGTGCGGCCCACAATCTTCTGGGCGCGCTCGAGCTTGGTCTGCTGTTCTGCGGTGAGGCTCATCGGGCATCCGAGGCGGCGGCCTCCCCCTCCTCCTCGGCACCAACGGCCGCGGAAGCCGACGCGGGCGCGGCGGCCACGCGCTCGGCGATGACCTCCGGCACATGGGCGCGCACCGTGGCGGCGGCCACGGCGATGCCGTTCTTCACGGCCGTCTCGTTGGAGGAGCCGTGCCCCACGATGACGGCGCCTTTGACACCGAGCAGCGGCGTGCCGCCGTAGGTGTCCGGCGACATCTTCTCTTTAAGCGCGCCAAGCGGGCCCTTCACGAGCAGCGCCCCCACTTTGGAAAGCGCCGTGGACATGAGCGCGGCCTTCAGGTTCCGCATGAGCGTCTTGGCCGTGCCCTCGATGGTCTTCAGGCAGACGTTGCCGGTGAACCCGTCGGTGACCACCACGTCGAAGTCGCCCGCCATGAGGTCGCCCCCCTCGCAGTTTCCGGCGAAGGCGGGGACGGTCTCGGACAGCAGACGGTGGGCCTCCTGGGCGAACAGGTCTCCCTTGGTGTCCTCCTCGCCGATATTCAGAAGACCGACCTTCGGGCGCTCCACCCCCATGATGGCGTTCATGTACACCTCGCCCATCTGGGCGAACTGCACGAGGTACTCCGGCTTGCAGTCGGCGTTGGCTCCCACGTCGATGAGCAGGGTCGGACGGGCCCAAGCCGGAATGACCTGGCCCAAGGCCGGGCGCTTCACGCCTTTGATGCGCCCGACGACGAGCGTGGCCGCGGCCAGGCAGGCGCCGGTGGAACCGGCGGAGAAGAAGCCATCGGCGGCGCCCTCCTTCACGAGCCGGCAGCCCACGACGATGGAGGAGTCCTTCTTGGCGCGCACGGCGCCGGCCGGATGCTCCCCCATCTCGATGACCTCGGTGGCCACCTGCGCCGTCGCCCGATCGTGAACGGCGGCGAAGGGCTCCACCTCCTCGGCCGGCCCGACGAGCGTGAGCCTCAAGTCGGGATCGGCCTCAAGGGCCTGCAGGGCACCGCGCAGCACCACGGCCGGGCCGCGGTCACCGCCCATGACGTCCACGGCGATTGTTACTGGTTCTGCCACGTTGCGTATCTCCTCAAAACGATGCGCCGCCCGGGGCGGCAGGGTCTTTCGTTGCACGGGCACTGCGCATCCGGCCCTATCCGCACAGCCTGCGGACACGGTCGGAGGCACGGGCCTATAGCCAAAAAGCCCCCTGGCAGACCAGGCTTATCCAGCTTGGCATGCGAGGAGGCTTTGCCGACATCGCGGAGACTACCTGGCGCCTCCGCGACCGTCACGCACAAAAGCTACTCGGTCTCGATGACCTCGCGGTCGCGATAGTAGCCACAGTTGCCGCACACGCGGTGAGGAAGCTTCACCTCGCCGCACTGGGGGCAAATGGAGCGGGCGGGAGCCGCGATCTTGTCGTTGGTGCTGCGACGGGCGTGGGTACGGGCACGGCCCATTTTGCGCTTAGGTACTGCCATCTCGATTACTCCTTCTATAGCTGGGAACAGCGGGTGCCGTTCACAACTTCTTCTGTAAACGCACGATCTGATATGATACCCAACCGCACGCGGCCCCGCAAGGGCAATTTCCCACGAATTCGCCAGCGGTCACGGCTTCTTCACGACAAGGCGCGCCCGCGCCGCCGAAGTCGCGCGCTTCAGAATGCCAGTGGCCCCACGTCCGTACAATCCCACATCGCGGCCGAGGGAGAAGGAGACGGCCACGGCCAAAGCGAACGCGGGAGCGCCGGCCCAGCCGAAAATCTCGCAGCCCATGAGGAAGGCGGTCACCGGGCAGCGGCTCATGGCGGCGAAGAAGGCGACGAGCCCCACAGCCGCTGAGAAGGCCGGATCGCCCTGGGTCATGACCGTGCAGCTCGCGCCGAGCAGCGCGCCCACGGTGAAGGTAGGCATGATCTCGCCGCCGCGCAGCCAAAGCCCGAGGCACACGATGGTGAGCAGCGCTTTCACGGCGAAGGTCCATCCGCCGGCGCGGCCGGCGAGCGCGTCGGAGAGCAGGTTGGCGCCCGTGCCCTCGAACCCGCGCCAATCGAACAGCGTGACCAGCACCGCCATGAGCACGCCGCCCAGGGCTGCCCACAGATAGTAGTTTTGCGAGATGCGCTTGGTGAGGCGCTGGGCGCCGTCGATGATTTGAATGTAGACGGTTCCCACCAGCGCGCAGGCGACGGCGATCACGACGCATTGGCCGACAACGGGCCATGACAGCGCAGGCAGCGGCACCTTGGGAATGACATCGCCGATGCCGATGATGCTCGCCAGGCCGAAGGCCACGAAGCACGCCAGCAGCATGAAGGGCGCATGCCGCCAAACCGAGCGGTCGTAGCGGGAGAGCTCGATGACGAAGGCCGTCGATCCCAAGGGCGCGAAGAACAGCGCCGCGAAGCACGCGGCCATGCCGCAGGAGGCGGCATAGGCGTGCACGCCGCCGCTGGCGCCTCCGCCGCTGCCTGCGCCTCCGGCCGCGCCTTTGCTTGCGCCCGCGCTCCCAACCGCGCCGTCACCGCCGTCCGCGCCACCTGCGCCGTCGGCATGGCTTTCGCCCTTCCAAACCCCCGTCATGGGCCGCAGATTCAAAGGGCGCGCGACAAGGTCGCCCAGCGAGGCCCCCATGTGCAGGGCGGCCGCCTCCTTGCCCACCGAGGCGCCTCCGAGAATAGAAACCGCCGTGCCGAGCAGAATGCCCGGGGCGAGCGCGGGCGAGATGGGGCGATCGGCGCAGATATCGTTTATCACCGTGTGCGTCGTGATGTCCAGCGGAAGCTTCAGGGCGCGGTACAGCAGAAGGCTCGCCACCGCGAAAATGGGCAGAAGGTACAGCAGCCAGCCATGGGCGCAAACGAGATCGTAGGCCCAGCCGACAACGAGGCACAGCACCACCGAGGCCGCCGCCCCCACGACACCGACGGCCACGACGAACACCCCGTGGCGCAGCACCTGCGCTCTCGCTGCCCCTTTCACCGCATGCCTCCTCGCTCCCACGCATCCGAACCGTACGGGACAACTTTAGACGACCTTTCGCACTCATAGCCCGAAGGGCGGCGAAGCGTTTCCGCCGCGCCGCCCTTCGTTGAAAAGCCGTTATGGACCGGATCTTCTACTTGTCGCCGAAGTCGAAGTTCTTGAGGGCCGCGAACGGGCTCGCCTCCACGTCCGCCTCGTCGCGGGAGCAGCCGCAGGGCCCCTCGTTCAGGTTGGCGCCGCACTGGGGGCACAGCCCCTTGCAGTCGTCGTCGCACAGGGGCACGAGCGGCACCTCGAGCAGCAGGGCCGCCACGATGAGCGGCACCAGATCGATCTTGCGGTTGTCAGGCAGGAAGTCGAACTCGTCGCCTTCCATATCCTCCGGTGTCTCCGCTTCCTCCTCGCCGCCGATGAGGAAGTACCCCTCGATATCACCCTCCAAGCCGTAGGTCACGTCCTCCAAGCAGCGGGCGCACTGGGTCGTGGCGTCGCCCGCGGCCGTTCCCTGGATGAGGATGGCGTCGCCGGTGTTGGTGGCCTCCACCGACCAGGTGACGGGCGCGGCGAAGGTGTAGGTGTCGGGGCCGGCGGCCAGCTCGGCCAGATCGAGCGTTCCTTCGAAATGCCGGGTCGCCGCCGTCTCCAGCAGCGCCTCGGGAATGGCGATAATCGCCGTGGCATCCGTAGCCATTTCAATTTCCTTTCCGTAAATGCCACTTCGACCCCGAAATGGCATGCGAGCCGTCACGAAAACGGCCCTTTTTGACTCAAATCGTGCCATTTCGGCCATGAGGTGGCATCGTCACATGCCATTTCTAGGTCGAAGTGGCATTTACTTCCAAAAAAGAAGACGCGCCACAGACGGCGCGCCTTCGTCACTTACTTGCTTACTGGCGCCACGCAGCCTAGCGGGCGGCGTTCAGGCGATCGCGGCAACGGCGCGTGTTGTTCAGCAGCGTGTCGAGGCTCTGCTCGATGTGCCCGAACACCTCGTCGGCGTAGTCCTCGGCGCCGGCGCGGGTCTGGCGCTCCAGCTCGCGGGCATCGGCCAGAATGGTGTCGGCCTGCTGCTGGGAGATGCGCACGATCTCCTGCTCGGAGGCGATGGTGATGGCCTGGCTGCGGGCATCCTCGATCATGCGGTTGGCCTCGACCTCGGCGTCGTCCAGAAGGCTCTGGCGCTCGCGCACGATCTGGCGGGCCTGGGAGAACTCCGCCGGGAACAGATCGCGAATCTCGTCCATGATGTCGAAGGCGGCGGCGATATCGACCTGGCGAAGGTTGTTCTTGCCGAAGACCGGCTTCGAGTCCTCCAAGAGGATCGAGAGCTCTTCGAGCAGCCCAAGTACTCCGGTTTCGTCCATGTTGTTCCTTCCTGACTATATCGCATCGCCCCGCGGCCCCATTTGGACACGCGCGGACAGACGTCGTGCACGCTAAGTTTTACCATTCTACCATGATGGAAAAACTATGGAATACCCCCCTCATTCCGTGCACAAACGCTCCAAAAGATCGAGGGTGGTGTCGCCGAAGTGGCGGCGGGAGGCTATTTCGTATCCGGACGTTTCGGCCAGCGCCTCCACGGCATCGTCGTCGGAGGCGTCGTGTTCGTAGCTGACAATGAGGTCACGGGCCAGGGCGCCTGCGTCGCCGAGGCGGCCGAGGAGGCCTAGGATCTCCGCCGGATCGGTGGCGTAGGGAGGATCGAGGAAGACGAGGTCGAAGGGACGCCCGGGCGCCGCCGCACCGCGCTTGAGGACATCGCCGCGCACGAGGCGCGCCCGATCGTGACCGAGGCGCAGGGCGGTGATGTTGCGCTCGATGACGGCAGCGGCGTCCCGGTCGCGCTCGCAGAGCACGGCCGTATCGGCGCCGCGGGAAAGAGCCTCCAGGGACAGGGCCCCCGAACCCGCGAAGGCGTCCAGCACCACCGCGCCGTCGAGGCCGTCGCGCAGGGAAACGAGCGCGCTCATGAGCGACTCGCGGACGCGGTCGGTGGTGGGGCGGGTGCCGTCGCCTCTGGGGGCGTCCAGCTTGCGGCCCCGGAATTCTCCGGCGATGATGCGCATTGGTGTCTCCTTCTTGCTTGAGGAGGGGCGACCAAGGTCGCCCCCTACGGGTCGGGTCGGACGGGCGACCGCAGTCGCTGGGTTCAGGAGCGGTTGCGACCGCTCCGAAGGGGTTAGAGCGGAGGCTACCCGCCGACGATGGCGGATTCGTGGGCGAAGGCGAGGCGAACCTCGCGAGCCAGGGCGACGTGGTCGGGCTCCTCCAAGTTCGGATCCACCTCCAGAAGGGCCTGGGCGTCGGCGCGGGCGGCCTCGATGACGGCGCCGTCGCGCATGATGTTCACGAGCTTCAGCCCGCTGGCGCCGTGCTGGCGGTTCCCGAGGATATCGCCCTCGCGGCGCAGCGACAGGTCGAAGGCGGCCAACTCGAAGCCGTCGTCGGTGCTCTCCATGGCCGCCAGACGTGCGAGCGACTCCTCGCGCTGGGAAGCGGAGACGAGGAACACCTCGGCCGCCTTCTCGCCGCGGCCCACGCGCCCGCGCAGCTGGTGCAGCTGGGCGAGTCCAAAGCGGTCGGCGTCCTGGACGATCATGACCGTGGCGTTGGGAACATCGACGCCCACCTCGATGACCGTCGTGGCCACGAGCACCTGGACCTCGCCTTTGCGGAACTGCTCCATGACCTCGCGCTTGGCCTCAGCGCCCATGCCGCCGTGAAGCAGCTCCACCGTCCAGTCGGCGAAGGTGGTGCGCTGCAGCATCTCGGCCTCGCGAGTAGCCGCCGTCACGTCGTCGCCGGACAAGTCGGCATCGTCCTCGATGGCCACGGCCGGGTGGTACTCCTCCCCCGCGGCGTCGGCATCTCGCGTCCGGCCGGCCGCCTTCGCGTCACGCGCCTCGGCGTCCTTGCCCACGAGCGGGCAGACGACGAAGACCTGCTCGCCGCGGCCGAGCGCCTCGCGGGCCGCCTCGAAGGCGTCTCCCTGCTGTTCGCGGGAGAGCACCCGCGTCGTGCGCCGCGCGCTGTCGTGGGGGCGGTGCTTGATGTAGGACAAGGTGAGATTGCCGTAGAGCGCGAGCGCCAAGGTGCGCGGGATGGGCGTGGCCGTCAGGTACAGCGCGTCGGGTGCCTCGCCCTTCTCCAGCAGCTTCGCCCGCTGGTCTACGCCGAAGCGCTGCTGCTCGTCGATGACCGCCAGGGTGAGGTTGCGCGGCACGACGTCGTCGGAGAGCAGCGCATGGGTGCCGATGAGTACATCCACCTGCCCGGAGGCGAAGCCTTCCACAATGGCGGCCCGCTCGGCGGCGGCCGTGGAGCCCGTGAGCAGGGCGACGCGCACCCCGGCGCCTTCCAAGCGCTCTCCCAGGCCCTCCATGTGCTGGCGGGCGAGCACCTCGGTGGGCGCGAGGAGCATGGCCTGCCCCTCGGAGTCGGCGGCGGCGGCCAGGGCGTGGCCGGCAACGACGGTCTTGCCGGTGCCCACGTCTCCCAAAAGCATGTGGTTGGCCACCGTCGGCGCCGCCAGGGCGGCAAGAATCTCGTCGCGCGCCCGCTGCTGCTCGCCGGTGAGCTCGAAGGGAAGCGAGGCGGCGAAGGCACCAAGCCGCGGGCCGTCCACCACATGGGCGTGGGGCACGCATCCAGCGCTGCGGGCCGCGCCCTCCTGCATGAGGAACAGCTCCAGGTACAAAAGCTCCTCATAGACGAGCCGCCGCCGCGCCTCGTCGGCTTCTGCCATGGTGCGCGGGAAATGGATGGCACGCAGCGCGGCGCCGCGGCTCATGAGCCGGTAGCGCAGGCGCAGCCCCAAAGGCAGCGGGTCGAAAAGCCCTTCGGCGGCCGTAAGTCCGTTGGCCACGATGCGGCGCACCCAGGCCGCCGTGAGCTTCTCGGTGGCCGGATGCACCGGCACCACCGAGCCGGTGACCTCCTCCCCCTCCCCGATCACCTCGATGAAGGGGTTGGTCATGCGCTTGTAGCCGTAGTCGAAGGTCACCTTGCCCGAAACGGCCACCGCATCCCCCGCCTTCACCTGATCCATCAGCCATGGCTGGCGAAAGCAGGTGACTACAAGGATGCCCGTGCCATCCACGAGCGCGATCTCCACGAGCTTGAGATTGTAGCGGGGCTTCTTCAGCTTGATCTCGTGCACCGTGCCGCGAATGGTGCAGACCTCCCCGATGCGAGCGGTGCCGCAGGTCTCCACCTGCGAGAGGTCGATGTAGGATCGGGGAAAGTGTGTCAGCAAATCGCGCAGCGTGCACACACCGAGCTTCTCGAGCGCCGCAGCCCGCGCAGGGCTCACCAGACGAACCCGGGACACGGGCTCGTCCAGCGAGAGCGTAGCTTTTTCCCGATCAATGGGCAAACTATCTTCCTTCTATTATGGCAGAGCCAAACGCGAGATGGACGGCGTGTTCACCAAGCGAGTTCCACAGATGGTATCGAAGGCGGCTTATGTTGGGGAGAGGATGCCCCTGGCGCCTTCGATACCAACGAGGACTGTCTGAGCGACTGAACATGCCATCCAGCTCGCGTCCCGGGAGAGTTTCAAGCAGATTATTCAACCGAGAACACAATGGGGTAAAGGGGTTGCTCGCCGCGCTGGGCGTCAACTTCCAGCTCGTCGTAGGCTTCCTCGATCTTCGCCACGAGCGCCTCCAGATCCTCGTCGGAATAGCCCTCGCCGGCCAAAATGGTGCAGGTATCGGCGTCCTCGGCGTCCATCTTGCCGAGCAGCGTCAGCACCGCGCCGTCGATGGAATCGTCCACCGTCTCGATGGAGCCGTCGGCGATGCCGATGACGTCGCCCTCGGCGATGGGGTTGCCCTCGGCGTCCTTGGAGTCGCGGGTGGCCCAGGTGACCTCGCCGGTCTTCACGGCCTGGGCGGCCTCGGTCATCTCCTCGACGTTCGTTTCCAAGGAGGCATCCACATCCACGGCGAACAGGGCCGAGAAGGCCTGGGGCACCGATTTGGTAGGCACGACGGCACAGGGCGTCTCAGAGAGCTCGGCGGCGGAGTTGGCCGCCATGATGATGTTCGAGTTGTTCGGCAGGATGATGACCGCATCGGCGTTCACCGATCCTGCGGCGTCCAGCAGATCCTTCGTGGAGGGGTTCATGGTCTGGCCTCCAGAGACGATGACATCGACTCCGAGGCTCTTCAGGATCTCCGCCTGGCCGGAACCGGCGGCCACGGCCACAAAGCCCAGGGGCTTGCGCTCGGCCTGCTCCTCGGCGGCCAGCTTCTCGGTGCGCTCGGCCGACTGAATCTGCATGTTGTGGATGAACACCTCGGAGATCTGACCGTGATCGAGGAAATACTTCAGCACCTGATCGGGGTGGTCGGAGTGCACGTGCACCTTGAACTTCGGCACCTCGCCCACGCACAGCTCGCAGTCGCCCATGGTGGAGAGGAACTCAAGCGCGGCATCCTTGTCCAGGGTATCGGAATCCACGAGGAACTCGTTGCAGTAGCGGTACTGGGAGCCCTCCCAGTCGTTCACCTGCTCGATCTCCACCTTGGGGTGCGACCCCCGGGCGAAGGACATCTCGTCGACCATGGTGCCGGAGCGCCCGAGCAGCGCCGCGGTGAAGGCGTCGAAGAGGATGGCCAGGCCGAAACCGCCGGCGTCCACCACACCATGCTCCTTGAGCACAGGCAGAAGGTCGGGCGTGCGCTGCACCGAGGCGTAGGCCTCGGCCACGATGGCGTCCAGGGCCTCGGGGATGGAAAGCTCCTGCTCGACGGCCACCTTGGCGGCGGCGGCGGAATCGCGCAGCACCGTGAGGATCGTGCCTTCCACCGGCTTGCGCACGGCCTGGAAGGCCACCTCGCGAGCGCGATCGAAGGAGGCGGCGATGGATTCGACATCGAACTCGTCGAAGCTTTGGCTGCCCTCGCATAGGCCGCGCAAGATCTGGGAGGTGATGACGCCGGAGTTGCCGCGCGCCCCCATGAGGGCACCGGTGGTGATGGCCTTGCGGATATCGGCTCCCAGAGCACCGATGGGAAGGTTCGCCACGTTGCTCACCACCGACTGGATGGTGAGCGACATGTTCGTGCCGGTGTCGCCGTCGGGCACCGGGAACACGTTCAGGCGGTTCACTTCCTCCTTGCGCTCGTCGAGAACCTTGGCAGCGGCGGCCACGGCGTTCAGCACGTTATTGGAAGAGTAAGTCGTAGTAGACATGAGGGGTTAATTCTCCTTCAAGGGCGAGCTGCCCGCATCAGGCGGGCACTTGAGCCCATCTCGCGATGAGCCTTAGCGGCGCACCTTGACATCCATGACGTGAACATCCACACCGGCCAGCGGCACGCGCGCGTACTCCTTCAGCGCGAAGCTGACCTGGTCGATGAGGTTGCGGGAAACCGTGGCGATGTTGGTGCCGTATTCCACGACGATGTACAGATCGACGTGCACCCCCTCTTCCAGAGAGCTGACCACCACGCCGCGGCGCAGGCGCGAGGCGGGCAGGATCTT
The DNA here is from genome assembly GCF_009755265.1 of Adlercreutzia rubneri. Taxonomy (NCBI): domain Bacteria; kingdom Bacillati; phylum Actinomycetota; class Coriobacteriia; order Eggerthellales; family Eggerthellaceae; genus Adlercreutzia; species Adlercreutzia rubneri. Next base: position 60,637 of record NZ_WPOO01000015.1, on the reverse strand, counting down.
GGCGATGCTGTCGGCGGCGTTGGGCGCGCACACCCCCACCACGCCGTAGCATTCCATGGCGGCGTTACCGACCAAATCGGCCAGCACGTCGTTGGCAACGTGGAGGTTGCCGGGTATCGTAGAACTCATGGGACAAATCCTTTCCGCTGAGCTTTGCATACATAGTCGAGAAGAGTATAGCGCAACGAACACTCCGCCGCCGTTACCCCCCGATGACAGTCGGCCATATTCCACAAACGAACTCGCATCACCGGGGGCGCCGCGAAGGAGGCGGGACGACCCGTGCTCAAGCAATGGCTCGCTTGGTGGAACAGCTCACTGGGCTGTTCCAGTCGCTGCGCAACCTGCGCGCGGGCCGCCCCGCCTCCTTCGCGTCGTCAACTTTGTGCCAAAACAGAGAAAGCCCGCAGGGCGGGCTTTTGGATTCTCTGGAAAAGAAAGCGGAAGCGCTCTTGCTAGGCGCGCTCCACCTTTCCGGCCTTCATGCAGGAGGTGCACACGTTGGCGCGACGGACATGGCCCTTCGCGTCGCGAATGGTGATCTTCTGGATGTTGGGACGGAACACGCGGTTGCTCACACGGTGAGAGTGGCTGATGCTACGACCGGCAACCGGGTGCTTACCGCAAACTTCGCAAACCTTCGACATTGATATCAACTCCGTAGTGCTTGTTGTTTCGTTTTGGACACAGCTCGCCAACTATAGCACAGCGCGCGCGGTGAGGGCAACAGAAATTATGCGATCACCAGCAAACGCTTGCACGAGGGGCACATACCCAGCGGTGCCTGGTTGCGCAGATCGATAAGACGGCCGCCGTCGATGACCGTGCGGCAGGCGCCGCAGCGGTTGCCGTCGAGCACGCCGATGGCCACGCCGGAGCGGGCCGCCGTGCGGTTGTAGACGTCCAATAGCTGCGGGGAGACCTTCGCCTCCACCTGGCCGCGAGCCGCTTCCAGCTTGGCGATGGCGAGTTTGAGGTCGCCCCCCTGCTTCTGGAACGAGTCGATGGCCTCCTGCTCCTTGGCGGCGATCTCCTCCAGGGCGAGCGAGATCTGGGCCTCCATGGCGCTGATCTTGTCCAGCTCGGCGGCCACCCCGGCGCGATCCTCGGCGATGGTGGCGCGGCGGCGCACGATGCCCGCCAGCTCCTTGGTGCGGGCCTCCACGTTGCGGAAGTCGCCGTGAGCGGCGTCGATGGCGGCCTGGACGCCGGCCTCTTTCTTGGCAAGCGACGCGTCCTCGTCGTCGATGCGGGTGATCTTCTTCGTGGTGGCGCGCTTGAGCTCGGCCACCTGCTCGGATTTGGCCTCGATGGCGGCCTTCTTGTCGCGGGCGGCCACGATGATGCCGCGCTGGTGCAGCTCGTCCAGCTCCTTGCTCAGGCGCTTGATCTCGAGATCGATGCGCTGCAGTTCGAACAGACCTTCGATATCGTCGCGCGTAGCCTCCATGGAACCTCACTTTCGATCTCTGTTTTCTCCCTGACAATAATAGGCGAAAACCCAGATCTTGGGCAGGGGCAATGGAGAAAATTACGCAACTAGACGCGGACGGCCTCCGGCGTCCACCAGTTCTCGGACTGATCGACAAGCGTCACCGCCTCGGCAGGGACACCGGCGCGGGCCAGCGCCTCGGCCAGCACGGCCACCAAGGGCAGCTCGCTCGCATCGTGGCCGAGCTCGATGACGGCCACGTGCGCCGCCGCCAGCTCCAGCGCGGTGTGGTACTTCATCTCGCCGCAGACGACGGCGTCCACCCCGGCCGCGACAAGCGCCGGCGCGAGGCTGGCCGCCGAGCCCGTGGCCGTGACGACCCGGCGCACCGGCGCATCGGGGGCGCCCCATACCCGCGGCGCGCGGCCGAAGACCGCCATGCAGCGGGCAGCCAGGCGCGCCAAGGCCTCGGGCTCGCCGTCGTTGTCGGGCACCTCGCAGATCTGCCCGTAGCCCTTGCGCCGCGAGCCCTCCAAAGGCTCGGCGAAGCGCAGCGTGAACTTGAGCCCCAGCATACCGGGCAGCACCCGGGCCGCCGCCGGGCTCACATCGAGCGCCGTGTGGAAATCCATGAGCGCCACCTGGTTGCGGATGGCGGCCCATACCACGGCCCCGGGGCTTTCCAGGGCGCTCGCCTCGGGCGCGAAGGCATCGGGGGCCTCGAGAAACGCCGGATGATGGGTGAGGAGCACGTTGGCCCCGGCCTCAGCGGCAGCGGCCACAGCACCCGGCGTGGCGTCCAGGGCCACGGCCACCCGGGTCACGGGCAGCGAGCGCTCCCCCACCAGAAGCCCGGTGCGGTCCCACTTCTCGGCATCCTCGGCCGGGAACTCCTTCAGCAGCGCCTTCTCCAGGCCGCCGATGGTCATGTTGAACGTGCGCGGCGCGAGATGGGACTCGCCCCGCTTGGAAAGAGCCTCAGTGCTGGCCTTGTCGGCCTTGTTGAACAATCCCATATGATCAGCTTCTTTCTTGGAACGGAATCGGCGCGCCCTATCGCGGACGCACCCTATTCGATGGTAATGCTTCGACGGTCGCCTGTGGCTGTCGGGACGGTAACGCTTCTGTAGCCCGCCTCGTACATGAGCCCGTAGGCCCGCTCGATGTCCCGGGCCACGTTGGCCGGGTCGTGGGAGTCGCAGCCCACGGTGCAGGGCACGCCGGCGCGGCAGAAAGCGGCGAGCAGCCCCGGGGCCGGGAACATTTCGGTGCAGGCGTAGTAGCCGCCCGACGTGTTCACCTCCACCATGCGGCCGCCGGCGCGCGCCGCCTCGGCCATCTCGTCGTAGAGGCGCTCCAGGCTGAAACTCGGGTAATAGCCGAACTTCTTCGCGAGATCCGGATGGCTCATGGCGTCGTAGGGCAGGCTCGCATTCGATGCCGCCTCGCACCACAGCTCGCCGTAGCGCCGCCAGATGGCGTCCGGCGCCCCGGGCTCCTTCCAACGGGCCTTCTGATCGGGATCGTCGAAGGCCCAGCCGTCGATGAAGTGCACCGAAAGAAGGCGGAAGCGGAAGGGGGCCAGGGCCTCCTCGGTGAGCTGGCGGTCCTCCAAGGCGCCGAGGTAGTCCATCTCGGTGCCGGTGACGAATTCGATCTGCGGGTGCCGGGCGCGGGCCTCGTCGATCTCGGCCAGGTAGGCATTCACCATCTGCGGCCTCATGGAGAGGTACTCGTCCGGGTCGAAGGCCGCAGAGAGCGGGAAGTGCTCGGTGAAGGCGAGGGTGGTGAGGCCGGCGGCCGCGGCGGCGTCGGCGTACTCGGCGATGCTTCCGGTGCCGTGGCCGGAATAGACGCAATGGCAATGGGTGTTTACGAGTTCCATACTCTTCCTTTACCAGTTTAGTACCTTCTTTAATGCCTTCTCGAAGGCCGCTATATCGGCCTCGGTGGTGTATCTTCCCATGGAGATGCGCAGGGCGTTGTAGGACGTATCTCCGGTGACGCCCATGGCGCGCAGGACGTGGCTCGGCTCCAGGGAGTGGCTGGAGCAGGCGCTGCCGCCGGCGACGCAGATGCCGAGCTGGTCGAAGCGCAGTACCATGGTCTCGCTCTCCCACTCATCGGCCAGGCCGTGGACGATGTTGGGGAGAAAGTCGCGGCTGCCCGCATCCACCTCCACCGTGGGCTGGATGCCGCCGATGGAGCCCATGGCCGCATAGAGGCGGTCGCGCAGGGCGCGCAGGCGGGCGGACTCCTCCGGCTCGGCTTCCTGGGCCGCCTCCAGGGCGGCGACGAAGCCGGTGACGCCGGCGACGTTCTGGGTGCCGCTGCGGCGACCGGATTCCTGACCGCCGCCCAAAAGGTAGGGGGCGAAGGGAGTGCGGGCCTTCAGGTACAGGGCGCCCACGCCCTTGGGGCCGCCGATCTTGTGGGCCGAGAAGGAAGCCGCATCCACGCCGAGCTTCTGCACATCGAGCGGCATCTTGCCCAGGGCCTGCACGGCATCGGTGTGGAAGAGGGCGCCGCGCTCGTGGGCCAGCGCCGCCAGCTCGCGGATGGGCTGGATGGCGCCCACCTCGGAATTCGCCGCTTGCACTGAGACGAGCACCGTGTCGTCGGTGAGCGCCTCGGCCAGCGACGAGGCCTCGATGAAGCCCTGGCGGTTGGGGCGCAGGTAGGTGACGAGCACGCCCTCGCCCTCGAGGCGCCGGCAGGGCGCGAGCACGGCATCGTGCTCGATGGCGGAGGTGATGACGTGCAGGGCGCGGTCCTTCTGGCCGGTAAGGCGCCGCTGCTCGGCAGCCGCCTGCACAAGGCCGAGGATGGCCGCGTCGTCGGCCTCGGTGGCGCCGGAGGTGAAGACGATCTCATCGGGGCGCCGGGCGCCCAGGGCCCGGGCCGCGCGGCGCCGGGCGCTTTCCAGAAGGTCGAAGGCGGCGCGCCCCACCCCGTACAGGGCGTTGGCATTGGCATTCACGGCCAAGTTCGCAGGCCCGGGCACCTGGAAGGGCGCCATGGCACCGGCCGCCTCGGCGCACAGGGGGGCGGTGGCGGCGTAGTCCAGGTAGATGAAGCCCGCCGCCGGCTCGGGCAGGGTGGCGTCCTCGGCATCGGCGCGCCCCTCGGCCATGGCCACATCGGCCGCCAATTCGCGCTCGACGGCCGCAAGGTTTTCCTCGGTGTTGCTCATCGCGCTTCTTCTTCCTCTTAATTCCATTGGCCACGGGCCAAGGCAGCCTCGCGGGCCTCATCGGCCGCGCCCTTCACGGCGCCAATGGCCGCCCGCGGGTCGTCGGCCTTGAACACGGCGTTGCCGCAGACGAGCACATCAGCCCCGGCGGCGGCCACAAGCGGCGCCGTGGCCAGACCGATGCCGCCATCCACCTGGATGAGCAGCTCCTCGTTGCCGGCCGCCCGCGCCATCTGCACCACCTCGGCCACCTTCAAATCGGACCCCGCGATGTAGCTTTGCCCGGAAAAGCCCGGCTCCACCGACATGACGAGCGCCATGTCCAGCTCGGCGATGACCGGCGAAAGCGCGCTCACGGGCGTCTTGGGCTTTAAGGCCGCCGCCGCCAGAAGGCCCGCCTCGTGGATCTGGGCGATGGCCCGCGCCAGATCGGCCTCGTCCAGCGCCTCCACGTGCACGTTCAAAAGGTCGGCGCCGGCGTCAATGAACCAGGGCAGCTCGTCCAGCGGATTGTCGATCATGAGGTGCACGTCGCACAGAAGGTTCGTGGCGGGCTTGAGCTGCTTCAAGAGCGGCACACCCATGGTGAGGTTCGGCACGAAGTGGCCATCCATGACGTCGATATGGACGAAGGCGGCGCCGCCCTCCTCGATCATGCGAATGTCCTGCCCGAGGTTCATGAAATCGGCGGACAAGATAGACGGGGCGATTTTCACAGGTTGGTACATAGGACGCATCCTCATCTCGCGGCTTTCCGATGGCGACATTCTACCGCGACGACGGTGCTCCGACGGCCTATAATGGCCATCAGCGGCAAACCTGCACGGAGCGGCCCGACGCCCACGGCCGGCCCCGCAGATGCGCCCGCGCCCCGATGGGGCGCCGACGCCTTCCGACGAGAGCGAGGACACCCATGCCCAGCACGACTCGCAGCACCTTCTTCACCTATCCGACGAAGTTCGGGCCCGTCACCATCGCCGCCGACGGCACCGCCGTAACCGCCGTCAGCTTCGGCGAGCAGAACCTCCCCGGCGACCGGCAGCCCACAGCGCTCACCACCGAGGCCGCCAACCAGATCATGGCCTACCTCGCCGGCCAGCGATCGGCGTTCACCGTTCCCATGCGCCCCGAGGGCAGCGCCTTCCAGCAGGAGGTATGGAAGGCCGCGGCGAACATCCCCTACGGGCACACGACCACGGCCCGCGCCCTCGCCGAGACCCTGGGCCGCCCCGGCTCCTTCCGCTCCGTCGGAGCCGCCCTGCGCGCCTGCCCCACTCCCCTGCTCGTACCAACGCACCGCATCGTCACCGCCACCGGCAAGCCCACCGACGACATCAACGCCGCCCTCCTGAAACTAGAGCAGCAGCCTCTCACCAGGTAGCGCTCCCAGGCGCCGGGGCAAGCCGAGACCCCGTAGCGTCCGAGAGCGCGGACAGGTCGATCAGGCCGCCGCGTCCTGCAGGGCGTCCAGCTTCGCCATGCACTCGTCAACGGTCGCCCCACCGAGCAAATCGCGCACGATGAGGCACACATTGCCCCACTGTTCCACGTCCATACCCGCGTTCGAGGCGAGCACGTAGGTATCGGCCTGCACCAAATCGTTCAAGGGGCGAAGCGGCTCGGCGCAATCCACTTCCACGTTCTTCGAAGGCGAGATAACGCGGTTGGTCTCGGCGTACAGCTGCAGGGCCTCGTCCGAGCAGATGACGTCCACCACCTTGAGAGCCTCGTCGCGGTGCTCGGCCCGCTCGCCCACGGCGCATCCGGTCATGGAGAGCACGGGCATCTGGCCGCGCGCGCTCGGGAAGCCGATAACCTCCATATCGAATGAGGGGCTGCCGTAGGCGGTATCGGTGTTGGCCGCGCCCCAGTAGGCCATGACGATGGGGCACGTTCCCGCCATGAAGTCCTCGCCCTCGCCGGCCCCCTCGAAGGCCTCGCTCACCAGCGCGTTCTCGGCGTCGACGTAGCCGAGGCCGATCAGCGTCTTCAAGAACTCGAATCCGGGGCGCATGTAGTCGCTGTAACGGGTCTCGCCGGCGTTGAGAGCCTGCACCTCGGCGGCCACATCTCCTCCGTTGTACAGATCGGCGTAGGCCTGGGCGAAAACGAAGGTCTCCAGCCACCAGCGGTTGGCGCCGACGGGCGTCTCATAGCCCTTCTCTTTGAGAACCCGGCAGCATTCCAGAAACTCCTCGGGCGTGTTCGGCAGCGAAAGCTCGCATTCGTCGAAGATATCCTTGTTCACGAACAGGCCGTAGGCCACCACCTCTTGGGGAATGGCCACGAGCTTGCCGTCGACCGTGTTGGCCGTGCGCACCACCTCCCGCAGGTTCTGGGCGCAGGAAAGCCCCGACAAGTCGGCGAGGTGCCCCTCCGACCCGAGGGTCACGATGGTGTCGGTGTTCAGCAGGTACAGATCGTCCGAATTATTGCGGGCCCGCTCCAGGCACACCTCGTCGTAGGTCTTGTCCTGGTAGTTCTCGGCCGTGTAGGTGTGATAGGCCAGCGTGAGCCCGAGCCGCTCCTCCGCCATGGCGATCGTCAGGTCGCTGGCCGTGCGGGCCGTGTTCTCGGTGTCGGGGCTGATCTTCTCCATGGGGCTGAAGAAGTTCACCGTCCTCTCCTCGTCGACATCCTGCACGGCCAAATTCTCCGCCGGCGCCGAGGTGCTGCAGGCTCCGAGCACCAGAGCGCCGACGAGCGCGACGACTGCCACGGCCCCCTTGCGGACGCGCTTGCTCGCGATAGGTCTCATGATCGTCCTTTCTCGACGAAGCGGTCGACGGCGCGCCGCAGCTCGTCTATCTCCAAGGGCTTCGCCACATGGGCGTTCATGCCGGCGGCCAGCGCCGCCTTCTCGTCTTCCACGAAGGCATCGGCGGTCATGGCGAAGATGGGAATAGTCGCCGCATCCGCCCGCGCGAGCGCCCGGATGGCCTGGGCGGCCGCATGCCCGTTCATGACTGGCATCTGCACGTCCATGAGGATGGCGTCGAACTCGCCGGGCTCGCAGCGCTCGAAGCGCTCGACGGCCAGCTTGCCGTTCTCGACGATCTCCACCGTGGCGCCCTCCATCTCCAGCAGATCCGTGAGGATGCCGGCGTTGAGGAAATTGTCCTCGGCGGCGAGGAAGTGCTTGCCGGAAAGTACCTGGGCCAGATCGTCGTCCTCGTCAGTGCCCACGCCGCGCACGGTCTCGATCTTCTGCTTCAGCATGGAGGGGAAGAAGGGCTTGGTCAGCACCGCCGCGCCTTGCGGCAGCACCACATCGTCGTCTTGGTCGAAGGTGTGCTCGAGCATGAACAGAAGCGGCGTCTCCGCGCTCGCCCGCAGGTCGTCGGCCGCGCGCACGGCGGCGTCATTAAGCCACGGGACGCCGACGAGCACCACGTCGTAGCTGCCGCGCGCCTCCACCAGCTTGCGAGCCGCATCGGCACTGGCCGCCCCGTCCACTTCCACGCCCGTGCCCTCCATGAACTCGGCGATGGCCCCGTGCGCCGCAGGCGAGGCGTCCGCCACGAGCATGCCCTTGATGCCGGCGCGCTCCCAGAAGTATCCGGCAGCCTGCTCCTCGGGGATGCGCAGCTCCAGATCGACCCGGAACAACGACCCCTTCCCCACCTCGCTTTCCACCTCGATGGTACCGCCCATGAGGTCGACGAGGCTCTTGGTGATGGACATGCCGAGCCCCGTGCCCTGCACTTTGTTGGTGGTGGAGTTCTCGGCGCGCGTGAACGAGTCGAAGATGGTCTTAAGGAACTCCGGCGTCATGCCGTAGCCATCGTCCTCAACCTCGATGCGCAGATGCTCCAGTGCGTTGGAATGCGCCGGAAGCCCGATGAAGCGCAGCCAGATGCGACCGCCCTCCGGGGTGTACTTCACGGCATTCGACAGCAAGTTCAGCAGAATTTGGTTGAGGTGCGTCTCGTCGCCGATGAGGCGCTCGTGGCGGACAGAGCGGATCTCCGCGCAGAACGTCTGCCCCTTGTCCCGGGCCATGGGCGCGATGATGGATTCCGCCGCCGCCAGAGAGTCGCCCAAATCGAACTCCGCCAAGGTGAGCGACGCTTTGCCGCTCTCGATCTTCGAGATGTCCAGCACGTCGTTGATGAGGTCGAGCAGATGGCGCCCCGAGGCCATGATCTTGCCGGCGCAGTCGCGCACCTTCGCGGGGTTGTCGGCCTCCTTCTCGATGATGGTGGTGAAGCCAAGCACGGCGTTCATAGGGGTGCGGATGTCGTGGGACATGTTGGCAAGGAAGGCCGACTTCGACTCGTTGGCCACCTCGGCCGCCCGAAGCGCCTGGGCGAGCTGCTCGGCGTGCAGCGCGCGTTCCTCCTCCCGTGCCCGCTGGGCCCGGGCCTGCTTGCGCCGGTTGAAGCCGTAGAGGATGACGCACAGGCAGAAGGCCGCAATCGTGATGGAAGCCACCATGACCAGAGCGACGTTCACCGCCTGGGCCTCGCGCTGGATGGCCTCCATGGGCACATAGCCCACCAGATAGGTGGTGCCATCTCCGATGGACCACAAATAGCACAGGGCCTCAGTGCCCTTCACCTTATGGGCGAACATGATGTTCTCGCGGTTCGCGATGCCGTCTTCCACCATGGCGAGAATGGCCGGGTCAGTGATGTTGTTGGCCCGGTAGAAGTCCTCCAGATTCACATGCCCCGCATCACGCTCGCCCATGCCCTCGGGCTTCAGCACGAAGCGCTCCGTGGCGGCGTCCATGAGATAGAGCACGGCCCGCTGGCCGTAGAAGCCCTGGGGCAGCGACTGGTCGATGGCATCGAAGGTGTACTCGGTGTACAGCTCGGCGATGGGGACGCCGTCGCGCTCGATGGGACACTTCACCGTGTAAGCCCAGCTGCCCTCGGCGTTCACATAGGCCTGGGAGACGGGCAGCCCCCCGATGGCTCCCCCGCCGCTGAAATCGAGCGACGCCGGATCGAAGGGGGCGCCGTCGTTGGAGACGCCGACGTCGGCCCCCTGGGGCACGACGGAGATGAGCGCGGCGGCATCGCTTTTGCCCAAGCGCTCCACAGCGGCGGCCGGATCGCCCGCAGCGGCCAGCTCGGTGGCCAAAAGCCGTTGGAACTGCGCCTCGCTGTCCTGAATGGCCTCCACCGTGCTTTCCATGAGGTTCAAGTTCTCGTTGAGGTTCAGAATGGCGGCATCGGCCATGTCGTCGGAGGTCTTCTTCGAGACGGCCCAGATAGAGGCCCCCATGACCGCAAAGATGAGCACGATGACCAAGGTCAGGCGCGCGAAGCCCTTCCGATCCCGGACGGCGTTCTCGGTCGTCTTCATAGCGGCGGCGCACCCTTCCCCTTCGAAATTTGCTTGCTTAACAGTACGTCATCAGAGGGGAAACTGCAAGGCGAAAACGGCATACGACAAGGGGAAAACGAGGCGCGGCCGCAAAGAGATGCCCATAAAAAAGCTCCTCCGGCAGGGGAACCGGAGGAGCTTTGCTCAGTACGCACGGAGGAGAAGGGGATAACGTGCGCATGGAAATCGTTTCCGCCGCGAGGGTTTTGAGAGAGGAGAGAGGAGGGTTCACGCAGGAGACGGTGCGACGGAAAGCTCGAATTGGTTGTCAAGGACCTCGCGGTACGGGCGCCCGGTTGCCCGGATTTCCGCCCTTCCGCTCGGCTGATGACAACAATAAGGCCTTCCCGTCCTCGTGAAAGCGGGAAGGCCCGACGGTTGCGACCATGTATGCACCCCGTTTACCTGGCGAAATCTTAAGGCAATCGCTCGTATTTTACGAAGCAAACCCGAGATTCGGGGCGGGGGTGCCGCGCGCAGTTCGGTCTATGGCAAACGGAAAGGCCCGAACCCCCAGACGAGAAGTGCCATAGACCGCTGTTTGAGCACGGCACCCCCGTCCCGGCGTTAAAGGCCGGACAACCTGAAAGATCGCTCTAGTAGAACTCGCTCTTCAGCGGCCGATCGATGAGGGCGGCCGCGGCCTCGCGCGGGTTCACCCCTTCCCACACGACGCTGCGCACCGTATCAGTCAGAGGCAAATCGACCCCGTAGCGGGCCTCGAGCGTGGCCAGGGTCTTGCAGGCGATGGCCCCTTCCACCACCATGTGGGTCTGCGCCGTGAAATCGTCCAGGGTAAGGCCGCGGGCCACGTACTGCTCGCCGAACCGCCGGTTGCGCGAGTGCTGCGACATGCAGGTGACCACCATGTCGCCGGCGCCCCCGAGCCCCATGCAGGTGAGTGCCTCTCCCCCGGCGGCCACCACCATGCGGCTCATCTCGGCGAGACCGCGGGTGATCAGCATCGCCGCAGTGTTGTCGCCGAAGCCCATGCCGTAGGAGATGCCCACGGCAATGGCGATGACGTTCTTGAAGGCGGCGCACAGCTCCACCCCGACCGGGTCGTCGGAGGTGTAGGTGCGGAAGAACCGCGTGGCGAACAGGTCGCGGAAGAACAGCGCCGTCCCCTCGTCGGCCGACGCCACCACCGCGGCCGACGGCTTGCGACAAATAACCTCCTCGGCATGGGTGGGGCCCGACAGCACCGCCATGCGCCCGGCGTTCCCCAGCTCGGCGGCGAAGGTATCGATGGGAAGCAGGCCCGTCTTTTCCTCCACGCCCTTCGAGCAGATGACGATGGGGGTCGCAGGCGCAATGAGCTCTCGCAGGTCGGCGGCCACCGAGCGCAGGGCGGCCGAGGGCGTCACGATGACCACGGCCTCAGCGCCCTCGCAGGCACACGCGTAGTCGGCGGTGGCGCGGATGGCGGAAGGAAGGCGGTAGTCCGAGAGGTACCGAGGGTTGCGGTGCTCCTCGTTGATGGCACGGGCCACCTCGGGCGTGCGGGCCCAGAGCACCACCTCGTGGCCTGCTTCCGCCAGCACGAGCGCCAACGCCGTTCCCCAGCTGCCGGCCCCAATCACTGCTACGCGCATATCAATCCTCTCTCTTGGTCGCAACTCCCCCAGAGCGGAGCTACGCGGTATTCTGATTCGCTCAGACAGTCCTCGCTTTGTGAAACAGGACATTGAGTCCTGTTTCAGTCGCTGCGGAACTCGCTCGGTCAGAACACCCCGTATCTCCGCTTCGCTCAACCATGGTTGATGCTAGGCTGCTTTCTTACCACCTATCTTGTTCTCCGTGCCCGCGCGCAGGCGGGCGATGTTGGCGCGGTGGGCCCAGATGACGACGCAGGCCGTGGCAGCGATGATGAGCCAAGGTACCCACTGGCCCCAGTAGAAGTATAGGGCGAGCAGCGGGCAGATGGCCGCCGCGGCGATGGAGCCCACGGACACGCAGCGGGTGATGGCGATGCCGAGGGCGAACGCGGCGATCTCGATGAAAAAACCCACCGGACCGAATACGAACCACAGGCAAGCGGCGGCCACCGCGATACCCTTGCCGCCCTTGAACTTGAGCCAGGGGCTGAAGATGTGGCCGAGCGTGCAGCCCGCGAAAGCGAGGGCCAAAGCGAGGCCCACCGGATTCAAAGCCGGATTGCCGAAGATGCCGAGAAGCAGCTGGCCGTCGGGAGTGACGGCGTCCACCGGCACCGCAGCTATGGCCGGGGCGAACACAAAGGCCGCGAGCCAGCCGGACAAAAGCCCCTTCCCGAAATCGAGCACGAACACGAGCGCACCCCCGACCTTCCCCATGGCCCTGAAGGCGTTGGTGGTGCCGATGTTTCCCGATCCCTCGTCGCGGATGTCCTTGTGAAAGGCCAGCTTCGAGACGATGACGCCCCAGGGGATGGAGCCCAGCAAAAACGAGACGATGAACGACAGGGTCAGATACGTGATGACGGTGTCCACGGGTTAGTCCTTCTTCTTGAACTTGAGGCGGATGGGGGTGCCCTCCAAGGGGAAGGCCTCGCGCATGCGGTTCTCAAGGTAGCGCTCGTAGTTGTCGTCCACGACATCGGGGCGATTCACGAAGAAGGTGAAGTGCGGCGGGCAGGTGCCGGTCTGGGTGAGGTACTTCATGCGTAACACCGCTTTGCCCTTCGACACGGTGTGCCCCGTCTCGCGGATACCGGCGAGCCAGGTGTTCAAACGGGCCGTGGGGATGGTGCGGCTGTAGTTGGCATACACGTCGTCGATGGCACTCCAGATGCGGTCGACGCGCTTGCCGGTGAGCGCAGAGATGGCCACCACCGGCGCGTAGCCCACGAACGTCATGCGGTCCTCGATGCGCTCGCGGATCTTCGCCTTCTCCTCGGGGCCCTCCACGATATCCCACTTGTTCAGCACGATCACCATGGCGCACCCGCGCTCGGCGGCATACCCGGCCACGCGCTGGTCCTCGTTGGTGAGGCCCAGGGTGCCGTCGATGACGAGCAGGGCCACGTCGGCGCGGTCGATGGCGCGCATGGCTCGCACGAAGCCGTAGTATTCCACGTCCTCGTCGATCTGGCTCTTGCGGCGCAGGCCCGCGGTGTCCACGATACGGTACATCTGCCCCTCGTGCTCGACCAGGGTGTCGATGGCGTCGCGCGTGGTGCCGGCCACATCGGACACGATGGAGCGGTTGTTGTTGGTGAGCTTGTTGGTGAGCGAGCTTTTCCCCGCATTCGGGCGGCCGATGATGGCCACGTTGATGGCCTCGACCTCCTCTTCCGGAACGACCTCTACCTTTCGCAGCTCGTTCACGACCTCATCCAACAAGTCGCCCGTGCCGTTGCCGTGCTGGGCGCTCACCGGCCACGGGTCGCCCAGGCCGAGCGCGTAGAACTCCCACACTTCATCCATGCGGGCCGGGTTGTCCATCTTGTTCACGGCGACGAACACCGGCTTGCCCGCCTTCTGCAGGATGCGGGCCACCTCCTCGTCGTCGGTGTTGATGCCGGCCTTGCCGTCCACGAGGAAGATGATGACGTCGGCCTCGCGCGCCCCCTCGAAGGCCTGGGCGCGGATGGAGCCTTGGAAGGCGTCGTCGCCGCCCATCTCGATGCCGCCGGTGTCGATGAGCATGAACTCGACGCCGTTCCAGTCGGCCTTATGATAGCTGCGGTCGCGGGTGACGCCGCGCATCTCGTGCACGATGGCGTCGCCGGTTTGGGCGATGCGGTTGACCAAGGTGGACTTGCCCACGTTCGGGCGGCCCACGATGGCGACGATGGGAAGGGCCATGGGTATCCTCGCTATTCTTTACGACTCGTCTTGGGCGAGCTTTATGATCTCAGGCAGATAATCGAGCGGGTTACAGGATACCACGGACACCGGGGCGCCGGCCGCGTTTTCGATATCCTGCACGGTCATGTCATCGAGCGTCACGCCGTTGTCGTTGAAGATGACTTTAGGGAGAAGGAAGAGCTGGTGGGTCCCTTCTTCTTCCTCGCTGGCGGCCTTGATGGCGGGGGCGATGTCGGAGGCGGTGAGGAGGCCGGTGACGTTGACGTTGCCGCCGAAGTAGTCGTTTCTCACCGTGAGGGGGACGAGGCGGCCGGCCAGGGAGCTGTTCGCGATCATGGCGTCCAGGAAGGGCTGCATGGCCTCGCCGATGATGTAGCGGGCCGTGAGGTTTCGAGCGGCCAGCGCCTCAGCGGCGCGGGCAGCCAGGCCGTTTTCGCAGACCTCTTCGAACTCGTCCACATAGGAGCGGACGATGCCGATGCCGTCCTCGAACATGTCGTAGTCGCCGTAGTCGGAGGCCGGCGGGATATGGGCCGGGGTGTCGGCGCCGAAGGCGTTCACGTAGAACTCGTCGGCGGCGAAGACCCAGGGGCCTCCGCGCTCGGCCCGGGCGCGCTGCTGGAAGGGGGCGATCACATCGATGACGCCGCGGGCGGCCTCGGGCGTCGTGAAGCTCTCGTGCAGGGCCGTTTGGTGCTTGGTGAAGCCCAGAGGCACGATGCCCACGCCGTTTATGCCGGGGCGCTCCCAGGCCCATTCCAAGGTCTCGCGCAAAGCGTCGCCGTCGTTCACGCCGGGCATGAGCACGATTTGCGCATGGGCCTCGATGCCGGCCGCCAGGAGACGGTCGAGGGCCGCCAGGCCATGGGCGGCGTGCTTGCCGATCATGCGGCGGCGCAGATCCGGCTCGCTCGCGTGCAGGCTCACCCGCAAGGGGCTGATGTGCTGCTCGATGATGCGGGTCTCGTCTTCCGGCTTCAAGTTCGTGAGCGTGACGAAGGTGCCCGAAAGGAAGCTCAGACGGAAGTCGTCGTCGCGCAGCACGAGCGAGGGGCGCACGCCGTCGGGCAGCTGACGCATGAAGCAGAACACGCAGGCGTTGCGGCAGAGCTTCACACGGTCGAACAGGACGCCGTCGAATTCAAAGCCCCACCGTTCACCCGGCTCCCGCTCCAGCTCCACCTCCCCGGCCTCGCCATCCAAATCGATGTAGCCCACAGTGATAACGTCGTCGGCGGCAAGCCAGCGCCAGTCGATGATGTCGCGCAAAGGCTCGCCGTCCACAGTCGTGAGGTAGCAGCCGGGCGCAAAGCCGGCGTCGTCGGCGGGGCTTTCCGGCTCCACGGCGATAATGCGCGCCGCCGGCCCCGCCCAGGCCGCGGCCGCCGCCTCGGCAGGAGTGAGGGTCGCCTGCTCGCAGGCGGCACAGGGCGCATTGGCCTCGCGCTCGATGTCTTTTCCGGGGTAGGTGGCCATGGCTACAGGGCGCGCAAGAATTTTTCCACGGCGGCGATCTGGTTCTCAGGGGTGCTCGCGCCGGCCGTGACGCCCACGCGGCGGCAACCGGCAAAGGCGGCCGGATCCAGCTCGTCGGCCGATTCGATGTGGAAGGTGCGCGGGCAGGTGAGCGCGCACACCTCGGCCAGCCGCGTGGTGTTCGACGAGTTGCGGCCGCCGATGACCACCATAGCGTCCACGGCCGAAGCCAGATCGGCTGCGGCCTCCTGGCGCTGGCGCGTGGCCGAGCAGATGGTGTTCTTCACGATGGGCTCAAGCCCCGCCGCGCGCAGGGCGGCCACCACCGCCTCCAAGTTCTCGCGGCGCTGGGTCGTCTGGGCCACCACGCCCACCGGATCGTACAGGCCCTCCGGGATCTCCTCGGGCGCGGCCACCACGTCCACCTTGCCGCCGGCTTCCTCGGCCCAGGCAGTGAGCCCCTCCACTTCCGGGTGCCCCGCCTCCCCCACCACGATGACGCGGCAGCCCTCGCCGGCCAGCTCCGCGGCGGCGTGCTGGGCCCGGGACACATGGGGGCAGGTGGCATCGACCACAGTGAACCCGCGATCTTCCACAGCGGCGAGCACCTGGGGCGTCACCCCATGAGAACGGATGACCACCGCCGGCACGTCCCCGGCTGCGGAAGCTGACCCTTCCGCTGACGCGTCCCCGGCTGCGGCACCTTCCCAGCAGATATCTTCCACGGAACCAACGGCCTCGGCGCCGCGGGCGGCCAGATCGGCCACCACCTGCGGATTGTGGATGAGTGGCCCGAGCGTGTAGGCCCGGCTCCCGTCGGCGATGACCTCGTCGGCCATGTCCAGCGCCCGCTGCACCCCGTAGCAGGCCCCGGCCCGCTTCGCGCGAATCACTTCCACGGTTAGCTCTCCTTCGCTTTCGCGGCGGCCTTGGCGGCTTTCTCGGCGCGAGCGGTGCGGGCGGCGCGGGCCAGCTCCTCGCTCGTGTGGCGCGGGATAGGATGCTCGGCGAACACCGGGGCGTAGTCGCGCGTCTCGGGGAACAGCGCCGCCATGTCCACGTCCTCGGGAGCGCAGCGGTAGTACAGCGCGAAGCACTCGCGCATGGCGTACCAGGTGCAGGCTTCCACGCGCTCGTCCTTCGGCAGGAAGTCGAAATCGCCGACGAGAATGGGATCGCCGTAGTCGACGGTCACCTTCGGGAAATGGACGCGCTGGCCCTTCTGCTTGATGCGCTCCACGCCGCGCACGGTCATGGGCAGGATGGGCACCTTCGCCATGCGGGCGATCACCGACACGCCGGCATGGATGGAGGGCACCCGGTCGGTCTTGCCACGGCGCGTGCCCTCGGGTAGGATGCCCACGAGCTCCTGGCGCTTGAGCATGCGCACGGCGCGCTTGATGGAGGTCATATCGGCGGTGTCGCGCTTCACGGGGAAGGCGCCCACCCGCGAGAGCGCCTGGCCGAGCAGGCCGTGGGCGTTGTCGAAGAGGCTGTCGCGGCCCATGAGGCGCACCCATTGCTTCGGGCGCGCGGCCAGGTACATGAAGACGACGTCGAAGAACGACGTGTGGTTGCAGATGACGAGCGCCCCTTCCGCGCCTTGGAAAGCGCGCAGCTTGTCGCGGTTGTCCACCCGGTAGCGGAACAGCAGCTTGCACAGGCCGCCCACCACCACGTAGGCCGCATTGCCGAACCAGTGCGGGATCTCGTTCTTGCTGGGTTCGCCACCCAGATCCATGTCCCACATTTCGGAGTATTTTAGGAACATCAGCGCGCCTCTCGGGCTAGCGTGCAGATCTGCTCGATGACTTCCTCGATGTAGTGAGCGGTGGAGTCGATGTGCACGGCGTCGTCGGCGGGGCGCAAGGGCGCTGTGGCGCGGGAGGAGTCGGCCGCATCGCGCCGGCGCAGGTCGGCCAGCACCTCGTCGTAGTCGATGGAACCGATGCCGCGATCGACGTTCTGGCGCACCCGGCGATGGGCGCGCTCCTCGTCGGAGGCGGTGAGGAACACCTTCACGGCCGCATCGGGAAACACCACGGTACCGATGTCGCGGCCCTCCACCACGTAGTCGCCGGCGTTGCCGATGCGGCGCTGCTGGTCGAGCAGCGCCTCGCGCACGGCGGGCGCGGCGGACACCGGGCTCACCGCGCGGTCGATCTCGGCGGTGCGGATGGCGTCGGTCACCTCATCGTCGCCGATGAATACGCGGCGCGGCACCGGGTCGCCTTCCACATGCCCGAAGGCAATGTCGTAGGTGCGGGCGATAACTCCCAAGGCCGACTCGTCGTCGAGCGCGACGCCGTCCTGCAGCGCGCGCCAGGCGATAGCGCGGTACATGGCCCCGGTATCGAGGCAGGAGAAGCCGAGCTCTTTGGCCACGGCCTTGGCCACGGTGGACTTTCCGGCCCCGGAGGGCCCGTCGATGGCGACGATCACTATTTCACCAGTCCCTTCAAGTCGGCGAGGAAGTCGGGGTAGCTCACGGCCACGCAGGTGAAGCGGGTCACCGATACGGGCACGCGCCCGCAGGCGCCCACGAGCGCCCAGGTCATGGCCAGACGGTGGTCACCGTAAGACTCGAAGACGAGACCTTGGGGCACCTGCAGCTGCGGGTTGCCTTCGACGAACAAATCGTCGCCCTCTTCCCAGGCGTCCACGCCGAGAAGCGCCAGGCCGTCGATGATGGCCTTGAGGCGGTCGGATTCCTTCACGCGCAGCTCCCCCACCTCGTGAAACACCGTGATGCCCCGGGCATGGGCCGCCACCAGGGCGAGCACGGGGATCTCGTCGATGACCGAGGCGATGTGCTGGGAGGGGATCTCGCAGCCGCGCAGCACGGGCGTGTAGTTCACCGTGATGGTGCCGCGGGGCTCCTTGCCCTCATGCCCGCCGTAGGACTCGCGGATGTCGGCGCCCATGCGCTCCAGCGTGCGCACGAACCCGATGCGGGCCGGATTCAGCGACACGTTCTGAATGGTGACGGAGCTGCCCGGCTTCAGCAGGGCGGCCGCGGCCACGAAGGCGGCCGAGGAGGGGTCGCCCGGCACGACGACGTCGGAGGCGAGCATCTCGGCGGGGCCGGTCACCGTGGCCACGCGGGTGCCGGCGGTGGTGGGCACGTTGAACTCCGGCAGCATGAGCTCGGTGTGGTTGCGCGAGGGCGCTGGCTCGTTCACGGTGGTGGTGCCGTCGGCGAAAACGCCGGCCAAGAGCACGGCGGTCTTCAGCTGAGCGGAGGCCATGGGGCTCGCGTAGTCGATGGCGCGCAGGGCGCGGTTGCCGCACACGGTGATGGGCAGCGTCTCCGGCGTCTCGGGCTTGAAATCGACGCCCATCTTCGCCAGGGGCGCCACGATGCGGCGCATGGGGCGCTTCTTGAGCGACTCGTCGCCGGTGATGGTCACCTCGATGTCCCACGGGGCCACAATGCCCATGAGCAGGCGCGCCGTGGTGCCCGAGTTGCCGCAGTCGATGGGGGCGGCAGGCTGGCTGGGCCCCTCGGCGCCCCAGCCGGTGACGGTGCCGGAAAGCGACCCGTCGGGCTGGGCCTTCAAATCGACCTCGGCGCCCAGAGCCTCCACAGCGCGAATGGAGGCGCGCACGTCCTCGGAATCGAGTACGCCGGAAAGATGCGAGGTGCCCTCGGCCATGGCCGCGAACAGCACGGCGCGGTGCGAGATGGACTTGTCGCCCGGCACCGTGACGTCACCTTTGAAGGGCCCCCCGAAAGGCTCGATGATCGTGTAGGGTTCTGCGAATTCGCTATTCGACATGAGCGTACTCCTTCGGCATGAGCGGACTGAACGATACGGAGAAACCGGCGTTGATCAGCTGCATCGAAAGCTGGCCGATATCGCCTTCATCGGTGAGGATGAGGGAGAGCACGGCGTTGCCCTCGCTGATGTGGTCGATGTCAATAGATTGTATATTGCAACCCACCGAGCTGGCAATGGTGCAGACCTCCGCGACCACGCCGGTGCGGTTCACCATGGGGATGCGCACCTCGAGCAGCTTCTCGGTGGAGGGCACCCAGGCGGCCGGCAGCGCGCGGCGGGCGTCGGCGGCCTCGGCGAGCAGGCGCGTGAACGTCTCGCGGTCGCCGGTTTCCAGCGCGGCGGCGAACGAGCCCAGGATGGAGGCCATCTCGTCCAGGCCGCTTTTCAGGGCGCAGGCGTTGTCGAAGGCGATGCCGCACCACAGCTTCGGGCTGCCCGCGGCGATGCGCGTGGTGTCCTTGAAGCCGCCGGCGGCCAGCCGCATGATGGAGCCGGTGTCGTCGGCGTGCGCGCTCGCCAGCTGCATGAGGGAGGAGGCCACCATGTGCGGCACGTGGCTCACCACGGCCACGGCGGCGTCGTGCTCCTCGCGGCGCAGCGACACCACGCGGGCATCGAGGCCGGTCACCAGCTCGTGCAGGTGCTGGAAGTCCTCGGGAACGGTGGACTCGTCGGGGCAGAGGATCCAGTTCGCGCCCTCGAAGAGATCGGCGCGGGCGCCGGCGATGCCGCTCTGCTCGGAGCCGGCCATGGGGTGGCCCGGCACATAGCGTGCAGGCGCCGGCAGAAGCTCGGCGGCCGCGGCGAGGATGTGGCCTTTAGTGGAGATGGTGTCGGTGACGACGCCGGTGTAGCCCCAGTCGCGCAGGCGGGCGAGGTAGTCGTCCACAGCGGCCACCGGCGTGGCGATGACCACGAGCTCGCAGTCGTTTTCGATGAAAGCGCGGAAGGCGGGGTCGTCGGGGCCCGAGGCCGCGTCGCACCAGCCGCGATCGGTGGCGGCGGCGCAGGTGGCGGCGTCGGTATCCACCCCGAAGACGCGCGCGCCGGGCATCTTGGCCGCAAGCGCCCCGGCCAACGACGCCCCGATGAGCCCGAGACCTATGACGGCCACGGCCGAGAAGGGGGCGTTGGCGCCGTTCAGTTCAGCAGATTCAGTCATGGGAGTGTCTGTTTCCTCAATCGATCAGGTACCAGTCACCACCCATTGTATACGAACGAACCGCCCCCGCGCCCAAACACCCGCCAGCGCCGCATTTTCCGCACGTCTCTCCGCCTCCGCAATGTTTGACAGGATTCCGTTTGGGGTTATATACTGACGGGGCTGGGTGGCTTGCCGGGGCGAACGGCGGCTACCTCGTTTTCAAGTTTGTAGCTTGGCGAAGTAGCCGTTTTCCGTACTTACCGGGAGCGGCTATTTCACTTTCTGGCCCTTACGGTCAGATCGATCACCGCAATAATCACGAGGACGAATGTCAGCAATTGCGTCCAAGTAACCATGGCAACCTCCTTATCTGAGGCAACCATGCCACCCAGCCAGTTATATGGTACCATAATGCAACGTACATTTGTACTAGTATTTTAGAGAAACTTTGCTATACTTCTCTCTACTCATGCAGCTGGCTTTTGGCCCAGCCTTCGTCGATGGCGGCGTTGCAGCGCTCGTCCAAAAAGGCGGCGCACTCCTCGGGAGTCGTCTTGCCCATGAGCAGATCGTGGATGCCCGTATAGAAGATTTCGCGCACTGTTTGGGTGTCGGGGTTGTTGCCCGTGAAATCCCATACGTTGCCGGCATTGGCGCGGAACAGATCGTAGAAGGGAATGTCGGCCCCGTAGCGGTCGGACACGCGCTTGCTCGCCGGTATCGCGCCCGCCGCGTAGTCGAGCCAGCACCCATCGCCGTACACAAAGGAGAGGAAATCCCTCGCCACCTGCAGCTTCTCAGCATCGCCGTTGTCGAAGATCTGGAAGCCCGAGGCGAAGGCAGTGGCGCTGCCGTCGGCATCGGGCCCCGGGAAGTTCACGAGCCCCACCGCATCGCCGTAGCGGGTGATGGAGGCGTTGTTCACCATGTAGATGGCCAACTGCCCCTGGCGGAACAAACTGGAGCAGTCTTCGATCTCGAGATTCTCCGCATGGGGCGGGAACCAGCCGCGTCCCACGCCGTCCTGAATCCACCGGAACGCCGACACACCCTCGGGTGCCGAGAGATTGAAGTGGCCAGCCTCGTCGTAGATGTTGGATCCGGCCGAGCGCAGAAGCGTCACGATATGGGTGTCGCCTTGGGAACTGCCCGCGTACATCATCATCGGGAAGCTTCCCTCGGGAAGCGAGGCGGAAAGCGCGTCCAAGATGCGCGTCCACTCGCTCAGCGACCAGGCGGTGATTTCCCCTTCGGCGATGAACTCCCCAAGCCCCGCGTTGCGGAACATCTCCTTGTTGTAGGCGAGCACGTTCTGGCGCGCCAGATAGGGCATCATATACGCGCGGCCCTCCACCACGCCCATGTTCCACAAATCGTCGAAGAGGTCGTCGCGGATAGCCGGAGTGGCGACATCGTCCAACGGCACGACGCGCCCGGTGCGAATGTAGGTGGAGATGTTGAAGTAGTCGCCGTAAAGCACGTCCGGTGACTTATCCGTATCGAACGACCCCTCGACGGCCTCGTCGTACTGGTTCTGCTCGAAGACGATGACCTCGACGTCGACGGGGCGCGCGTAGGTGCGCTGGAACTCGTCGGCCATGCCCTGGATGACCATCTCCACCTGACTGATGGAGTCGTCGAAGACGACATCGTGGCCCGTGCGGGGCACCTTGACCACCAGACGAACGGGCGCGGCACCCGTGAAGGGCAGGCCGCTGCAACCGGCAAGGGGCAGCGCCCCCGCGGCCGCGAGGAAGGCCGCTCCCGCGCAGAAGGCGCGGCGGGTCATGCCGCGACGAGGGATCGGCGGCGCGACGCTTTGCGTCGGCGACAATGCCGGCTCGATCATCCTGCGATGCGTTCTGCGGCTCTCGCTACTCATGAGGCACCGCTCTTCCGAACGGCCTCAAGCTTTTGCAGCATGACCGTCACGTTCAAAGGCTTGCTGAGGAAGTCGTCCATGCCCGATGCCAGAGCGCGATTGCGATCTTCGGCGAACGTGGAGGCCGTGCAGGCGAAGATGCGCACCGTCTTGGCATCGGCTCGCTTCAGATCGCGGATCGCGCGAGAGGCCTCGTAGCCGTCCATGACCGGCATCTGGGCGTCCATGAGGATGGCCGCGAAATGTCCCACCGGCGATTCGGAGAACAGGCGCACGGCCTCCTCGCCGTTTTCGGCCACGGTGATGGAGAAGCCCTCCTCGGTGAGGATGGACGAGATGATGTCGGCGTTCAGCTCGTTGTCCTCGGCCACGAGGATCTCGACGGGCACCCGAGCGGCTTCGGCACCAGACGGCGAGGAGACAGCCCGAACGGCTCCGGGGGCCCCGGGGGCTTCGACGGCTTCGGCGGTTTCGGCGACTTCGGCTTCCACCTTTTCCGCGCGTTCTGAGCCTCCCACGCCTTCCGCGCTTTCTACGCTCGACGAAATCAGCGAGGGCGCCTGAGCAGGCGTCGACCCATCACCATTCGCGACAGTAGGAAGCGTCACGATGACGGTGAAGCAGGAACCGCACCCCGGCTCGCTTTCCACCGTGATGGAGCCGCCCATCTGCGTCATGAGCAGGTAGCTGATGGACATGCCCAGCCCCGTGCCCTTCTGGGAATCGCTGTTGCGGTTGCGCTCTTGCGTGAAGGCGTCGAAGACGTGCTCGGCGAACTCCTTGGTCATGCCGCAGCCGGTATCGGCGATCGACACCGTGAGCACGGCCTCATTTCCCGACGCGTACACCGCCTCGTGCACCTTCATGGTGATGCGGCCGTCCTCGGGCGTGAACTTCACCGCATTCGACAGGATGTTCATGAGAACCTGCGACAGGCGCACCTCGTCGCCTCGAAGCCACGGGTGCTCGACCGTGCGCGACAGCTCGAAGCGGATCCCGCGGTCAGCCATGGGCCCACGCTGCATCTCGCAGACATTGTCGACCAGCGCGTTCACGTCGAAAGGCTCGCTCGTCAAATCGACCTTGCCGGCCTGCAGCTTCGACATGTCCAGGATGTCGTTCACGAGCGATAGCAGGTACTGGGCGGCCTTGCCGAGCCGATTCACGTAGTCGCGCATGGCGGCGGCGTCGTCCACGTGCCGCTCCATCAGATGGTTCAGGCCGATGATGCCGTTTAAGGGCGTGCGGATCTCGTGGCTCATGTTCGAAAGGAACTCCGTGCGCGCGACGGCCTCCGCCCGAGCCTGGATCGACTGCCTCATGAACCGGTAGATGACCGCCAGCATGACGGAGATGACCGCCACCATGGCCCCGAGCATGCCCACCGTCATGGCGATAAAGGGGGCGAAGCGCTGGCTGAACACCTCCGTCGGAACCGTCATGATGAACGACCACTCGGTACCTGCGACCGGCGCGAAGGACATGACGAGATCCTCGCCGGCGCTCGTTGTGCAATTGATGACGAAGCTCTCGCCCGCGGCGATGTTGCGGCGGATGTCCTCCACCGTGACGCCGTCGTCGATGCGCCCGGCCTCGAGCGTGTCGTAGAAGTTGTCGCGCCCGGCGAGGTCGGTGGCAGGGCTGGCGCTCACGATGTAATAGCCCCGCGCGTTCACGACCGAGGAGACGCCCTGGCCGTCGAAGCTCTCGATGACCAGCTGGCTGGAGATGGTGGACAAGTCGCTGCGGGCGAGCATGGCCACGAAGGTTCGCCCGCCGATTTCCGTATCGGGCAGACGGATGCCGAAGATGAGGGACTCCTTGGTGGTTTCCAGCCGGCCGTTCTCGTCGTCGTAGAGCATGGCGAAGTGCTCGCGCCCGTCTTCCATAAGCTCGTCGTAGGCGTGCTCGTCGGCACCGAGGCACACGTACGAGCTGCTGTAGAGCGTGCCGTCGGCTTCCATGAGATAGACCGCGTTGAACATGGCCGATGAGGCCGCCTCCAGGTTCAGCTGCTCCTGGGCCTCGTGCACCGTCTGCACGTCGTAGACCTCGAGGCGGTCGGCCACCGAGCCCAGGCGCGCGTAGCAATTGTTCAGCGTGCCCTCGATGGTCTCCACGTCGTGGCGGGATATCTCGTCCACGGAGGTCATGAGGTTGCCGGCGACCGTCGCGGAGAGTTGGGCCAGGTAGACGCAGACCGCGACGACGATGACGACCGCCGCGGCCGATACGATGGCGATGTACTTTCTGCGCTCCAAAAGCCGTCCTTGTGCATGCTTGTTATTCCTGCGCCAGTTTATCACTGAAAACAAGCGGTCACGAGAACGTAACTCGACGGTGAACTTGAAAGGGCCCGCAACCCAACCGTAGGGGGCGACCTTGGTCGCTCCTCTCAGGCGAGATCAACGTGCTTGACGAGGGCGAATCGAGGTTCGCCCCTACGAGAAGGAGCTTTCGAGTTCCTTGATGGCGGCGTAGAAGCGCTCGTTTTGCGGCGTGGGGATGCCGTGGGCCGCGCCCAGGCGGTTGATGGTGCCCGAGAAGAGCTCCACCTCGGTGGGACGGCGCGCCAGCACATCCTGGCGCAGGCTCGGCAGACCCTCCGGGTTCAAGTGGTCGATGATGTCGAGCCAGTAGGCCACGTCCTCTTCGGTGAGATCCACGCCTTCCGCCCGACCCACCGCCGCCACCTCGCGCATGGCGGCGATCATGGCCTCGCGCGCCTCGCCGGGTGCGTGGATGCCGCTGAAGCAGCAGTCGTAGACGGCACAGGCCTGGTTCACCCCCACGTTGCAGATGAGCTTGCCCCACAGCTGGTGCCGGATGTCATCCGGCGTGATGAAGGGCTGGTCGATGGCGGTGAGCCATTCCGTGACGCGCTCGAGGTTCGCCCGCTGGGCCGCGTCCTCGGCATCGTGGACGCCCAGGGCCATCACGCCCACGCAGCCGGCGGTCACCGTGGCGCCCACCTTGCGGGAGTCCATCTGCTGGGCGACGCACAAAAGGACGCGATCCCACCCGAAGCGCTCGGCGAGCACCTCCTCGCTCGTGACGCCGTTGAGCACCGAGATGATGGCGGTATCGGGGCCGATGAGCGGCGCCGACTGCTCGATGGCCTCGGGCAGTGCGCCGTACTTCACGGCGTACAAGACGACATTGAAGGGTTCCTCCGCGGCGCGCTCGGCAGCCTCATCGTAGGTCAGATAGGTGACGCGGATGGGCTCGCCGTTGAACGTGGCGGCCTCGGCGCGATAGCGCTCGGTGCGGGCCGTATCGGCGACCACGAAAACGCGCTCGGGCCCCATGGCGGCCCCGAAGCAGCCGGCATACATGGCCCCCAGCGACCCGAACCCGACAATGGCAACATTTTCAATAGGCCTCATAAGAGCCTCCTTGCTATATTCAACGGTGGCAATGCGCAGCGGGAACACGGGGCGCCTTGACCGAGCGAGTTCCGCAGATGGTATCGAAGGCGCAACGACGCAGGGAAAAGGCGACCTTGGGCCTTCGATACCATCGAGGACTGTCTGAGCGAATCAAGGTGCCCCGTGGTCCCGCCCCCCGAGGAGTCGCTACTGCATATCTTCCAAACGTCCGTGTTTCTCGTAGCGGGTGACGCGGGCGATGCGGTTGTCGTCATCCACGAACACCACGCGCGGGGCGTTGTCGGGATCGGCGAACTCCTCGGGAGTCATCTGCGCGTAGCACATGATGATGACCTTGTGCCCCGGCTCCACGCAGTGGGCCGCCGCGCCGTTCACGCAGATCATGCCGCTTCCCGGCTCGCCGGCGATGACGTAGGTCTCGAAGCGGTTGCCGTTGTCGATGTCGACGACCTGCACCTTCTCGTACTCCAAGATGCCCGCCGCGCGGGCAAGCTCGGCGTCCACGGTGATGGAGCCGACATAGTCAAGCTCGGCCTGCACCACCCGGGCGCGGTGGATCTTCCCCTTCAGGACGTTCAGCAGCATGGGCTACTCCCCTTCCTCGTACAGGAAGTTGTCGATGAGGCGCGTGCTCCCGATGTAGACGGCCATGGCCACGAGCGCCATGGCGCCGATGGCGTCGGTCGGCTGCATGGTCACACCGTCGACGACTTCCACGTAATCGATGCGCGCGAGCGGCTCGGCCTCGATGATGCCGCCCATGAGCGCCTTGAGCGCCGCGGCGTCGCGCTCCCCCGCCTCCACGGCCGCCTTCCCGGCGAAGATGGCCCGCGACAGCACGAGAGCCGCCTGGCGCTCCTCCGCGCTCAGGTAGGCGTTGCGCGAGCTTTTGGCCAGACCGTCGGCCTCGCGCACGATGGGACAGCCGACGACGGTCACGTTCATGTTCAAGTCGGCCACCATGCGCTTGATGATGGCGAGCTGCTGGGCGTCCTTCTGCCCGAAGAAGGCGCGATGCGGCTGCACGATGTTGAAGAGCTTCGTGACCACCGTGCACACGCCGCGGAAGTGCCCCGGGCGCGAGGCGCCGCACAGCGAGTCGGTGAGCGTTTCCATGACCACGAAGGTGTTGTGGGCCGGGGCGTACATGTCGTCCACTTCCGGGTGGAAGACGACGTCGACGCCGTGGCGCTCGCAGATGCGCGCATCGCGCTCGAGATCGCGCGGGTAGGCCTCGTAGTCCTCGCCCGGTCCGAACTGGATGGGGTTGACGAATACCGAGACGACGACGCGGTCGCTCGCCGCGCGGGCGGCGTCCATGAGGCTCTCGTGGCCCTCGTGCAGCGACCCCATGGTGGGCACGAGCCCGATGGAGAGCCCCTCGGCCTTCCAGGCGGCCGCGCGGGCCTTCATGTCCGCAACAGTGCGAATGATCTCCATGGCCGGCCTCCTAGAGGTTTTCCAGCACGCCCGCGGGGGCGGCGTAGGTGTGCTCGGCGGCGGGGAACGAGCCGTCCTTCACAGCGGCGTCGTAGGCGCGGTAGGCCTCGAGCATGACGTCGCCCACCTCGGCGAAGCGGCGCACGAACTTCGGCGTGAAGTCGTGGAACATGCCGAGCATGTCCTGGTTCACGAGCACCTGGCCGTCGCAGCCCGCGCCGGCGCCGATACCGATGGTGGGGATGGTCAGCTCCGCCGACACGCGTTCGGCGAGCTCGGCGGGAATGGCCTCGAGGACCACGGCGAAGGCGCCGGCCTCCTCCACGGCATGGGCATCCTCCAGAAGCTTGCGGGCCGAATCGGCCGTCTTGCCCTGCACCTTGAAGCCGCCCAGCGCGTTGATGCCCTGGGGCGTGAGCCCGATATGGGCGCACACGGGGATCTGGCAGTCGACGATGGCACGGATGCGGTCCGCCACTTCCACACCGCCTTCCAGCTTCACGGCGTTGGCGCGCGCCTCCTTCATGAGGCGGCCGGCGT
The DNA here is from genome assembly GCF_009755265.1 of Adlercreutzia rubneri. NCBI lineage: Bacteria > Bacillati > Actinomycetota > Coriobacteriia > Eggerthellales > Eggerthellaceae > Adlercreutzia > Adlercreutzia rubneri. The sequence continues at coordinate 33,234 of NZ_WPOO01000015.1, read as the reverse complement.
TCACCACCGCGTCGTAGACGCTGGACTGATACGACATGAAGGGCATATCGACGACGACGAGCGCGTTCTTCGTGCCGCGGGCCACAGCGGCCCCGTGGTGGATCATGTCCTCCATCGTCACCGATACGGTGTCGCCCAGACCGAGCATGACGTTGCCGAGCGAGTCGCCGACGAGGATGGAATCAATGCCGGACTCGTCCACGAGCCGTGCCGTGGTGTAGTCGTAGGCGGTGATCATCGAGATCTTCTTGCCCTCGGCCTTCATTTTGAGAAACGTCGATACGGTAACACTCATGGTTACTTCCTTTCGATCCTGTCGCCCCGAGCCTTCCCGGGTGCAACGGTATCCTTCACTGGCGCGTATTATAAGCGCTGACGCCGACGCGGCATCCCAAAATGTTGGTGATTTCGATCAGATTTGCCGATACTGCCATTCTTGCGATCTATAAGAAAGCCGGCTGCGACCCGCGCCCCGACAAGAGGTCGACGTTGGCGCGCGTCGCGGATCGCGCCGGGACGCGGATCGGCTCAGATACTCGCAGACGCCGGAACATGGGCCAAACCAAGCCCTCGCCGGCATCCGGGCTAGGACGCGAGTTCCTTGAGGCGCGCCACTTCCTCTTCCGCGAGCGGACGCGAGGCGCCCCGGGGCAGATCCCCCAGGACGAGCGGGCCGAAGGCCTCGCGGTGCAGGGCGATCACCGGATGCCCCACGGCTTCCAGCATGCGACGCACTTGGCGGTTGCGGCCCTCGCGCAGGCGCACTTCCACGTAAGATCCCCTGGCGGCCAGCGCGTCGCGGCCGCGCTTGCCCCCGTGGCGCTGGCGGTACCCGCTGGCTCCGGCCCCCTCGCCGATAAGCTGCGCGGCCCGGCAGGCGTCGGCGCCCTCGAGCACGCGCACGGCCGCCGGCAGCGTGGGGCCGTCATCCAGCAGAACCCCTTCGCGCAAGCGCCGCACGTCGCCCGCGTCGGGCACCCCTTCCACCAGGGCCAGATACGTCTTCTCCACATGGCGTCGCGGGTGCAGAAGGCCATGGCCCAGCTGTCCGTCGTCGGTGAACAGCAGAAGCCCCGTGGTGTCGGTGTCCAGCCGCCCCACGGGGAAAAGCCCCGGATGGGCAAGCAGCTCGTCGGCCATGAGCGCAGCCACGGTGGGACGTCCCTGGGGATCGCTCATGGTGGTCACATAGCCGGCGGGCTTGTGCAGCAGGAACGTGGCGTTCTCCTCGGGCAGCGCGACGGGCGCGCCGTCCACGGCCACCATGTCCGCAGCAGGATCAACCTTCACGCCCATCTCGGTCACCCGCGCGCCGTTCACGGTCACGCGACCAGCCACGATCAGTTCCTCGGCATGGCGCCGCGAGGCCACCCCGGCCCGGGCCAGAAACTTCTGCAACCTCATTTCGGCCATGGCAGGGGACCTACTCGTCGTCGGTCTCGAAGACGAGGGAGTCGAAGTCGATCTTGTCGACGACGCCTAGCGTGGATGCGATGGCGCGAGCGAACATGGCGTCGGCGTCTGCGGTGCCGAGCGCGTCGGCGGCAGCGCCGGGCACGGCGATACGGGCAGCTCCGGCATCCTCTCCACCCCCAGCAGCCTCGGCAGCCTCGTCGTCCTCGATCTTCGCTCGACCAGCTGCTATCGCTGCCGCTTCCTCACCGCGCTCCTCCTCCAGGGCGTCCGCGAGCACCTCGGCCGCCGCATCCGTGCCCTGGGCCAGCTCCTCGTCAGTTAGCATGGCCTCGCCGTCGTCGGCCTCGAAGTCCTCCCCCATGAGCGCGCGGGCCATGGTGCGGGCCTGCTCGTCGGAGACAACCGCGTCCTTGCGCGTGGCCGACAACCGCTCCGTGATGAGCCGACGCGTCTCCGCATCGGGCGCGAAATCGGCCAAATCGGGCAGGTCGGCAGGGCTGCGCAGACCAAACTTCTCCAGAAAGCCCCGAGTCGTGCCGTAGAGCACCGGGTTGCCCGGCGCGTCTTCTGTACCCACCTCGCGCACGAGCCCCTTCTCCACCAGCGAGTTGATGGAACTATCGGAGTTCACGCCGCGTACCGAGGCCACCCCGGCACGGGTCACCGGCTGGGTATAGGCCACGATGGCCAGCGTCTCCATGGCCGCCGCGGAAAGCTTGCGCGTGTCCCAGGACAGCACGTACTTCTCGATGAGCTCGTGGTAGGCCGGATGCGTGAACAAACGCCAGCCGCCGGCCACTTCGCGCAGCTGGATGCCGGAGCCGCGGGCCTCCAGATCGTCCCGTAGCCGCACGAGCGCCGCCTCCACTGCGCCCACCTCGCACTCGAGCATCTCGGCAAGCGCGATGGTACCCACGGGCTCGTCGGTCACGAAGAGCATCGCCTCCAGGGCGCCCGCCAGCTGGTCTTCCTGCAATCCTTGAAACATGTGCCTCTACTCCTCCCCCACCGACGTGAGGGCGTCGTCGCCTTCCAAACGCAAATCGCCCGAACCCTCGATGTAGTCGATCGCGATATCGCCGAACAGCTCGTCCTGCTCGAGCCTCACCATGACGCGCTTGTACAGCTCGAGGATGGCCAGAAACGTCACTACCGCCACATCCTTGGGGGTGCCCGGGCCCACAAGCTGCGAGAAACGCAGGTGCTTGGCCGTGCGAATGCGCTGATGAATGGCGCGCACGTGCACCTCCACGGGAATGGGCTTGGCGGCAATGTGCTCGCTTTCCAGCAGGAACACCTCGCGGCGGGCCAGGGCCGCGGCCGCCTGGTAGGCCAGCGCGTCCAGCGACACCCCTTCCAGGAAGTCGGGCATGAGGCCGAGGAAGTCGGCATCGGGGCCGAAGGGGCGCGTGTGCATGCGACCCTCGGCTATGAAGCGGTTGTGGAGCACCGCGGCGGCGTTCTTGAACTTCTTGTATTCCATGAGGCGCTCGACCAGCATATCGCGGGCCTCGGAAGGCGCGAGCTCCGCCAAGTCGTCGTCAAGCTCGTCGCGCTCGCGCGGGATGAGGCTTTGGGCCTTGATCTCGAGCAGCGTAGAGGCCACCAGCAAAAAGTCGCTCGCCACGTCCAGATCGAGGGTCTCCATGCGCGACACCTCGGCGAGGTACTGGTCGGCGATCTCGGTGATGGAGATAGCGCCGATATCCACCTTCTGGCGGCTCACGAGGTAAAGCAGCAGGTCGAAGGGGCCCTCGAAGCTGTCGATGCGGACTTTGTAGGACATGGGCGGCGCCGTCTCTTAGGAGAAAAACGGCGGGAACATGAAATCGAACAGATTGCCGGCCGTGACCCCCAGATACCACGAGAACGGGTTGAAGTTGAACACGTAGGGCAGCACCACGATGGCGATCATGAACACGGGGAAGGCGTACTGCTGGATCTGGTAGTACTTCGGCAGGTACTTCGGCGGCAGCAGGATGGCGAAGATGGAGGAGCCGTCCAGCGGCGGAATAGGCAGCAGGTTGAAGAACATAAGGTACAGGTTGATGAGAGCGAACGTGGGCAAGAACATCACGTAGAAGTAGGCGAACAGCTCGTTGTTGGCGAAGGCGGGGTTGGCGACGAGCCCCGAGCAGCCCCAGGCCACCGCTGCGGCGAGCGCGGCCATGGCGAGGTTGGCGGACGGGCCGGCCAAGCCCACGATGACGTCGTCGCGGCGCGGGTCCTTGAAGTAGCGCGGATTGTAGGGCACCGGCTTCGCGTAGCCGAACACCGGCCAGCCCATGACCATGAGCAGAAGCGGCAGAATGACCGTGCCGAAGGGGTCGATGTGCTTGAGCGGGTTCAGCGAAAGGCGTCCGGAGCGCTTAGCCGTGGGATCGCCCAGCTTGTAGGCCGCAAAGCCGTGGGCCACCTCATGCAGCACGAGGGCCGGGATGAAGCTCAGCACCGAGCAGATGATGTAGGGAATGTTAACCATAGCGCATAAGTGTAGCGCACCGCGCGCCCTCATCATCGCGCCGCTTTCCAAACCCACAGAAACCGCCGATGAACGACAGCGGGCCCCGCGACGGAGGGAGGGGGACGTCGCGGGGCTCAAAAGAGGAGGGGCGCAGGGATCTTAGGCGGCAGCGGCGGCCGAGGCGCCGGCGATGCGGCCGAACACGATCAGATCGGTGTAGGAGTTGCCGCCCAGGCGGTTGGCCCCCTGCACGCCGCCGGTCACCTCGCCAGCGGCGAACAGGCCGGGAATGGCCTCGCCCGCAGCGGTGAGCACCTGCGCCTCGGGACTAATGCACACGCCGCCCATGGTGTAGTGGATGGTCGGGATGCGCTTGGAGGCGTAGAAGGAGGGATCGGACACCGCGTCGCCCAAAAGTTCCTTGCCGGGCGCGATCTGCGTGTCCTTGCCGGCGGCCACGCAGGCGTTGTAGCCCTCGATGGTCTCGGCGAGCGTCGAGGGATCCACGCCGATCTGGGTCGCCAAGTCCTCGATGGTGTCGGCCTTGAAGCTGTGGCCCTTCGCCACCAGGTCGGCGATCTCCTCCAAGCGGTCGTCCTTGATGTTCGTGGAATCCACCAGAAGCCACATCTCGTCGTTCGGCTGCTCCAGGATGGCATCGGCGATGGTGTCGCGGCGCTCGTCCTCGCGGACGAAGCGGACGGCATCGTCGTTGACCATCACGTAGTCCTCCACACCCAGCCAGTTGCCCACGAAGGTGGCCACGCCGCCGTTCTGCGGGTCGCCCAAGGGGTGAATCTGCACGAGTTCCATGTTGCGCAGCCCCGCGCCGGCGGCCTCGGCCAAAGCCAGGCCGTCGCCGGTGGAGGAGCACACGTTAGAGGAGGGCATCGATTCGGTCACGCGCTTGTCGTACTGCATGGCGAGCTCCGCGTTGCGGGAATAGCCGCCCGTGGCGAGCACCACGGACTTTCCGCGCACTTCCACGGCCTCGCCGGAGGACGGACGGGTGCCGCGCACGCCTACGACCGCGCCGCCTTCCACGATGAGCTCTTCGATCTTCGCATCGGTGTACAGGGTGAAGTTGCCCGTGGCCTGGGCGGCGTCCATCAGGCAGGAGACGTAGTAGCTGCCGCCCTGCTCGCCCTTGCGCTCGACCTCGACCGCGTGCCCGCGCTGCCACAGGCCGCCGATGGCCGTGAAGACCTCCTTCTCGTAGACAAGGCCGTGGTCTTCCATCCAGTGCACGGCGTCCAGCGCGTTGTCGGCGAGGATGCGCACGAGGGCCGGGTCGCCCGCCGAGTCGCCGCCCTCGAAGGTCTGGGTGTAGTAGAAGTCCGGCGAGTCCTCGATGCCCATGGGCTCCTGGCGCTCCGGATCCGGCGCGTTCAGCGTGCCCTCGCCGGCGTTGGTGTTGCCACCGTAGATGTCCATCTTCTCAAGCATGACGACGGACTTGCCCGCCTCGGCGGCCGTCACGGCGGCGGCCAGCGCCGCGCCGCCGGAGCCGATGACGACCACGTCGGCCTCATCGCTTATGGGCTCGGCAGCGTTCACGGAGGCGTCGCCCTTCATGATGGCGCGCATGTCGGCGCCCGCGGCCTCGGCGCACTCGGCCACGGCCGTGGCGAAGGCCATGGAGGTGAGGGTGGCGCCGGTCACGGTATCGACGGAGAGCTTCTGGGTCTCCAGGTAGTTGTCGGTCAGAAGGCGCACGGCGGCATCGCCGATGTTGCGGCTCTCCATGTGGTCGGCCTCGATGGAGGCGACGCGGTCGGCCTCGAAGGTCACCGACACTTTGATCTCGCCGTTGCGGCCCTGAGCGGTCGCCTCGTAGGTGCCGGGAGTGAAGGCCGGCGCGGCATCGCCCGTGGAGGCCGCCGGGGTCTTCGGCGCGCAACCGGAAAGACCGAGCGCGGCGAGCGCCATGGTGGCGAGGCTGCCGCTGATGAACTGGCGGCGGTTCAGCTGGAACTTCTCCGTGATGTTGCGATGGATACGGGCGAGGGCGCGCTGACGACGCGTGAAGGCCTCGATCTCGTTGGGGTTCTGAATCATAGTGCTCATGGTGTCCTCCTCGGGTCTCCCTATGTCCTTGGGCGGTTGAGCCGTCTGCTCGCCGCCGATGAGGCCATCCTAGGGCCCGGCCCGGCGGGCGGACTAGTACACGAACGGTGTGTTTTCGCGGAGAACCCCTATGACACGAAGGGGGTGATACGGACGTTTCCCCAGTTCATTGAGAATACGGGCAAAACCCGAAAGCGTTGTCGAAGGAAAAGGCCGCACCGTGGCGGCCGGGGGGGACGATGCGGGGCGGCATCTCAGTCGCCAAGACCGAGCAAGTCGAGCACCTCTTGCTTGGAGTGAACGCCAAGCTTATGGTAGATGTGCTTCGAATGGGATCGCACGGTGTTCTCGGAAATGAACAGCGTCTCGGCGATATAAGATTTGGAACGGCCCTTCACGAGCATCTGGAGCACCTCCACCTCGCGCACCGTGAGGCCGCACTCGGCGCCGAGGCGCTCGCAGCCCGCATCCAAACTTTCGAAGACCGCAGGCACCGGAGCGGCGACGTCCAGATCGGCGAAGATGCGCCGCTGCGCGAAGGCGCTGTCGTTCAAGGCCAGCACCACCGTCACCGTGACGACATAGGCCAGCACCGTCACGGCAATCGCAGGAGATTCCAACTGCCCGAGGAGCGCGCCCGCCGTCTCGCCCAGGGCCAAGGGTAGCGAGTAGGCGAGCCATCCCGAGGCGAAGATCACGAGGGGCGAGGCCGTGGAATGGTGGGCCACATCGGCGAGCATTGCCCACAGCAGCATGACCACGAGGGTTTGGGCGATACCGGCGCCGAGAAGCAACCAGGGCACGGCCGCGGGGCCGGCCACGGGCAGAAAGAACAGCGCCGCCGCCGTGAACAGCAGCACGGCGCGCCACAGCCCCGAGAAGTTAATGAGCCGCCCGCGCACGAGCACCCACCACAGCATGGCTGCGGCAAGAACGATCTCGACGCCGTGGTGCACAACGGTGAGCGCCACGAAGGGCACGGGGTCGGATTGCACGGGGACACCCTTCACGGCCCCAATGGCAAAGCTGTAGACGGCCACGCCGAAGAGAATCTTCCAGGGAATCGCCGTGGGATTCACCTCGTGGAACATGCGCGGCGCGCGCCCTGCGGGCACGGGGCGGGCATCGGCGCGGCGCGCGAGGGCCACCGAGACGGCCGGAAGCAGCGCCAGCACGATGGCCGCAGCGGGAGCCGGCAGCATATCGAGGGGCACCTTCAACGCGGAACCTACCGCCATGGCGATGAACACGCAGGCGATGACATCTTTGGCTCCCGAGCTGGCGAAGAACGGCGCCCATTGCAGATAGAGCCACGCGACGCCCGCGCCCGCGAGCGCGGCGGCGACCGCATAAAAGATCGAAGCTGAGGGTGATGCTGGGAGCAGCGGCACCACCAAAGCGACGCTGGCAAGCCCCTGCACAACGGCCAAGGGCCACGCGAGGCGCCGGAGACTCGGCACGCACCCCCTCAGCACCAGCATCATAACGACGGCCATCGTCGCCGAAAGGGCCAAATACAAAGGCACGCCCAACGCGACCTCGCCGAGGGCCCCGTCGCTGCGATGGGCGATGCAGTAGATCCATATCTGCGGCGCGCACACCCCGATGTAGGAAATGTCGAAATTGCGCAGCACGGCCGGCCGGCGCTCCTTACCAGCCGCCGCACTGTCCGTCGCGCGGTCCCTCGCCGACCCCTGTTCTCCGATGCCCACATTCCCTCCTTGCGCTACGTCATCTGCGCCATTATACCGACTCGGCTCCCATCTGGGCAAATAGGAGAAAGCGCTAGTCGAGTACCAGCTGCTGGATGTAGACGTCATTGCGCAGGTCCTTGGCATGGGCCGCGTCGATGGAGTCATCGGCGACCATGGCCTTGATGAGCTGCAGCTCGCGGACGAGGGCTTGGGCCTGCACGTCCTCCACAGCGTCATGGGTCTCGCGCATCTGATGGAACTGGTCGGACAGGCTGGGGGCAGCCGAGGAACGTGAGCTCGGGCGATCGTCTGGGCCCTCCTCCATGTCGTCCTCGCTCTCGTCCCACCGCGCCGCTCTGCGGGCGATGTCGTCCAGCTGATCGTAAAGGCCGCGCACCCGAGCGACTTCCGCACGGGCCCGGGCCGCCGCCGCGGGCGATGCCGCGGGCGCGAGATCTTCCAGCATCTCGGCATAGCGGTGCATGACGACGACCGTGGCCGGCTCATCGACAGCGTCGGCGACAGCGCCCTTCACCGCTCCAGTGAGATGCGCATCGGCCTCGATGGAGGCGATCACGCCCAGGGCGAGGTCGATCTCGGCGTCCACCCGATCGCGGGTGCGCTTCGCCGAACGCTTCGAGGGCGTAAGCGCCGGCACCGCGAAATCAGCCAACACCAACGTCAGCACGATCATGCCCGAGGCGATGGAGACGAGCGTGGCCCGGCCCGCGGCAGAAAGCGCCGCACTCGCCGTCAGCGTCAGCATGAGGGAAAGCGTGATGCCGCCCTTGGCGCCGGCCAGTGCCATGGCGAGCGTGCCGCGCAGAGCCTCGGGCGCAAAGCAACTGCGGACGCCGTCGCCCCGAGCGGCCGCAGCCCTCACGTCCATGGCGAGCAGCCACGCGAAGCGCACCCCTTCCAACACGAGAGTCAGCGCCACCACGACGCCCAGCAGCGTCGCTGGATCGCCCAAGCTCCCCTCGGCCGCCGGTTCCAGAAGGCGCGGCAGCTGCATGCCCAGCACGACGAAGATGATCCCGTTCAGCACGAACTCCAAGGTCGTCCACACGCTTTGGGCCTGCAGCTTGGTGCGGGCCGTGGCAGCCGTGTGGCGCTGGGGCAGTAGGGACAGCATAAGCCCCGAAGCCACCACGGCGATGACCGCGCCGATGTGCAGCGATTTCGCCGCCAGATAGATGACGAAGGGCAAAAGCAGCTCCAGCATCACGTGGAGCGTGGGGTTGTCGAGTCCCGTGCGCCGCAGCACCTGCAGAAGGCCCCAAGCAAGAAGCCCCATGACAAGACCGCCGAAGAAGCCGCCGAACAGATCGAGGGCGAACTCCTCGCCCGCGTGCAAAAGCGAGAACGATCCCGTGGCCAGAATCGTCAGGCAGCATTGGAACACCACGGTGCCCGTCACGTCGTTGAACAGGGCCTCGCCCTTGAGCAGCGCCTCGTGACGGCGGCCGAACCGGCGGTCGTGGGTCAGCGCCGTGACGGCCACGGCATCGGTGGATCCCATGGCGCCGCCGAGCGCGCAGGCAGCCGCCAGGGGCACGGCGGGCAAAAGCGCGTGCAACGTCGCCCCGCAGGCAGCAACGATGGCGAAAACAAGCCCCACGGAAAGCGACGCGATGCCCCAGCGGTTTTTCCACAGGGCTCCGGAGTCCACGTGGCGCGACTCGTTGAAGTGCAGAGGCGCGATGAACAGGATGAGCAGCAACTCCGGATCGATGCCCCATTCCAACGGCGTGGGCACCGCCAGCGCGAGCGCGGCGCCGAGGGCGATCTGCACAAGCGGCAGCGACAGCGGCGGCAGGAACTTGTCCAGAATGCTGGAGGCGATGACCGCCGTCAGCAGAAATAGGATCAGCTCGAAGGTCTCCATCTACACCAACCCCGGGAAGCTCCGCTGGGCCAAGGCATCGTAGGCGGCGATGGCGACGGCGTTGGAAAGGTTCAGCGAGCGGGCTCCCTCGCGCATGGGGATGCGGCGACAGCAGTCGGCGAAACGGTCGATGAGCCCTTGGTCGAGCCCGCGGCTTTCGCGCCCGAACAGCAGAAACGCATCCGGCCCGTAGACGACATCGCGGTAGCCGCACGAAGCTTGCCCCGTGAACAGATGCAGCTCATCTTCGCCATGGGCTTCCAGAAACGCCTCGACGCAGGGCCATCGCACCACTTCGACATCATCCCAGTAGTCGCAACCGGCCCGGCGCAAGTTCTTCTCCGTCAGCCGAAACCCCATCGGCTCCACCAAATGCAGCCGCGCCCCCACACACGCGCACGTGCGAGCGATGTTCCCCGTATTCTGAGGAATCTCCGGTTCCACAAGAACAATGTTCAACATTGCAACCCTTTCATAGTTGGTAGAGCAGGTTCGAGATGCGGGGTGCCGTTCACCAAGCGAGTTCCGCAGCGAACGGAAATGCCCAGTGGGCATTTCCGCCGAGCGAGGACTGTCTGAGCGACTGAACGGTACCCCGCAGCCCGAACCGGAGGGATCCCCTAAGCCCGCTCCTGTTGGCGGGCCATTTCGGCTTCCAGCTCCTCAGTGAGGGTGAACCACTCCTCCTCGGCGGCGGCCAGGCGCTGCTTCAGTTTGGCATGCTCGGCGATGGCGTCGGAGGAGGCATCCTCGTTCACGTAGAAGTCGGGGTCGGCCATCATGGCAAGCAGCTCCTCCATGCGGGCGTTGTCTCGCTCCATCTGCTCGTCCAGCTGGGCGATGCGCTTGCGGTGGTTCTTCAGGGCCGCGTAGGCGCGGTTGCGGGCCTCGGCCTCGCGGCGCTTCTGCTCCTTGGTCTTCGGCGCGCTGCCTTTGGGCGCGGTGAGCTGCACATCACCGCCCTTGGGGGCCGGCGTGACCCCGGAGCCCTTGACAGCTGCGGAGGACTGACCGAGGTCAGCCCCTACGGAACCATCCCGAGCAGCCGTCGAGCTCGAGCCTTGGCGGTCGCGGCGGCGGTTCACGGTGATCTTCGTGGGGGCCGCCGCACCAGCGCGGCGCTTCTCGGGGGCCGCGCCGCTCCCCTTCCCGTGGATGCCCGCATCGGCCAGGGCCTCGTCCACCACCGAGCGGTCGGCGTCCACGTCGCCATCGAGCTGGCCCGACTTGTACAGGTAGTAGTCGTAGTCGCCCTCGTAGTTGGTGATCTGGCCGTCCTTCACCTCCACGATGCGGTTGGCCACCCCGCGAATGAGGTGCCGGTCGTGGGTGATGAACAGGATGGTGCCGTCGAAGTGCTGCAGGGCCTGCTCAAGCACGTCGGCGCTGGAGATGTCCAGATGGTTGGTCGGCTCGTCCAAGCACAGCAGGGGCTTGGGGGCCACGAGCATCTTCGCCAGGGCAAGCCGCCCCTTCTCGCCGCCGGAGAGCACCGACACTTTCTTGTCCACGGCGTCCCCCGTGAACAGAAACGCGCCCAGCAGGCTGCGCACCTGGGAGATGGACCAGCCGGGCGCGGCATGATCCAGCTCCTCGAAGACGGTGTTGCCCGCGTGCAGCTCTTCCAGCTGGTGCTGGGCGTAGTAGGTGAGATCGACGTTCACGCCATAGTCGATGGTGCCCGCATCGGGCTTTTCCACCCCGGCGATCATCTTCAAGAGCGTGGATTTGCCCGCGCCGTTGGGGCCCACGAGCGCCACCTTGTCGCCGCGGTACATCGTGAAGTCGATGCCGTCGTACACCGTGTGGTCGCCGTAGCGCTTCACGAGGCCGCGCGCCCGCACCACCTCATCTCCCGTGCGCGGCGGCTGCACGAAGTTGAAGTGCACCGTCTTCTTCTCCTCGGGGATGACCGGCAGCGTCTCCTTGATCTTCTCGATGCGCCGCTCGCGCTCCTGGGCCTGCTTGGCCTTGGTGGCCTTGTAGCGGAAGCGGTCGACGAAGGCTTGCAGGTGCGCGATCTCCTCCAACGATTTCGCACGCTCTGCCTTGATGCGCTCCAAGCGCTCCTCGCGTGCCACCAGGTATTTCGAGTAGTTGCCCTTGTACAGGTTCACTTCCCCGTTGTCGATTTCCGCCACGCGGTCTACCATGTTGTCCATGAAGGCGCGGTCGTGGGAGACGACGATGACCGTGCCGGCATACCCGCGCAGAAAGCCCTCGAGCCACTTCACCGATTCCAAGTCCAGGTGGTTCGTCGGCTCGTCGAGCAAGAGCACCTCGGGATTGCGGATGAGCAGTTTCGCCAGCGCGATGCGCATCTGCCAACCGCCGGAGAACTCGGTGGTGGAGCGGGTCATGTCGCGCTCGGTGAAGCCGAGGCCGAACAACACGCTTCGCACCTTCGACTCCAGAGAGTAGCCGCCGAGCATCTCGTAGGCATCCCGCGCCCGGCCCACGGCCGCCAGCTGCGCTTCCGTGGGGTTCGCGCCCAGTTCCGCCTCCAGCTTGTGCAGGCGCTGCTCGGCTTCGAGCACCTCGGTTTGCGACGAGATGACCTCTTCGAAGACGGGGAGGTCGCCCATCTCGATGGCCTCCTGCTCAAGATAGCCCACGCGCGCGCCCTTGGCGAAGAGCACGCGGCCCTCGTCCGGATCGTCCTCGCCGGAGATGATGTTGAGCAGTGTCGTCTTGCCCGCGCCGTTAGGGCCCACAAGCGCCAGCCGGTCGTACTCTTCCAAGCGGAACGTCACGTCGTGGAACAGCGTGCGACCGCCGTAGGATTTCGAAAGATGTTCAGTTTGCAGGACCATAAGCGCTTCCCGAATCAGTCGTCGAGGGACGACGCCAAGCCGCCCCGCTTTTGCCAACTGCATAGTGTAACGCATCCGAGAAACGATGCGCCCCGCTATGCCTTCCGGTACTTCTGAAAACGGCTGTTGGGCTTATCGGGAACCGTCCGCACCCCCTCATGCCTCAACCAATTCGAAGGCCTTCCGGTAGACGGGCTCCGCCTCCCAGCCCTTCGCCTCCACTTCTTCCAGGGTGAGCCATGCGAAGGACTCGTGCTCATGGCTCAGGCGCACGTCGCCGGAGCGCCAGCGGCAAACGAAGTCGACGCCGAGAATCCGTCGCCCCGGGGCGCGCAACGTCCAGGCGTCGAAGGGCTCGCCGACCTCGATCTCCAGACCGGTCTCCTCGCGCACCTCGCGCACCAGCGCCTCCTGCCAGCTCTCGCCCGCTTCCACACATCCCCCCGGAAGATCCTCCTCGAGATCGGGCGCGATGCTGAGACGGCGCGCCGCATCGGGCTTGAACAGGAACAGCATGCGGCCGTCCTTGAAGATGCAGCCTTTTACCGCAACGCGCTCCCTCGGCCTCGACGCCGCGGCTTGATCGAACCCATCAGTATCATATTGCGCGTGCCCCACGGCCGCCTCCTCGAGTAGGTTATTCCAAACACCTCCGTACCATAGCAGAGAGCCCCGCGATTCCTGCGCACGACCTCCTTCGGTTCACGAAGTGCTGCTTTTCTGCACGAGATCTCGAGTTATAAGCGTCTAGAAAAGACAGAATTAACGAATAGCGATATCCCCAGCATCTAATGAAGCAGTTTCCGAGAGAACAGACGCTTACAACTCGAGATTTGCTGCATTTTGCCGGCGGTTCGCCGACCGGAGCCGCCTACAGCTCGTCGACCGAAGCCGTCTACAGCTCCCCGATCTTATCGACTGCGAAAAACGCCATCCATAGAAAGCTAACATCGCGATCGGAATACGAGGCGACGAGGAACGAAACCAGAAGACGGTCGCAAGGAGCGTCGTCCGGGCCAAGAATCAAACCCGACAAGGAGCGCCGCCCGGGCCAAGAATCAAACCCGAGAGAACGCCTTCGGAACCGGAACGGCGGCGCCCAAGCACGCAGCGGCAAGGACGAAGACAACGGCTTTCGCGGGAAAGCACAGGATGAGCAGCAAGGCCACCATTAGCGGCTGGCGCATAGCGGCGCCCAGAAGGGCCGCCGTGCTGACAGAGAGCGCGAAGACCGGGTCGATGCCAAAGAGCCCGGCGGCGGCATAGCCGATGGCGATCCCCGAGAAGATGAGCGGGAAAAAGTGGCCGCCGCGCCAACCGAGTCCGAGGCACACCTGGCTGGCCAGCACCTTGAGAAACCCCGTCGCGAGCAAGACCCCAGCACCGAGGGCCGTCCACTGCTGCGCCAGCATCTCGGTCTGGGCCTCGCCGGCGAACAGGGTAAAGGGGAGGAAGATCCCGAGAACTCCCAGTATCGCGCCGGCAACGACCGCCTTCACTACGACGCGATCGCCGAGCCGCGCGGACAGCTTGCCCACGGCCCAGCCGAAGCCATGAAAGAGCCAGCCGGCGCAGGCGCCGAGCGCGACGACGGGAAGTGCCCAGGCGAGTTCGGATGTCCCCACGGCCATGGCGGAGAAGTGCGGCAGCCCCGAACCGCCGCCAGCCACCTCGTTGAGCAGCATGAACGCCCCCAGCGCCCCGGCCACGGAGAGTAGGTACACCGCCGTTTTGACCGGTTTGGAAACCTGGGGCGCGGAAACCACGGTCGCAGCGGACGCGCCGCCCCCATGCCGACGCCCGTCGGCATCGTCCGCATAGCCGAACAGCGGCGCCGCCAGGCCGAACAACGGGGCCGAGAAGATCGTCGACAGAATGGCCGCCGTGCCCGCGTTCGCCAGCTCGCGCATCTCGGCGCCCACGAACTTGAGTCGGTCCCCCACCCAGCTGCAAAGCCCCGCCACCACGCCGGTGAGGCCGGCCTCGGGCCCGATGCTGCCGCCAAACAAAAGCGGCAGAAGCGCGCCAACGAACATAGCGCCCAGATGCCGATACTCATAGCGCCCGGTTTTCTTCACCTCGGCGAGCACCGTGTTCATATCATCGGGGTACGGCCCCACGTTCTTTTGAAACAATCCAATGGCAACGCCGCCCACAACGCAGAAGGCAAGCGGGTACACGACAGCGGGCATCCCTATCGCCGCCAGCCACGCCGGCGCCTTCACCCACAAAAGATCGAGGCCCGCGTTCATGAGAAAGAAGAACGCCCAGCAAAACGCCCCGGCGCAAGCTCCGAGCATCACGGTCACCACAGCAAACGCAATCCGTTTCACGACGGCTTCCTTTCCCGGGCGAAAAGCTCTTTGGATACGAAAAAGGCCCCTCCGAGGAGGGGCCTGCTGTTTATGGTGGTCGCTACAGGATTTGAACCTGTGACCCCCGCCGTGTGAAGGCGATGCTCTCCCGCTGAGCCAAGCGACCGAAGGGTTTTCGCAATTCACTGGGTGACTTGCGACGGCTGTATATACTACACGGATTCCGCGGCGCGCGCAAGGGGGAATCTTGTATACTATCCCAACATATTCACAATTCCACCGTTTGGCGGCTCTTCCCGCGCTTTCAGTGCCGAAGCCGCCCACCCTGAAACGGCGCACGAGAAAGAGAGGATCCGCCCCCATGGCAAGCGATTTGACGAGTGACACCTTCCTCGCCTCCAAGAAGATCAGCGACGAGATCAAGGCCGATCTGGCCGTACACCCCGAGAAATACACCATGCTCACGGGCGACCGCCCCACGGGGCGCTTGCACATGGGCCACTACTTCGGCACCATCCGCGAGCGCGTCGCCTTGCAGAACGCCGGCGTCACCACCCGCATCATCATCGCCGACTACCAGGTCATCACCGACCGTGACACCACGGCCAACATCGCCGACAACGTGCACAACATGGTCATCGATTATCTGGCCTGCGGCATCGATCCGGAGAAGACCATCATCTTCACCCACTCCGCCGTGCCCGCCCTAAACCAGCTCATGCTCCCCTTCCTGTCGCTCGTCACCGAATCCGAGCTCATGCGCAACCCCACAGTGAAGGCCGAGCAGGAGGCCTCGGGCCACGCGCTCACGGGGCTGCTCCTCAGCTACCCGGTGCACCAGGCCTGCGACATCCTGTTCTGCAAGGGCAACGTCGTGCCCGTCGGCAAGGACCAGCTGCCCCACATCGAGCAGACCCGCCAGATCGCCCGCCGCTTCAACGAACGCTATGGACAGGTGTTCCCCGAGCCCCACGGACTTCTCACCGACGCGGTTGAGATCCCCGGCCTCGACGGCCGCAAGATGTCGAAGAGCTACGGCAACGCCATCGCCCTGTCGGCCACGGAGGAGGAGACCGCCAAGCTCATCAAGAAATCCAAGACCGACTCCGAGCGCATGATCACCTTCGACAAGGAGAACCGCCCCGGCGTGTCGGCCCTGCTGACCACGGCGGCGCTCACCACCGGCCGCACCGAACAGGACATCGCGGCGGAGATCGGCAACGACGGCGCCGGCGCCCTCAAGCGCTACGTGACCGAGTCGGTGAACGCGTATCTGGCCCCCATCCGCGAGCGTCGCCGCGAACTGGAAGGCCAGCCGGAGATGGTGCGCGAGATCCTGCATGAGGGCAACCGCCGCGCTAACGAGATCGCCAACACCACCTTGGACGAGGTGCGCGAGGCCATGGGCATGGTGTACTAGCCGCCGCGGGCAAGCTTATCGATACCGCGCGACCACGGCGTCCCCTTAGCGGAGGGGGCGCCGTTTTTCTATACGGAGTCCTCCAGATCCATCTGCATGAGCTGGACGCTCTCGCGCATGCGCTGGGCATGGGCGCGGGAGAGCCGGTCGTCCTCGTAGGCGCTCTGGATCTGCTCCAGCTCGAAGGTATAGGCCTTGCGCTTGATGTCCTCGGTGCGGTCGCCGGCCTTAATGACCGAGGTCACCGTGGGCCGCGCATCGTGCAGCGCCGCCACCGAGCGCTGGTACTCCACGAGCACCGCCGCTGCGTCCTCGGTGGGCACCTGGCTGGAAGCGACGGCCGCTTCCAAATGCTCCACGGCATAGGTGCGCGTGGCCGTCTGCAGCCAGCGCATTTCCTCGGTCTGCTCGGCCAGCTCCGTGTTGCCCGGCAGCTCGCGCAGCACCGCGCGCACGCCGCGGTGCCACAGCGCCCGGAAGCGGCCGTTCCAACGCTTCAACGTGCCGTGCCCCTTGCCGTGCTGCAGAAGCTGCATGGCCTGCTCGAGACGCCCCATGTAGCGGTAGGCCACCACGCCGGAGACGACGCCGCGCTCCATCAGCTCCATGGCGCGCTCGTACTCCCACATAAGGGCCTGAACGCGCAGCTCCACGTTCATCTCGCTCTCGATGCCGTTGTTGGCCTTGATGCGCGCGAGGCGGTCGTTGTAGGAGCGAATGACCGCCTGGGTCTCCGCGCGGTTCTCCCGCGTCTGCTGGGCCGTCAGCATCTCGATGACCTCGCGCATGATATCCATGGTGGTGGCGGCGTCCTGGTCGATGCGGCGCAGCTCCTCCTCCCCCTTGTCGCGCGCCGGCGCCAGAAGCGGCACGACGAACGTGGCCAGAAGCAGCGTGCACACGATGACGCCGCAGGCGAGGAAGATCAGCAGCTCGCGCTGGGGGAAGGGCACGTTGGGCGGCCCGTAGACGGCATAGGTGGGAATGGAGAACATGATGGAGAGCGTGATGGTGCCCTTGGCCCCGCAAAACGTCGTGATGAGCGCGCTGCGCAAATCGCCTTTCCCGAACCGGCGCTTCTCGTCGCGACGCACATGGTAGAGATCCATGGCGAGCACCCACAGAAATCGCGTGGCCAGAAGCACGAAGGTGAGCCCGAAGACGAGCAGGATGAGCGTGGAGTTCGTGATGCGCACGTTCTCCCACGTATCCTGCATGGCCAAAGGAAGCTGGGTTCCCAGAAGCACGAACACGATGCCGTTCAGAGCATAGGTGAGCACGTGCCACACGCTGCCCGAGACGATGTTCATGCGCGAGACCGAAGGCCCGATGACCCCCTTGGGGGACGTGACGTTGATGAGCCCGGCCACCACCACGGCGATGACGCCGGAGACGTGGCACACGTTGGCCACCAGGTAGATGAGGAAGGGAATGAGCACTTCGAAGAGCACGTGGAAGTTCGTGTTCTCCACACCGATGGAGCGGGCGCGCTTGACGACCCAGTTGCCGAGCAGGCCCAGGAGAACGCCGAGGGTAAGGCCGCCGACGAACTCAACAAGGAAATCGACGCTGGCATCGATCAGCGAGAAGGCGCCCGTGACCACGGCGGCAATGGCGAATTGGAAGGACACGATACCCGAGGCGTCGTTCAAGAGCAGCTCGCCCTTCAACATGGAGGCCTGGCGCTTCGGGATGTCCACCTGCTTCGAAAGCGACGAGACCGCCACGGCGTCGGTGGGGCCCAAGGCCGCGCCCAGGGCGAAGGCCGCCGCCAGCGGAATGGAGGGCACGAACGCGTTCAGCAGGAAGCCGATGACGAGCGTCGTGGCCACCACGAGGCCTATGGCCAGGGAGAGCACGGGCTTGCGCTCGCGCCAGAGCGCCTGCTTGTCGGCGTGCTTCGCCTCGTCGTAGAGCAAAGGCGCGATGAACATGACGAGGAACAGCTCCGGGTCGAGCGTCACCTCCACCTCGCCGCCGGCCACAACGGCAATGAGGAGCCCGATGACGATCTGGATGAGCGGAAGCGAGACGCGCGGGATAATCTGGTCGATGAGCGAGGACGCCAAGACGGCGACGAGCAGGAGCAGACCGAGGGTCAGCGCTTCCACAACTGCATCTCCTTTTGGGTGTCGGCAATGGGCGAATAAGATATTTTAGAGCATGGCGGCCTATTGGGAAAGGCGCACGCGGAAGTTGCGGCCGCTCTTCTCCAGCTCGTAATCTCCCACCGAGGCCATGTACTGGCGCATCTGGGAATAGCCGAGGTCGCGCACCTTGAAGTCCTTGAACTTGGCACGCAGGGCGTCGGTGATGGTGGAGAGCATGATGCCCTCGGCGCCAGCGCCGGCCACCAGCTCGCGGATGTAGCCGGCCGGGGTGTCGCCCGCGGGCTTCTTCTTGCGAGCCGGCGCCTTCTGGGGGACCTCCTTCTTGACCGTGTTCTTCTTCGCGGCAGTCTTCTTGGCGGTCTCCTTCTTCGCGGCAGTCTTCTTGGCGGCCGGGTTCTCCTCCGCCTTCGACTTGGCCGCCTGGCGGCGCCGCGTCGGCTTTTCCGTCTCCGCGGGCTTCTCGGCCTCCGTCGGTTCCTTCGTCTCGCGCGCCTTCGCCTCTTCGGTGGCATCGGCTTTCTTCGTCTGGCGGGTCTTGCGCTCGGCGCGGGCGCGGCGGCCGGGCCGCACGTCCTTCTGAGCCTCCGGTGCCACAGGTTCTGTCTCCGGCGCTGCCTCCACGACCACTTCGACGGCCTCGGACGCCGGCACCTCCACCGCCACTTCGGTGGAGACATCCGACTGCTCCGCTTCGCCCTCGGGCAACGCCGCGGCGGCCTGGCGGCCCTCCGACAAACGCCCCACGGCCTTCGTCGCAACCCGGCGCGTACCGCGATGGCTGCGCGAGCGGCGATTCGGCTTCTCGGGCTTCTCCATCTCGGACTTCTCCATCTCGGGCTTCTCGGCCTCGGCCGAGGACGCCTCAGTCGCGGCCGCCTCTCCATCGAGCTCAGAGGCGACGTCGGCAGCCTCTTCTGCCTTAGCGACCTTCGCGGCCTTCGCGGCCTTCTCGGGCTTCCCCGCACGCTCGGGCTTCTCCGCCTTCTCGGGGCGCTCCTCGCCCTCGGCGAGTTCCACGGTGACCGAACTGTGGTCTTTGGTGATGCGCACCCGCGTGAACTCCTCGAGCAGCTTCGAGAGCAGGTTCGTGCCGTAGCTGCGCACGTCGAAATCGGGGTAGCGCTTCTGCAGGCGGCTGCCGATCTCGCCCAAGCCAGTGGCCTTGCCGTTGTTCTGGTTGTCGGTGATGATGTCCACCACGGCCTGCTCCACGGAGTCCTTCGGCACCGCGTTGCTGCCGCCGCCCTTCTCGTTGCGCTTGTTCTGCACGAGCAGCTCGAGCGTGGTGAACACGTCGCAGGCGCGCCGGAAGGGCGTGGGGGTCTTCTTCTCCCCCATGCCGATGACCATGCGCCCGCTCTCGCGCAAACGGCTGGCCAGGCGCGTGAAGTCCGAGTCGCTGGACACGAGGCAGAAGCCATCGACGTTGTCGGTGTAGAGGATGTCCATGGCGTCGATGATCATGGCGGAATCCGTGGCGTTCTTGCCCTGGGTGTAGCCGAACTGCTGGATGGGCGTGATGGAGTTCTCCAGCAGCGCGTCCTTCCATTTCGCGTGCAGGGTGAGCGTCCAGTCGCCGTAGATGCGCTTGATGGTGACGGTGCCGTACTTCGACAGCTCGTTTAAGATCGGCTTCAAGTAGCGCGCCGACACGTTGTCCGCGTCGATGAGCAGCGCGAAGCGGCGATCCGACGATTCGGTAGTAGTCTTTGGTTCCATAGGAGATAAGTTCCTTGCTTGAGATAAGGGGGCTTTGGCGTTTAGTATGGCACATTTCGGCCCAAAATGCTGCCCCTATCTTGGACTTGGGTCGAGACGTAACGTTGGGAAGGGCCGACGGCCGCCCTTGCGTTGCGGGTAGCTGTGGGATAGGCGCACCCCATGCAGTAAAAAGGCCAGCGACGATGAGCCGCTGGCCTGATGTTTCAGTGGTGCACCATGAAGGACTCGAACCTTCGACCTTGGGATTAAGAGTCCCCTGCTCTACCAACTAAGCTAATGGTGCACTTGGTTCCTGCGCAAAGCGCTTGAATATTCTAGGCGAAGCTTTTCAGAATTGCAAGCCCTAAATTTTCAAACGCGCTGGGGTGGATGATGGGACTCGAACCCACGATCTCCAGAGCCACAATCTGGCGCCTTAGCCAACTAGGCCACACCCACCATTTCGCGCAAGGCAGAATTATAGGCAACGGAGCGTCGGGACGCAAGGATTATTTTTCCCGTGCCACTCCCCGCGCCGTGGGCGCCGCTCCCGCCCTCACTACCCCGCAGCTGATCCGCAAAACGCCAACGCCGAAGAACGGGCGACGTCACTCTCTAGCGTGTCGCCAAATCCTTCACCACTTCGCCGCCGAGGATGAGGCCGGCCACCGAGGGAACGAAAGCGACCGAGCCGGGTGCCGGGCGCGTACCGTTCTTCACCGCCCCATCGTCGCCAAGGGGAGCGAGCGGCGGCTCGGTGGAGTAAACCACCTTCAACGACGGAATGCCACGACGACGCAGTTCGCGGCGCATGACGCGGGCGAGCGGATCGACCGAGGTCTCGTAGACGTCCGCCACTCGAAACGCCGTCGGATCGAGCTTGTTGCCGGCGCCCATAGAAGACACGATGGGCACTCGCGCCGCAAAGGCCGCCTCCACCAGGGCGATCTTCGCACTTACCGTATCTACGGCGTCCACCACGTAGTCGAAGGCCGCGAAATCGAACTGGCCGGCCGTTTCGGGAAGGAAGAAGCATTGGTGCGCCCGCACGACGCACGACGGGTTGATGGAAGCCACGCGCTCAGCTGCCACTTCCACTTTCGAACGCCCGATGGCGTCTACCGTGGCGATGATCTGTCGGTTTAGGTTGGTGGCATCCACCGTGTCGGAGTCGATCAGATCGAGCGCGCCCACGCCGCTGCGGGCCAGCGCCTCCACCACGTAGCCGCCCACGCCGCCAACACCGAACACGGCCACCCGCGCCGCTGCCAAGCGGTCGAGGCCGTCCTGCCCCAGCAGCAATCGCGTCCGCGCGAAGAGGTCGTCCACGGCGCACTCCCACCTTCCCTAAAGAGCGTCGGATGCCGGATGCGTGCGCTCTTGCATAAAGTTTCGCAAAAATTGGTCAAAAAACCGAGTTTTGAGTCTTTCGGGGGAACCAAACTGCCCATTTTTGCCAGCAAACTGCGGAAGAAAGGCGTTAAACTAGGCAAAGTAACGTCGAAATCTTACGATCAGGACTCACAACTCGGTTTTTTGACCATTTTATCGCAATTTTTTGTCGGGAGGGCGCTTGCGACCCCGATTAGGAGAAGATCATGCCCCAACGATCCCCGCAGCAAGAAAACCATACCCCCGTCATCGGCATCGCTCTGACGCTCTTGCTTTCGATTGCCCTTGCGACCGGATGCAGCGCCTCGACGGCAGGCAATGAGGCACCGCCCGGCGAACCGACCCCCGAGCTTGCGAGCACGGGGACGCCCGACGGCCCGCAAGAACCCCAGAGTGCTCCCGCAGAGGATACAAACCAGCAGGAAACTGAGGCTGTTGGCGAAAATCGACCTGTGACCGACGATGGCGTCCTCAGCTATCGCGATGTCCCCGCCTTCGAGGGCAATCCCTACGTCTACGTGAACGACGGCGAGCCGACATTCACCGATGAGCAGCGCGCCGCCGAACCCGGGCACGAGCATTACGGCGAGCTGGATGAGTTGGGCCGTTGCACCGCCGCCTTCGCCGTGGTAGGACCCGAGACCCAGCCAACGGAGAAGCGAGGCTCCATCGGCGAGGTGCGCCCCTCCGGCTGGCAGATGGCCAAGTACGATTTCGTGGAGGGCAAGTACCTGTTCAACCGGTGCCATCTTCTGGGCTACCAGCTCACGGGCGAGAATGCCAACGAGCGAAACCTCATCACCGGTACACGCTATTTAAACGTCCAGGGCATGCTGCCCTTCGAGAATGCCGTGGCCGACTATGTGGATGCCACAGGCAACCACGTACTCATGGCCGTGATGCCCGTCTTCGAGGGAAGCGAGCTGGTGGCCCGCGGCGTGCACATGATGGCGGAGTCCGTGGAAGATGGCGGCGAGGGCGTGGCCTTCAACGTCTTCTGCTACAACGTGCAGCCGGGCGTGGTCATCGACTACGGCACGGGTGAATCGATGCTCGAGGAGGATGCCACCCCCCTCCCCGACGTGTCGGGAGCCGAAAGCGCGCCCGACACCGCAAGCGAAGGCGCCGGCGCCGGCGAAGCGTCCGAGAAGGGCGCGACGGGCTCCGCCGAGGGCAAAGGTACGACCGAGTACGTGCTGAACACGAACTCGAAGAAGTTCCACCTGCCGAGCTGCTCGTCCGTGGATCAGATGAGCCCCAAGAACCGCGAGGACGTCGAGGACACCCGCGAAAACCTCATCGCGAAGGGCTACGACCCCTGCAAGCGCTGCAACCCGTAGGCATCGACATCGGGAAGCGGTGATCCCGCCGTATGCCAAAGAGCTCAGCGGGAAGGTCTGGACCAATTCTGGGTTTTTGCCCGATTTAACCCCCATAAGTAAAGAAAAGGTCGGAAGCAATAAGCTTCCGACCTGGTGTTTCTTGGTAGGGCCGCCCGGATTCGAACCGAGAACCAAGGGATTATGAGTCCCCTGCTCCACCGTTGAGCTACAGCCCCAGATGCGTTGGCTATTCTAGCGCAAGTCGGCCAGGCTCGCCAAACCTACATCTTCACCGGAGCCGACACGCCCAGCAGGTTCAGCGTCAAGGCCAGCACGATGCGGGTGGCGTCGCACAGGGCCAAACGCGCCGTCTGCACGTCGGCGTCGTCGGTGAGCACGTGGCAGTTGGTGTAGAACTGGTGGAACAGCGACGCCAGATCCTGCGCGTAGTGGGTCAGGCGGAACGGCGCGCGGTCGCGGGCCGCCAGGGCGATGAGGTTGCCGAAGTCGGCCATCTTGCGCATGAGCGCCAGCTCGGAGGGATGGGTGAGCGGCGTCAGGTCGCAATCCTCGGGAATGATCTTCTCGGCGAGCTCGCCCATCGTCATCTCCCCCGCCTCGACGGCGGCGGCGTCGGCCTCATCGGCCGCCTTGCGCAGGATGGAGCAGATGCGCGCGTGGGCGTACTGCACGTAGTACACCGGGTTGGAGGCGTCCTTCTTCTTCGCCACCTCGATATCGAAGTCGATGGGCTGGTCAGCCGAGCGGGAGAGCATGAGGTAGCGGGTGGCATCCACGCCCACCTCGTCGATGAGCTCCTCGAAGGTGACCATCTCGCCGGTGCGCTTGGACATGCGCACGGCCTTGCCATCGCGGAACAGGTTCACGAGCTGCCCCAGCTGCACCTCCAGCGCCCCAGGCCAGCCCCAGGCCTCGAGCATGCACTCGCAGCGCTTGATGTAGCCGTGGTGGTCGGCGCCCCACAGATCGATAAGGTGGTCGAAGCCGCGCATCATCTTGTCGTAGTGGTAGGCCACGTCGCTCATGAAATAGGTGGCCTCGCCGTCGCCCTTGATGAGCACGCGGTCCTTGTCGTCGCCCAAATCCGTCGAGCGGAACCACAGCGCGCCGTCCTTCTCGTAGAGGTAGCCCTTCTCGCGCATGGCGTCCAGCGAGCGGGACACGGCGCTCTCGCCGTTCTCGTCCTCCACGTACAGCGAGCGCTCGGAGAACCACTTGTCGAAGGTGGTGCCGAAGTTGGCTAGCACCTCGCGCTGGTTCTTAAGCGTCATGTCGTAGGCCATCTCGCGGAAGGCCTCCACGCGCTCCTCGTCGGAGACGGAAAGCCACTTGTCGCCGTCGCGGTCGATGATGTCCTGGGCGATGTCCTTCACATAGGCGCCGCCGTAGCAGGCCTCGGGCATCTCCACGTCGCGGCCGAGCAGCTGCTGGTAGCGCACGTTCACGGAGTTGCCGAACACGTCCATCTGGTTGCCGTGGTCGTTGATGTAGTACTCCTCGTACACATCATAGCCGCCGTGGCGCATGACGCGCGCCATGGCATCGCCGAGCGACGCCCAGCGGCCATGGCCCACGTGGAAGGGGCCAGTGGGGTTGGCGGACACGTACTCGAGGTTCACGTAGCGCTCGCCCTCGGGGATGGTACCGCGACCGAAATTGTCGCCCTCCTCGCGCACCTCGCGTACCACACCCTGCAGCACCGCATCCGACAGGCGGATGTTAATGAAGCCCGGGCCGGCTATCTCCACGGAGGCGATCATGTCGTTTTCGGGAATGTGATCCACGATGATCTGGGCGATCTCGCGGGGGCTCTTGTGAGCCAGCTTGGACACGCGCAGGGCCACCGTGCTCGCCCAATCGCCGTTGGCCTCGTCGCGGGGTCGCTCGAGGGCCGCCTCGGGTGCCTCCTCCAGCTGCAACGAGCCGTCGGCACGGGCCGCGTCGATCGCGGCGTCGATGATCGCTTCGAGGGATTCGCGAATTTCCATTGATCTAACTTCCTCTTCTGTACGTCTTCAGTACGTCGGCGTTACCACGCGCGCGGGCTGTGCCGTACCCAATCGCGCCTATAAGCGGCCATAATAGCATGAATGGCCCGAGAAAAACAGGAGCGCCCGAGCACTGTGCCCGGGCGCTCCCGCTAACGGTTCCGCAGGTCAGAACTGCGCAACCGCACAAAACCAGTCGCTCGCCTTGGATGCTACGACAGGATCACCATGGCCGCCGTGAGGATCACGATGCAGACCACGCCGAGAGCCACGAACAGCTTGGCGCCGAATTTGAGCCACGTGGAGTACTCCACCTTGGCAAGGGCCAAACCGCCCATGATGGCGCCGGAGGTCGGCGTGAACAGGTTCACAAGACCGTTGCCAGCGGAGTAGATCATGACCATGGTCTCGACCGAGAAGTTCAGCTGGTGGGCCAGGCCGCCCAGAATCGGGATGGAGACCGTCGCCATGCCGGAGGAGGACGGGATCAGGAAGGACAGCACGATGTAGAGCAGGAAGGACAAGGGCGCGAAGATGATCGCCGACATGCCCGTCAGCGCCGCGGCGGCGTTGTTCAGGATCCACATGTCAAGGCCCGTCTTGGCCATGAGCACGGTGATGGAGCGGGCCAGCGCGATGATGAGCACGACCGACATCATGTCGGCGGCGCCGTTAATGAACGCCTTCACGAAGCGGCTCTCGGACACGCCGCCGATGACGCCGATGATGAGCGCCATGAGCAGGAACCACGTGGAGGCCTCGTCGAAGTACCAGCTACCCAGCGGCACGCCGGTCAGGAAGGAAGACCAGGCCGGGGTGACCTCCTCCTCGGATACCGAGGTGGCCTCAACGGGCTCGGCGATGGTGGTCGTAGTGGCGCCGTCGTTGGCGTCGTCGATGAAGGTCGCGATCTCATCGCCGGTCATCGTGGTCGTCACTTCCTGGGTGGTGGCGCCGGCGTCGAAGATGGTGACGCCGAGGTCGGCCCAGGGAATGAACGAGACGATCATGATGACGAAGGTGAGCGCGAATACGATGAGCGACCACTTCTGGCGGCCGGACATCTTGGGCGTCGCAGCGGCATCGTCATCGGCGGCCTCGGTCTCGGACTCCTTCAGCCCCCACTCGTCCATCATCGCCTGCTGCTCCTGCAACGACAGGAAGGTGGAACCCTTGTCGGCCTTCACCTTCTTGGCGTAGCGCATCACGAAGACGATGGCGATGGCCAGCGACACGAGCCAGATGATCACGCCGAGAGCGATGATGATGCCCTGGTTCACGGACACGCCGATGCCGTTCAGGGCATCGACGGCCACGCCGACGGCGAACGGGTTCACGGTGGAGCCCATAACACCGACGCCGGCGCCGAGCAGCACCACGGCCGCGCCGGTCAGGCTGTCGAAGCCGGCGGCCACCATGGTGGCGGCGAGCAGCAGGTAGAAGGGCACCGTCTCCTCGCACATGCCGTAGGTGGTGCCGCCGATGGAGAAGATCGCCATCAAAATCGGGATGAGCACGAGCTCGTTGCCCTTCAGCTTGTGCACGAGGGCCGCGATGCCGGCGTCAAGGGCGCCGGTCTCGGTGACGATGCCCAGAAAGCCGCCCAGGATCATGACGAACAGGCACACGCCGATGGCGTCCTGGAAGCCGAACACGGGCGCGGTGAGCACCTGGGAAAGCGTCGCGCCCTGGACGCCCTCGACGCCCGACGCAGACATGATAACAGTGACAATCGCCAGAACCACCAAGATGATGAGCAAGATGGTGAACGAGGACAGAGGCGCCCTCTTTTTCTTGCCTTTCTCTGCAGCTGCCATGGTTATCCCTCCTTAATCGAATGACTGACAAAACACGGGGGCCGTGCGGTTCCCCTCCCGACTCCGCACGGCCCCGAGGTGTCGAACTATGTGCCAGCTACCGTAGCGGTACGAAAGCTACTGCAGGGTGGCGTACATGACGGCCTTGATGGTGTGCATGCGGTTCTCGGCCTCGTCGAAGACCTTCGACTGCTTCGACTCGAACACGTCGTCTTCCACTTCCATCTCCGTCACGCCGAAGCGCTTCGCGATGTCGGCGCCGGTGGTGGTGTTGGTGTCGTGGAAGGCCGGCAGGCAGTGCAGGAATATGGCCGTGGACTTGGCCATGGCCATGATCTCGGTGGTCACGCGGTAGGGCTCGAGCTGCTTGATGCGCTGCGCCCACACCTCGTCGGGCTCGCCCATGGACACCCACACGTCGGTGTAGATGACGTCGGCGTCGGTGGCGGCTTCCTTCACGTCCTCGGTGCACTTCACGGTGCAGCCGTTCTCAGCGGCGATCTGCTCGCAGGTCTTGATGAGCTCCTCGTCCATCCAGCAGTCCTTCGGGCCGCAGCCGACGAAGTTCATGCCGAGCTTGGCGCACATCACCATGAGCGAGCGGCCCATGTTGTTCTTCAGATCGCCGAAGAAGACGAACTTCAGACCCTTGATGTCGTAGTTGAAGTTCTCCTGCACGGTCAGCGCGTCGGCGAGCATCTGGGTGGGGTGCCACATATCGGTCAGGCCGTTCCACACCGGAACGCCGGCCTTGTCGGCAAGCTCCTCCACGTCGGACTGGGCGAAGCCGCGGAACTCGATGCCGTCGTAGAAGCGGCCGAGCACGCGGGCGGTGTCCTCGATGGACTCCTTCTTGCCCATCTGGGAAGAACCGGGATCAAGGTAGGTCACGCCCATGCCGAGGTCCATGGCGCCCACCTCGAAGGCGCAGCGGGTGCGCGTGGAGGTCTTCTGGAACAAGAGAACGATGTTCTTGCCCTCGAGGTAGCGGTGCGGGGTGCCGGTGCGCTTCAAGTCCTTGAAGTTCTTGGAGAGCTTCAGCAGGTACTCGATCTGCTCGGTGGAGAAATCGAGCAGGCGGAGGTAGGACTGACCGGAAATATTCACGGGCATAATACGTTCCTTTCAATGAGATGGCGGCCGACCGACAGGCCGGCCGCCGGGAAATTCTCAAGCAATGCGCAGCGCTTCAAGCCGCGCGATGGATTGCCTTACAGCGCCTCGCGCCAGGCCGGCATGGACATGCAGCGCGGGCCGCCACGGCCGCGGGAGAGCTCGGCGGACGGCATGACCAGGCAGTTGATGCCGTTCTTGTACAGCACGTCGTTGGTGACGTTGTTGCGCTGATAGACCACCACGGTGCCGGGACGGACGCACAGGGTGTTGGAGCCGTCGTTCCACTGCTCGCGCTCGGCCGCGATGCGGTCGCCGCCGCCGCAGGGGATGAGCGTGACCTTCTCGCCGACGTACTCGGAGAGCACGGACTCCAGATCCTCGTTGCGCTCGCGGATCTTGGTGCCGCCCTTGCCGTCCGGGGTGATCTCGAAGACGGTCAGCGGACCCATGATGCCGGGATGAATGGTGAACTTATCGCGGTCGATCTGCGTGAACACGGTATCGAGGTGCATGAAGGCGCGGGACACCGGGATGTTGAACGCCAGGATGGTGTCGATCGGGCTCGTCTCGTCGTTGAAGATGTTGTGAGCGATGTGGTCGATGGCGTCGGGCTCGGTGCGCTGGGAGATGCCGATGGCCAGCACGTGCTCGTTGATGTTCAGGATGTCGCCGCCCTCGATGTGGAAGGTGTCGTTGCGGCTGTAATACTCGGGGGTGCCCACGAAATCGGGGTGATTCTTGAAGATGTAATCGCCGTAGATGGTCTCGCGGTTACGCGTCTGGCTGTACATGCGGTTGATGGACACGCCGTTGCCGATCATCGCGAACGGGTCGCGGGTGAAGTACAGGTTCGGCATCGGGGCGCAGACCAGCTTGCAGCGGTCGGACACCATGTCGACGAGCAGGTGGGTGTCCTTCTGGGGCAGCTCCTGCAGGTTGATGCCGGCCATGGTCTTCATGACCATTTCCTTGTTGCCGGGGTAGTTGCTCTCGATGTAGTCGGTGATGATGTCGTGGTACATGTCGGTGCGGATGCCGGCCTCATAGATCCACTGATCGAGGAACTGCTTGCGCAGCTCGGGCTTGGCGTCCAGGACCTCGGCCATGAGGTCCTCCAGATACACGACCTCGACGCCCTCGTCGCGAAGGATCTTCGCGAAGGCGTCATGCTCTTCCTGGGCCACGGGAAGGAACGGGATGTCGTCGAACAGCAGCTCTTCCAAGGTGTTCGGGGTGAGGTTCAGCAACTCGTCGCCGGGGCGGTGAAGGATGACCTTCTTGAGATTGCCGATCTCGCTTTTGACGTTTACTCCTTGCATAGAAGCTCTCCTATCCTAGATCGGATACAGATAGAAACGTGCCAGCCACACAAGATCTCACGCGGCTTCGAGAGCAGAGGCTCGCCAAGTCGTAACAAGGTCTGTTGTGTTTGACGGCATCTACTGTCCCACAACTTGTGGGTCGCTCCAGGTGCCCGGGGCTTTAGTTGTCTCAGCGCAAACGAGATGACACCTATTTGTCACCTGCAAATCGGCCGACAGCTCTTTATTTTCGGTGAGCTTTTTGGTAAGGGAAAGGCGAGCCCTGCCAAACGTGATTGCTCGGCAGGGCTCGCAGCCTAAATTCATGGTCGGGACGACAGGATTCGAACCTGCGACATCCTGCTCCCAAAGCAGGCGCGCTACCAGACTGCGCCACGTCCCGAAATAGCGCGGAAAGTATAGCAGAACCCTCGCTAACGAGCAAAAGCGCAGGATTTTGCGTTTGGGAGAGCCTCGGAACTCCTTATGGGCCTTTTCGGTGCAAGATTTTGCGTTTGGGAGAGCTCGCAGGGAGCGTGCGACTCTCCCAAACGCAAAATCCTGCACAAAATCTTTGGGTTCTCAAACACGGAAACAAAACCATTACCATGTAAGTCTTCTTTTGCTTGTGCCCCCGCACACCTGCATAATAGCGTCTATGGAAAAATCCGAGACATACCGGCTGAAGCGGCTTTGGCTTTTGCTGCCCGGCGCGGCCGCGCTTGTGCTGACCTGGGTGGCGAGCGCGAACCCGTCGCTCACCGAGACGTGGTTCTCGCGGGGCATCTACCCGTGGTTGTCATCGGCGTGGGGGTTTCTGCCGTCGCTGGCGCCGTTCTCGGTGGCGCAGTGGATCGTGGTGGCGGCACTCGCGTTCTGCGTCGGATGGCTCGTCTTCTACCTCGTGGCCTTCGTACGTGGACGCGGTCGGCGACGGTTCGTGGCGTGGCGCGCGGTCGCCACAATGCTCGCCGTGCTATCGGTGGCCTACTGCATCTTCGCCCTCATGTGCGGGCTGAACTATTACCGCCACACCTTCGCCGAGGACGCCGGATTCGAGCTGAGGGAATCTTCCACCGCCGAGCTGACAGTGCTCTGCGAGAACCTGGCCGCTAACATGAACGAGACGCGTGCCGAGGTAACTGCGGCAGCCGGCGCGACCAAGGAATCGGAGCCGAATGGCGGCGACGCGACGACGGGCGCCGAAGGCACCGCCCGAACCGACGCCGATGCGGCTGCGATTCCCAATGAGTACGCCGAATCCCGCGGCGGCTTCTGGACCTACTCCCACGAGACCGTCGCGAACATGGAGGCCCTGGCCGAGCGCTATCCGGCACTCGCCCGTCCGCTGTACTCCCCTCCCAAGCCCGTGCTCTTCTCGGAGCTGATGAGCTACGCCGACATCGCCGGCATGTACTTCCCCTTCACCGTGGAGTCGAACATCAACACCGACGGGCCGTTCTTCACCATCCCCGCCACCATGGGACACGAGATGGCCCACCAGTGCGGATTCATGCGCGAGGACGAGGCGAACTTCATCGGATACCTCGCCTGCAAGGACGCAAGTGACCCGCTGACACGCTACAGCGGCTATTCGCTGGCCTACGACTACGCGCTCTCGGCGCTCGTCAAGGCGGATCGCGATACGGCCGTTGCCGTGAACGACGGGCTGTCGGAAGAGGTGAAAGCCGACCGTCGGGCACGCGCTGAGTATCTGAAGCATTTCGAAGGCCCCGTGGCCGAAGCCTCGAACGCCGCCAACAACGCCTATCTGAAGGCCAACCAGCAGCAAGACGGCACCCGCAGCTACGGCCGCATGGTAGACCTCCTCCTCGCCGAGGCCCGACAGGAGGGCTAGGCGCGCACGCGGGCGCGGAAAAGGCCGTATTCCAGGGAATCGACGAGCGCGTTCCAGGAGGCCTCGATGACGTTTTCCGAGACGCCCACGGTGCCCCAGGTATCAACGCCGTCGGTGGCGGTGATGGTCACCCGCGTGATGGCATCGGTGCCTTGGGACTCGTCGAGCAGGCGCACCTTGTAGTCCGTAAGCTCCATGGCCGCCACCTGCGGGTACGACTCCAGGATGGCCATGCGCAGCGCGGCGTCGAGCGCGCCCACGGGGCCGGCGCTCTCGCCCGTGGCCACGAAGCGCCCCTCCCCCACGTGAATCTTCACCGTGGCCTCGGACAGCGCGTCTTTGGCCAGGGCTCCCGTGTCCTCGCGGTCGTCCACGATGACGCGGAAGCTCTCCAGGGTGAAGGCGGGCGCGTACAGCCCCAGATGGCGCATGAGCAGAAGCCCCAACGAGCCATCGGCCACCTCGTAGGTGAACCCGGCCGCCTCCCGCGCCTTGATGTCGTCGAGCACGGCCTGCACGTCCACACCGGCCGCCGCCAGGTCGAACCCGAGGTTTTTCGCCTTCGCGAGCAGCGAGGCCTTCCCCGCCAGCTCGCTCACCACCGTGCGGCTCGCGTTGCCCACCGCCGCCGGGCTCACGTGCTCGTAGGCGGCGGGAAACCGCGCAATGGCGCTCGCGTGCAGGCCACCCTTGTGGGCGAAGGCCGAAGAGCCGGTGTAGGGATGGTGCGCCGGCACCGACACGTTGCAGAGCTCGGCCACGTACTGGGCCACGGACGTGAGCTGGGTGAGGCTGTGGCCTCCCACACAGCGCGCGTCCATTTTCAGCTCCAGATCGGCAATGACCGTGAGCAGATCGGTGTTGCCTACGCGCTCGCCGATGCCGTTCACCGTGCCCTGCACGCTCGTGGCGCCGGCGCACACGGCCGCGAGCGTGTTGGCCACCGCGCAACCGGAGTCGTTGTGGCAGTGGATGCCGAAGGCCTGGCCCGGGAAGGCAGCGCAGGTGGCCGCGACGATCTGCTCCACTTCGAAGGGCAGCGCGCCGCCGTTGGTCTCGCAAAGATCCACCGAGTCAGCGCCCGCCTCCACAGCCGCCTCCACGCAGGCCAGGGCATAGTCGCGGTTCGCTTTGAAGCCGTCGAAGTAGTGCTCGGCATCGAACACCACATGCCGGCCGGCCGCCTTCAAGTGCGCCACCGACTCGCCGATCATGCGCAGGTTCTCCTCGAGCGTCGTCTGCAACGCGCGCTCCACCTGAGCGTCCCACGTCTTCCCCACGATAGTGACCACCGGCGCCCCGCACGCGATGAGGTCGGCCAGCCCGGGGTCGTCGGCCGCCGCCACGCCCTTCTTGCAGGTGGAACCGAAGGCCGCGATTTGGGCGTGCTTCAAGTCCATGGCCGCCACCTCGCGGAAGAACGCCACGTCCTTGGGGTTCGACGCAGGGAAGCCGCCCTCGATGTAGTCGATGCCGAACTCGTCAAGGCGCCGCACGATGGCGAGCTTGTCGGCCAGCGAGAGCGTGATGCCCTCGCATTGCTCCCCATCGCGCAGGGTGGAGTCGTAGGTGTAGATGCGCGTTGCGGTCATAGGTGCCTCCCCGGATCTCTGGTCGGATGCCATTATAGCGCCCGCAAAGTCATCCGCACGTTTTCACCTTCCCGATGCAGTTGAGGACCCCGTTTTTCGACCGCCTAACCCAGCACCTTCTCGAAGGCGATGCGCGGGGCGCCGGCCTCGGGGCCTTCCCTCAGCGTGATGTCGCCGCACGGGATGAAGCCGAACTTCTCCACCGCCCGGCGCATGGGGGCGTTGTCGGCATGGGTGTCGATGCGCACGGAAGCCATGCCCTCGGCAGCCGCCTTTTCGCAGGCGAAGGCGAACAGCTCGCCGATGATGCCGCGCCCCCGACAGGTCGGATCCACGGCGCAGCGGTGCACCGTGGCGTAGGGGCCGTCGGTCAGCCACTCCCCTTCCAGGGTCTCATAGGCGGCTTCGGGCTCGTCGGCGTAGCGGAACACGGCCACCACCCGTCCCTCGTCCAGGGCGACGTAGGCAGCACCTGCCGCCACGTCGGCCTCCCAGGTGCTCCGGTCGGGATAACCGCACTGCCACTGATCGATGCCCATAGCGGCCATGTTGGCCCGGGCCTGCTCGGTGATAGCGACCACGGCATCCACGTGCCCTGGTTGCGCAACAACGATGTCCATGAGCACCTCTTCTCTCGTTTTTGACAACTTCCATGATTTTCTGCCCATTGTATCGCCTGTCTTCCCTAGCTCGCGTAACGGTTTGGGCAAGGAGGGGTCGGGGCGCTTGGAGCGGAGGCGCCGCGACGTACAATCGCCGCGGGAAGCGCGTCCGAAATCGGCGAGAGTCGGACGGACTGCTGAGGTACACCCGACAGACCTGCTATTTGAAGTCAAGAACTAAACCAAAGCTTTTAGATAGGATGTTGATAATAGAATATGGAATAGAAAGGCACGTGGATTTGCTGCTTCGAGGCATCAGGATATAAACCGCCCTGG
>NZ_WPOO01000014.1:0-77093 GCF_009755265.1 Adlercreutzia rubneri | reverse complement strand
ACTCGACCGTCCGTCTAAAGGCCTTCCGGGAGGGCGGCAGGACCGTCTACGATACGATAGACAACCGCAGGAGGCGGTTGGGGCTGGCGGCGTAGGCCGCTGTCCAAGTAACTGTCCGCACCCCCCTCGGGAGTGCACCTGAACGGTGAGCTCGGAGCTATCTCTTGGGAGCAAGATCCTGACCTCGTATTTTACGAGAGCGCATTTGGCGCGCATCTTCCCGGTCTTCTCGCGCAGCGGCCCTAGACGCTAACAACTCGAGATTTCATGCAAAAACGGGGGGGTTCGTTGACTGGGAGGGGTGGCCGTTGGGAAGGCTCCGAAAAATTCCGACTCGCTCGAGCGTAGGGAAAAGCCGCTGAGCATGAAGCGAAGTCGGTTTCGTACGTCGGACATGAAGCGAAGTCGGTTTCGTAGTTAAACGACGAGAGGCGCCCGGGGTGGGCGCCTCTCGAAACAGGCTCAAAATTTGGGGCTGCGCGTGTCGCGGCTCCCTTTCTTGGCTCGGCTGGGCCTTACGCGGCCTGGCCTACGTGCGCAAGCTGGGCCTCGCACCACTCGAGCTTCTTCTGCCAGGTCATAAGCGTGGCCTGATCCTGGGGATCGTTCTTCTGCTCCAGCTCGGCGATGGCACTCTTGCACTCGTCGGCCTCGGCGCGCACGGCCTCGGCGTCGATATCCTCGACGGCCGTACCGAAACGGGCCAGCACCGTCACCTTGTCGTCGAGCACGGAGGTGGCACCGCCCATCACGAGGAACTCGCGCTTCTCGTTATCGTCGATGGTCAGCGTCACCAGGCCGCCCTCGCGGTTCAGCGACACCGTCAGCTCGTGCCCGGGCAGCACGCCGAAGTAGCCGTCGGTGCCCGGGATGTTGGCGTAGGTGATCTCGCCCTGGAACAGGGCCTTGTCGGGAAGAGCCACGATGCAGCCCATGGAGGCCATTAGTTACCTTCCTTCTGCATGGCGTCGTAGGCCTCGTACACCTGCTCGATGGCGCCCTTGTTCACGAAGCACTGCTCCGGAATGTGGTCGCACTTGCCATCGAGAATCTCCTTGAAGGAGCGCACGGTATCCTCGACCTTCACGTACACGCCGGGCAGGCCCGTGAAGACCTCGGCCACATGGAACGGCTGGCCCAGGAACTTCTGCACCTTACGGGCGCGGTTCACGGTCAGCTTCTGATCCTCGGACAGCTCGTCCATACCCAGAATGGCGATGATATCCTGCAGGTCCTTGTACTGCTGCAGGATCTGCTGCACGCCCATGGCCACGTCGTAGTGCTCCTGGCCCACGATCTCGGGATCCAGCGCGCGGGAGGTGGACTCCAGCGGATCCACGGCCGGGTAGATGCCCAGCTCGGCGATGGAGCGGGACAGAACGGTCTTGGCGTCCAAGTGGGTGAACGTGGTGGCCGGGGCCGGGTCGGTCAGGTCGTCGGCGGGCACGTACACGGCCTGCACGGAGGTGATGGAGCCGGTCTGCGTGGAGCAGATGCGCTCCTGCAAATCGCCCATCTCGGTGGCCAGCGTCGGCTGGTAGCCTACGGCAGAGGGCATACGACCGAGCAGAGCGGACACCTCGGAGCCGGCCTGGGTGAAACGGAAGATGTTGTCGATGAACAACAGCACGTCCTGGCCCTGATCGCGGAAGTACTCCGCCTCGGTCAGGCCGGCGAGGCCCACGCGCAGACGGGCTCCCGGAGGCTCGTTCATCTGGCCGTAGACCAGGCAGGTCTTCTCGATAACGCCGGAGTCGGTCATCTCCAGGTACAGGTCGGTACCCTCGCGGGTGCGCTCGCCCACGCCCGTGAACACCGACGTGCCGCCGTGCTCCTGGGCCAGGTTGTTGATGAGCTCCTGGATGCAGACCGTCTTGCCCACGCCGGCGCCGCCGAACAGGCCGGTCTTGCCGCCCTTGACGTAAGGCTCGATGAGGTCGACGACCTTGATGCCGGTCTCGAAGGTCTCCGTGGAGGTGACCAGGGTGTCGAACGGCGGGGCCGGATGATGGATCGGGCGCCACTCGACGTCGGCGGGCATGGGCTTGCCGTCGACAGGCTCGCCCAGCACGTTCCAGATGCGGCCGAGGGTCGCCTGGCCCACGGGCATCATGATGGGAGAGCCAGTGTCGGTGGCCTCCAGGCCGCGCACCATGCCGTCGGTGGACGTCATAGCGACGGTACGGACGATGTCACCGGGCAGGTGCGTCTGCACCTCGAGCACGGTGGACACTTCGCCCGAAGGGGTTTGTGCCTTCACGGTCAGGGCGTTGTAGATGGCCGGCATGGCGTCTGCCGGGAACTCCACATCCACAACGGCGCCGACGATACGGACGATACGTCCGGTCGCGCCTCCCTTGGCCGCTTCAGTAGAAGTGTTATCAGCCATTTAATCCTCCAAAGCTGCGGCACCGCCGACGATCTCGGTGATCTCCGTGGTAATGGCGCCCTGGCGCACGGTGTTGTACACGCGCTCCAGGGTGGAGACCATCTCGTTCGCGTTGTCGGTAGCCGATTTCATCGCGTTGCGGCGGGCGCCTTGTTCGCCCACTGCGGAATCGAGCATCGCGTAGTAGAACGCGTTGTTCAGGTAGGCGTTCATCATGTAGGACATGACCGACTCCGTGCTCGGCTCGAAGTCGATGTCGCCCGGGATGGCGGAATCGTCCCGTTCGCGGAAGGACTTGAAGATGTCCTCCTGCTTGGCCGTAAGGCCCAGAAGATCCGCGTAGGACTCCTCCTTGACCGGCAGCACCTGCTGCTCCACCAAGGTCTGCTCGGCGGCGTTCTTCGCGTGGTTGTACACGATGAACACCTCGTCGAGCTTGCCCTCGGCGTAGGCAGACATCACGTAGCCGGACAACTCGGCGGCCTGGGAGAACTCCGGGTCGGCCGAGTATCCCGCGAAGGAGAACACCGGATCGATGCCGCGGTAGGTGAAGTATCCTATGGCCTTCTTGCCACAGGCGGCCACCTCGACCTCGGCGCCTTCCCGCTGCTTTTCCTTCGTGAGCTTCTCCACATAGCGAAGCACGTTGGTGTTGAAGCCGCCGGCAAGCCCGCGGTCGGAGGTGACGGCTACGATGAGCACCCGCTTCACCTCGTCGTGGACCTGCAGCAGCGGCTCGTTGTCCAGATGGGCGTACTTTGCCGTGCTGATGAGCATGTCTGAGATGGCGACCGCCCAAGGAAGCGCGCTCTCGACGCGCTCCGAAGCACGGCGAATCTTGGCAGCGGCGACCATTTCCATGGTGCGCGTGATCTGCTTCGTCGAGTTGACGGATTTGATTCGCCGTTCGATGTCATGTAGGTTGGGCATGGTCTACCTACCTTACGCTGCGGCGTCGAAGGACTGCTTGAAGGCGGCGATGGCCTCCTTCAGGGCGGTCTCGGTCGCGTCGGTCAGCTTCTTCTCCGTGTTGATCGTCTCGATGATCTCCGGCTTGGAGGCGCGGATGGAGGCGAGCATCTCGGTGCGGAAGCGCACGACGGCATCCAGCGGCAGGTCGTCCAGGAAACCCTGGTTGCCGGCGAAGATGGCGATGACCTGCTCGGCCACGGGCATCGGGTTGTAGCGGCCCTGCTTCAGAAGCTCGGTCATGTGCGAACCGCGGGTCAGCTGGTCCTGGGTGGCCTTGTCCAGATCGCTGCCGAACTGGGTGAAGGCCTGCAGCTCGCGGTAGCTGGCGAGGTCCAGACGCAGAGAGCCGGCCACCTGCTTCATGGCCTTGATCTGCGCGGAGCCGCCCACGCGGGACACCGAGATGCCCACGTCGACTGCCGGGCGCTGGCCCTGGAAGAACAGGTCGGTCTGCAGGAAGATCTGACCGTCGGTGATGGAGATCACGTTGGTCGGAATGTAGGCGGACACGTCGCCGGCCTGGGTCTCGATGATCGGCAGGGCCGTCATGGAGCCGCCGCCGTTCTCGTCGGACATCTTGACCGCGCGCTCCAGCAGACGGGAGTGCAGGTAGAACACGTCGCCCGGGTAGGCCTCGCGTCCCGGCGGGCGGCGCAGGGTCAGCGACATCTGGCGGTAGGCCACGGCCTGCTTGGACAGGTCATCGTAGACGATGAGCACGGCGCGGCCCTTGTTCTCGGGGCCCGCGGGCTTGCCGTCCTCGCCGTTGTAGACGAAGTACTCGCCCATGGCGGCGCCGGCCATCGGCGCGATGTACTGCAGAGGGGCGGAGTCGGAGGCGGTGGCGGCCACGATGATGGTGTTCTTCATGGCGCCATGGCGCTCGAGCGTCTCCACCACGCCGGCCACCGTGGAGGCCTTCTGGCCGATGGCGACGTAGATGCAGATCATGTCCTGATCTTTTTGGTTGATGATGGCGTCGATGGCGATAGCCGTCTTGCCAGTCTGGCGGTCGCCGATGATGAGCTCGCGCTGGCCGCGGCCGATCGGCACCATGGAGTCGATGGCCAGAATACCGGTCTGCATCGGCTCGTTCACGGGCTGGCGAGAGATAACGCCGGGAGCCTTGAACTCCACCGGGCGCGTGCCCTCGGCCTTGATGGGGCCCTTGCCGTCGATGGGCTGGCCCAGCGGGTTCACCACGCGGCCGAGCATGGCCTTGCCGGCGGGAACCTCCACGATACGGCCGGTCGTGCGGACCTGGTCGTTCTCCTTGATTGCGGTGACGTCACCCAGAAGCACGGCGCCGACCTCGTCCTCTTCGAGGTTCTGGGCCAGGCCGTACACGGTCTTGCCGCCCTCTCCGATGAACTCGAGCAGCTCGCCGGCCATGGCATCGCGCAGGCCGTCGACGCGCGCAATGCCGTCGCCGACCTGGATGACCGTGCCCACTTCGCGAGACTCGACGCTGACGTTCAGCTGCTCCAGCTGCTTCTTCAGCGCCTCGTCGATGGACTGTGCGGTGATTTCAGTCACTAGCATTCACCTCCATCTGTTGTGTCCTTGAGGACGTTGCGGGCGCGATTGAGCTGCGAGATCATGCTCGCGTCAATGTA
This sequence comes from Adlercreutzia rubneri, assembly GCF_009755265.1. Taxonomy (NCBI): domain Bacteria; kingdom Bacillati; phylum Actinomycetota; class Coriobacteriia; order Eggerthellales; family Eggerthellaceae; genus Adlercreutzia; species Adlercreutzia rubneri. The sequence continues at coordinate 72,116 of NZ_WPOO01000014.1, read as the reverse complement.
GTTGCCGTCAACATCCATGATGATGCCGCCCAGGATGGACGTGTCGATGCGCTCGCGCAGCACCGCGCGCCGCCCCAGATCGGCCTCGGCTTTTTCCGTAATGAGTTGGCGCAGTCCGTCGTCGAGCGGCACGGCGGTGGTCACGTCGACCACGCAAATGCCCAGCTTGTCGCCCAGCAGCTCGCGGTACGCGTCATAGACCCGCGGCAGCAGGTCCGCCTGGCCGCGCTCGGCCATGACCGCGAGCACCTCGCGCAGCGCCAGATGGCAGTCGGCGAAGACGCCTTCCACCAGCTCCTTGCGCTGGGCGGGGGTGAAGTCCGGGTTCGACAGGCTCTGGGTGAGCTCGAGGTCGGCGCGCATGAGGCGGATGATCTCGCCCATCTGCTCGCGCACCTCAAGCACAGCCTCCTGGCCGCCGGCGGTATGGGCGGCATCGAAGAGCACCGATGCGTAAACCGCGACTTCCTCTTTCACGACGAGACGATTAGTTGCCATTGAAACTACCCGCCTCTTTGACGTAGCGCTCGATGATGGCGCGGTGCTCACCCTCGGTGAGATCCTCGCCGATCAGGCGCGCGGCCACATCGACCGAGGTGTCGGCCACGGTGGCCTGCAGCTCGGAGATGGCCTGCTTCTTCTCGGCCTCGATGGCGGCCTTGGCCTTCGCGATCATGTCGGCGGCCTCGGTCTGGGCCTGGGCGGTGATGTCCGCCTTGACGGCCTCGCCCACCGAGCGGGCGTCGGCGATGATCTGCGCGGACTGGGCCTTGGCGTCGGCCAGCTGCTTGTTGTACTCAGCCAGCACGCGCTCGCTCTCGATCTGAGCTTCCTCAGACTTCTTCAGGGCCTCGCGGATGGTGTTCTCGCGCTTCTCCAGCATGCCGGCAAACATCGGCCAGCCGAACTTCGCGAGAATGATCCAGAGGATGATGAAGGCGATGAGCATGGGGATGAACTCCGCCATGTCCGGGAGGATGGCGGAGATGCCGCCCTCCTGTTCCGCCTCAGCAGCGAACGCGAGCGCCGGGAAAGCAGCGTTGAGTGCCAGGGCGCCGAAGGCGACCTTCGCAACTGCTTTGTTCGCTCTTGTCTTCACGTGCATTCCTCCTTCCAGCCTTATGACGGCTCTAACAACCGGTTAAGACTAGAACTAGAGGATGAAGGCGAGAACGAAGCCGATGAGGGCCAGGGCCTCGGCCAGAGCGGCACCGATGATGAAGTTCGTGAACAGACGGCCACCCACCTCGGGCTGGCGGGCGGTGCCCACGCAGCAGCCGTAGCAGGCGATGCCGATGCCGAGGCCGGGGCCGATGGTGGCCAGGCCATAGCCGACGAGCTTCAGCGCAGCAATGACGAATACAGTTTCCACAGTTTCCTCCTTTAGGTCGTTTTTGAGCCTGTTTCCCAAAAACACTTACGGATTATGGTTTCCGGCTTTGGAGGAGCCGGCTTAACCCAGATGGGGGGGTGGGGCGCGACGGGCCCCGAGGTGCGCGGACGCGTGGCGCGGCGCGCGGGAACGGTTCCTAGTGGGCGCTCGTGGCGATCTGGACGTAGACCGCGGAGAGCACTGTGAACACGTAGGCCTGAAGGAACGCCACCAGCGTCTCCAGGGCGTACATGGCGATGAGCAGCAGGAACCAGGGCAGCGACAGCACGCCGGTCAGCGGGTCGATGGCCTGGATGCCGCAGGTGAGGAACACGCTGGAGGCCAGGGCGAAGATGCCCAGCACCATGTGGCCGGCGAACATGTTGCCGTAAAGTCGGACGGCGAGCGTGAGCCAGCGGATGCAGGTGGAGATGAGCTCCAAAAACCAGATGATCGGCACCATGACCTTCGGCAGGCCCGCCGGGGCGAAGGACTTCAGGTAGCCCAGGCCGCCCTTGGCCTTGATGCCCCAGACGTTGAAGTAGATAAACGAGATGGTGGCGAGCGCCCAGGTCACCGAGATGGTGCCCGTCGGCGTCTTGCAGCCGGGGATGAGACCCACGAAGTTCGAGATGAGGATGAAGAAGAACAGCGTGGCGAGGAAGGGCACGTGCTTCTTGAAGCCGTGGCCGATGATGCCCTCGCCCATGTCGTTGCGCACGAACTGGTAGCCGTACTCAACGGTGTTGACGAACTTGTTCGTCGGGATGAGCGTGAGCTTGCGGCCCACGACGAGGATCAGCACCAGCGTGATGATCCAGCAGATGACCATCCACAAAATGTACTGGGTGACTCCGCCGAAAACCACGGTGGGATCGAAGGATGCCTGAAGATGAGGTACCTCTTCAGAGAGCGTTGAAAGAGCGTCCACGTATCAACCTTTCCTAGCTTTTCCGTGCCAGTTTCGTCACGCCGAACACAATGGCGGTGACGGACAGGGCACCGGCTTCCGACAGGACAAAGGGCAGCGCGGCATCCCGGTTGACGTTGATGCAGAGGATGGCGAAGGCGAACATGAGGACGAATGAGAAGAGCAGGCACAGCATGAGCACGCCCATGTGCCCCAGATTGCCCGCGTCCGTCATGTGCTTCACCCGATGCAAACCGAACACGAGGGGTGCAAACCCCACGATTCCCGCTGCCGCACCGAGTGCTATTGCCAGTACCATAACCTGCTTCCGTCGGGGCGCTTGCGCGCGCTTGTATACCCAATGTAAACCGCCGTATATGATAATGGCTCGTCTACAAAAGCTGAGCGATTTGGCCGATTTCTGGGTGAGCGGTGAAAAGAGCGCGGCGGCGGCTCTCCCTTCTGAGCAGGGAAAATTTGTGCAGGTGCACGAAAACAGAGGTCATCGGGGTGCTCCTGGCCACAGCCGCCGCCTTTCCCCTGATCTACTCCCCAGTGTACTCGCGAACGAGGATGCCGGACTCGGCCAAAAGCTCCTGGGACAGCTCGTCGGGATACGGGTTCTGGTAGACGATCTCGGTGATGCCGGCGTTGATGAGCATCTTGGCGCACACGACGCAGGGCTGCGTGTTCACGTAGATGGTGGCGCCGGCGATGTTGATGCCGTAGCGGGCCGCTTGGATGATGGCGTTCTGCTCGGCGTGCAAACCGCGGCAGATCTCGTGACGCTGGCCGCTCGGCACGCCCAGCTGCTCGCGCAAACATCCAGTCTCACTGCAGTGGGTAAGGCCGGTGGGCACGCCGTTGTAGCCCGTGGCCAGGATGCGGCGATCCTTCACGATGACGGCGCCGACGCCGCGGCGCAGGCAGGTGGTGCGGGTGGCCACGTCGTTGGCCATCTTCATGAAGTACTCGTCCCAGCTGGGACGGTTATCTTCTGCCATGGTTGTTCCTTTCGTCCGGCGCGGGGGATGGCGGGGGCCTCCGTGCTCAAGCAATGGCTCGCTCGGCGGAACAGCCCACTGGGCTGTTCCGTTCGCTGCGCAACCTGCGCGCGGAGACCCCCGCCATCCCCCGTGCCTGCTCAGCCTTTGCCGAAATCAATCCGGTCAGATTACTCGGTTCCGAAGATGCGGTCGCCGGCGTCGCCGAGGCCGGGGACGATATAGGCGTTCTCGTTGAGGCCGTCGTCGATGGCGCAGGTGTAGATGATGAGATCATCGTCGGCGGCGAGCAGACGCTCGATGCCCTCTGGGGCCGAGACGAGGCACAGAAAGCGAATGGTGCCCGACACGCCCGCCTCGCGCAGGTACTTGACGGCCGCCTCGGCGGAGCCGCCGGTGGCGAGCATGGGATCGAGCACGTAGACGCGGCGGCTCGCGATGTCGCGGGGCAGCTTGTCGTAGTAGCTTTCGGGCTCGTGGGTCTCCTCGTTGCGCTGCATGCCCAGATGCCCCACGCGGGCCCGGGGGATAACCTCCAGCGCTCCGTCCACCATGCCGAGGCCCGCACGCAAAATGGGCACGAAGGCCACCTTCCGTCCGGTGATCTGCTTGGCATCGAAGGGTGCGATGGGCGTTTGGATGAACACGTTGGTCAGCGGCAAGTCGCGGGTGGCCTCGTAGGTCTCGAACAGCGAGAGCTCGCGCACGACATCGCGGAACTCGTTGGAAGGGGTGTGCTTGTCGCGCAGGATGGCCAGCTTGTGCTGCACGATGGGATGATCGAGGACGACAACGCGGTCGTTCCATTCCATAGTTTAGTTCCTTTCGTCCGGTGCGGGGGCGGACGGGGCCTCCATGCTCAAGCAATGGCTCGCTTTGTGGAACAGTCCACTGGACTGTTCCAGTCGCTGCGCAACCTGCGCGCGGAGGCCCCGTCCGCCCCCGCACCTGCACAACCTCTGCTGCTTTTAGTACTCCAAGCCCGGGTACAGGGGGTGGGCTTCCAGCAGGGCGTCTACGCGGCGACGCACGTCGGCGAGCTTGGCGTCGTCGGTGGCGTTGAACACCGTGGTCGCGATGAGCTGGCCAATCTCGTAGAAGTCCTCGGCGGTGAAGCCACGGGTGGTGGCGGCCGCGGAGCCCACGCGGATGCCGCTCGTCACGAAGGGAGAGCGCTGCTCGTTGGGGATGGAGTTCTTGTTCACCGTAAGGCCCACGGATTCCAAAAGCTTCTCGGCGTCCTTGCCGGTGATGTCGGAGGCCGTGAGATCCACGAGACACAGGTGATTGTCGGTGCCCCCGGAGACGAGGCGCAGGCCGCCGTCGGTCATGCCCTCGCCGAGGGTGCGGCAATTCTCCACCACGTGCTCCATATAAACACGGTAATCGGGGCGCAGCGCCTCGCCGAAGGCCACGGCCTTGCCGGCGATGACGTGCATGAGAGGTCCTCCCTGGGCGCCGGGGAAGATGGCCTTGTTGATCTTCGGGCCCAGCTCGTCACTGTTGGTGAGGATGAAGCCGCCGCGCGGGCCGCGCAGGGTCTTGTGGCTCGTGGAGGTGACGATGTCGGCGTGCGGCACCGGGCTCGGGTGCAGCCCCGCGGCCACAAGGCCGGCGATGTGGGCCATGTCCACCATGAGGTAGGCGCCCACCTCATGGGCGATGTTTGCCATGCGCTCGAAGTCGATGAAGCGCGGGTAGGCCGAGGCGCCGCCGACGATGACCTTCGGGCGGCACTCCTTCGCGATGCGCTCGAGCTCGTCGTAGTCGATGGTCTCGGTCTCGGGGTTCACGCCGTAGGAGACGATGTTGTACAGAAGACCGGAGAAGTTCACGGGGCTGCCGTGGGTGAGATGGCCGCCATGGTCGAGGCTCATGCCGAGCACCGTGTCGCCGGGCTCGATGATGGAAAGATACGCGCCGAAGTTCGCGCTGGCACCGGAATGGGGCTGCACGTTGGCGTACTTCGCGCCGTACAGCTCGCAGGCGCGGTCGCGGGCAAGGTCCTCCACCATGTCGACCTTCTCGCAGCCGCCGTAGTAGCGCTTGCCGGGGTACCCTTCGGCGTACTTGTTGGTGAGCACACTGCCCACGGCCTCCATGACGGCGCGGGAGGTGAAGTTCTCCGACGCGATGAGCTCCACACTCCCCCGCTGGCGGGCGAGTTCTTGGCGCAGGCAGTCGGTCACCTGCGGATCTTCAGCGGCGAGAAATTCCAAAGCCATCTATTGTCTCCTTTGCTAATCCTCTCTGAGCTTCCCTGGTCTTCTCTAATCTAGTTCCATTATCTTCTGAACGCGGCCGGCGTGGCGGCCGCCGCCGAAGTCGGTGGCGAAGAAGGTGTCGAGGATGCGCTCGTTCTCCTCGAGCGGCACGAAGCGGCCGGAAAGGGTGATGACGTTCGCATCGTTGTGCTCGCGGCACAAGGCGGCGAACTCGGAGTTGATGATGTTGGCGGCACGCACGCCGGGCACCTTGTCGGCGGCCATGGCCATGCCGATGCCCGTGCCGCACACGAGCACGCCGCGCTCGGCGACACCGTCGGCCACATCGTGGGCCACGGGGGCCGCATAGTCGGGGTAATCGACGCGATCATCGTTGTCGGGGCCGCGGTCGATGACGTCGTACCCCTTCCCCACCAGGTAATCCACCAGGGCCTGCTTCTGCTCGAAGCCGGCGTGGTCGCTTCCGATGCTCACGCGCATGGGCCACTTCCTTTCCGTCGCGAATGCCTTGAGGCCTATTGTAGGCGCTCGAGTGCCCCCGCGCCCCCTCGCTCACGCTTTCCGCACCAAATCGGGAGAGACGGGCGAAGTCCTAGCTGCGGACGCGGGAGACGGCCTCGTGCCAGGCGGCGAGGCGGGCGGCGCGCATCGGCTCGTCGAAGGTGGGCAGGAAGCGGTCTTCGCCTTCGCGCAGGGCCGCCAGCTCCTCGGTGCTTTTCCAGAAGCCCGTGGAAAGACCGGCCAGGTAGGCGGCGCCGAGAGCGGTGGTCTCGGCGTTGTCGGGGCGGCGCAGGGGCGCGCCGAGCATGTCGGCTTGGAACTGCATGAGGAAGTCGTTGGCCGCCGCTCCCCCATCGACGTTCAGCACCGAAAGCGGCATGCGCGCGTCCTCGGCCATGGCGCGGGCCAAGTCGCACACCTGGTAGGCGATCGACTCCAGAGCCGCCCGCACGATGTGGGCACGCCCGGCGCCGCGGGTGAGACCCAAAATGGCACCGCGGGCGTCGGCATCCCACCAGGGGGCGCCCAGGCCCGTGAACGCGGGCACGACGAAGACGCCGTCGGTCGTGGCCACACTGCGAGCGATGGCGTCGGTTTCGGCGACGCTGTCGATGATGCCGAGCTCGTCGCGGAGCCACTGGATGAGGGCGCCGGCCATGAACACACTGCCCTCGAGCGCGTACTCGGTGTCCCCCGCGTTGGGGGCCGAGGCCGCCACCGTGGTCACGAGCCCGTGCTCGCTCGCGCAGGCCTCGTGCCCGGTGTGCATGAGCAGAAAGCAGCCGGTGCCGTAGGTGTTCTTCGCCTGGCCCGCATGGAAGCAGCACTGGCCGAAGAGCGCCGCCTGCTGGTCGCCCGCCACGCCGCAGATGGGGATGCCCTGGACGAGCCCCGGGTTCGCCGTTATGCCGAAGCTGCCGGAAGAGGGGCGCACCTCGGGAAGAATGGCCTCGGGAATGCCGAAGAGCTTAAGCAGGAAGGGATCCCAGCGCCTCTCGTGGATGTTGTAGAGCATGGTCCGGCTCGCATTGGTCACGTCCGTGGCGTGCACGGCCCCGTCGGTGAGCTTCCAAATGAGCCAGCTGTCCACGGTGCCGAAGCAGAGCTCCCCCGCCTCGGCGCGGGCACGGGCGCCGGGCACCTCACCCAAGATCCAGGCGAGCTTGCTGGCGGAGAAGTAGGCGTCGGGCACGAGGCCCGTGCGCGCGGTGATCTCGGCCGCGGTCGCCGGGTCGCTCGCGATGGCCTCCACCATGGGCGCCGTGCGGCGGCACTGCCAGACGATGGCGTTCATGATGGGCTCGCCGGTGGTGCGGTCCCACACGATGGTGGTCTCGCGCTGGTTGGTAATGCCGATGGAATCGATGTCGGCGGTATCCACGTTCGCGGACATGATGAGCTCGGTTAAGGCGCCCAGCTGCGAGGAGAGGATGTCCTGGGGGTCGTGCTCGACCCAGCCGGGCTGGGGGTAGATCTGGGGGAAGGGCCGTTGCACCGAGGCGACGGGGCAGCCGGCGCGGTCGATGAGCATGGCGCGGGAAGAGGTGGTGCCCTGATCCAGCGCGATGATGTACTTCTTCATGTTCGCTTCTCCTCTTCTTGCTCTTGCTGCGGCTCCTCGGGGGCGGGCTGCGGGGTACCGCTCAGTCGCTCAGACAGTCCTCGTTGGTATCGAAGGCGTCAGGGCTCATCTTTCCCAGTATCGCTGCGCCTTCGATACCATCTGCGGAACTCGCTTGGTGAGCGGCACCCCGCATCCCGCTAAACTCTGCCTCAGTTGTGTGAGTTTATCCAGTTCAGAATGAAATCGTAGACTTCTTGCTTGCCGAGCTCGTTCAAGATTTCGTGGCGCATGCCGGGGAACAGGCGGAGGGTGAGGTCCTCGGCGCCGGCGGATTCCATGGACTCGGCGGCAGCTGCGACGCTCTTACCGCACTTGCCGACGGGGTCGGCATCGCCGGACACGAAGAGGAGCGGCAGATCGTGGGGCGTGTCGCGGTAGGTGGCGGGAGCATTGGCGCGCCAGGCCAGCTCGGTTAAGGCGGCGTAGGCGCCGGCGCCGAACATGAAACCGCACGCCTCGTCGGCCATGAAGGCGTCGGCCACGGCCGGATCGCGGGAGAGCCAGTCGAAGGGGGTGCGGGCGTCTGTGATGGCGCGGCTGTAGGCGCCGTCGGCGAGGGCGTGCAGAAGCTTGCTGCGGTAGTCGTCGCCGCGCACGCGGGCGATGGCCCGGGCGGCCAGGTTGCCGGCGCGGGAGACGGCGACAGGCTCGTTGGCCGTGCCGCAGATGATGGCGCCGGCAAGGCCCGACCCGTAGCGCGGCAGATAGCTGCGCAGCACGAGCGAGCCCATGGAATGCCCGAAGATGAAGTACGGCGTGCCGGACGCCACCTGCTGGGAGACGAGCAGGCGCAGCATCTGCGCGTCCTCGATCATGGCGTCGGCGCCGCCCTCGGCATCGATCACGCCGCGACGCTCGGGCGCGCCGGCCGTATCGCCGTGACCGATGTGGTCGTGGCCGGCCACGAGATAGCCCGCGTCGGCGAGGAAGCGGGCGAAGTCGTCGTAGCGGTCGATGTGCTCGGCCATGCCGTGGATGAGCTGCACGACGCCGCGCGGCTTGAAGCAGCCGAGCTCGGGCTCGCCGGAGGCCGAATCCGTGCGCTCCATGGTCAGGGGCACCCAGAGGACGGCGCGGACTTGGCTTTTCCCGTCGGCGGAATCGAAGGCGAACTCGGTGCGACCGGCGGTCGCGGCGGTACCGGCGACCGCCCCGCCAACGCGGGCAGCCGCCTCGTCGTTTCGACTCATGGCAAACATCCTTTCAGATCTTCCAGGGTAAGCGTGCCCGCCCGCAGGACGCGGGGGGCCTCGCCGGTGCAGTCTAGCACGGTGGAGGCGGTACCGGACGCGGGAGACGGCACCGGTTGATCGCTCGTCGCGTAGCATGCGGATGCGGAAGGGGCGGCTTCGGCGAGATCGGGGGCAATGCTAGCGGCCGCAACGGCGTCGCCGAGCAGGTAGAGGCCGGCCGTGCGGGCCACCAACGCGCGATCGAGGTCTTCGACGCGGGCCGTATCGGAGGCGCCGGAGAGGTTGGCCGAGGTGACGGCCAGAGGACAGCCGGCGGCGCGGATGAGCCCGAGGGCCACCTCGCTGGCGGGCATGCGCAAGCCGATTGTGCCCGCGGGCGATTGGAAGGCGGGGGGAACAGCATCGGAGGCGCGAACCACGAGCGTGAGGCCGCCGGGCCAGAAGGCCTCGGCGAGGCGACGGGCATAGGCGGGAACGTCCTCTCCGTAGACATCCAGCGCCTCGGGGCCTTCCACAAGCCACGCCACGGGCTTGCCCGCGTCGCGGCGCTTCAGGTCGTAGAGGAGCTGCGGACCTGCGGCCGCGCTCACGGAGATGCCCAGGCCGAAAACAGTGTCGGTCGGGAAGACGACGGCATCGCCGGCGGCCAGGGCACGGACGGCCTCTTCCTTTGAGAGCAGATGGCAAGCGCCATCGAACGGGCAATCGCTCATCGGCTCCCCTCCTCGCAAGAAGCGATCTCGCCCGACACCGGTTGCACCGATGCGGTTTCGTTGCGGAACGCGGGCGCTTCGGCTTCAGAAAGTCGTGCGGCGACGATGGCCTCGGCCACGCGCAGGCCGTCCACGGCGGCGCTCGTGATGCCACCGGCGTAGCCCGCGCCCTCGCCGCAGGGGTACAGGCCGGCGATGTTCGACTGGAAACGGTCGTCGCGCACGATGCGCACGGGACTCGAGCTGCGGGCCTCCACGGCGGTCATGACGGCGCCGGCATCGGCGAAACCGTGCAGCTTGCGACCCAAGGCTGGCAGCGCCTCGGCGAGGGCGTCGGCCACGAACGACGGAAGGCAGCCGCGCAGGTCGCACCAGGCCACGCCGCGCGGATAGGTGGGCGTCACCGTGGCGCTCGGCGTGCCGGCGGTGTGCGCGAGGAAGTCGCCGACCGTTTGGGCCGGGGCTGTATAGGGCGGCATGGGCGCGCCGCCGGATTCCGAAGAGATGTCGGCACCTTCCGCATCGTCGGCCGTCAGCCCGCGCCCGAGAAGATACGCATCCCGTTCCAACTGGCGCTGGAAGGCCACTCCCTCCAGCGAATCGTCGCCGGGCAGGTCGTCGGGACGCACTTCCACGAGCAGGGCGGCGTTGGCGTTGGCCCCGGCGCGGGCGTGGCGACTCATACCGTTCACGCAAAGGAGCCCCTCCTCGCTGGCGGCGGCCACCACCTCCCCGCCCGGGCACATGCAGAAACTGTAGACACCCCGGCCGTCGGCGGTCTTCACCGCCAGCTTGTAGTCGGCCGCGCCGAGGGCCGGATGACCAGCGGCCGGGCCGTACTGGGCCTCGTTCACGAGGGCCTGGGGATGCTCGATGCGCACACCTACGGCGAAGGGCTTGCGGGCCATGGCCGCGCCGGCCTCGCGCACCATTTGGAAGGTGTCGCGGGCGGAGTGCCCGCAGGCCAGCACGATGCAATCGGTCGCGAAGACCTCCTCCGCGCCCGTGCGCTCGTCGACAAGGCGAACGGCGGCGATGCGCGGCTCGTCATCTTCGCGGCCGGCCCCCTTCGAAGCATCGGCGACGCTCGATTCGGCAACGCCCTCGCCCGCAAGCACCAACCCATCAAGGCGCGTAAGGAACCGCACCTCTCCCCCGGCCTCCTCGATGGCCCGACGCAGGTTGCGCACGACGTCGACGAGCAGGTCGGTGCCGATATGAGGCTTGGCGTCCACGAGGATGTCCGTCGGCGCGCCGGCCTCCACGAAGGTCTCCAGCACATGGCGGATATGGGGCGATTTGATGCCCGTGTTCAGCTTGCCGTCGGAAAACGTGCCCGCACCGCCCTCACCGAACTGGATATTCGTGCGCTCATCGAGCGGGGCACCGGCATTGAAGGCCTCGACGACGGCCACGCGCTCATCCACGGAAGTCCCGCGCTCCACCACGAGCGGCTGCAACCCGGCGCGGGCCAGATACAGCGCGCAGAACAGCCCCGCCGGCCCTGCCCCGACCACCACGGGACGCAGCCCGGTCGGCTCCACGCGCGGTATCGAAAGAGGCGCAGCAGGTTCGTAGGCCTTGACCGCCACGCCCTTCGCCGACCGCGGCGCAGCGCCTTCCGCCAACTCAACCGCCACGGTCACGACCCCGTGCACATTCGACTTCTTCCGCGCATCGATCGACCGCTTGAGCAGCTTCACCTCAACAAGCGCACTCCCCTTCACCCCGAGCGCCCGCGCGATTTCTCGGCGGAAGAGCGATTCGTTTTTTGGCAGGAGAGCATCAAGAGAAACCGGAACATTGGAAGCCTGAATCATGCGCGTAACCTTTCAGCTGCCGACCAGCCGGCGAGCAGCCCCGAGGCCCAAGCCCAATGCAGGTTGAAGCCACCGCACGCCGCATCCACGTCCAGCGCCTCGCCGACAACGTAGAGCCCTGGCACGCGGCGCACCTCGCAGGTGCGGTCGTCCACCGCCCGGACGCTCACGCCCCCGCGGTGCACCTGGCACTGCTTCACGTCGCCGAGCCCCGTCACGGGCAGGCGCAGACCCTTCAGCACCGGCGCCATACGCACCGTCTCCCCCTTCGCCACGGGGCGCGCCCCGTCCAGCGCCGCCGCTTCCAACAGCACATCGGCCACCGGCGCGAGCACCATGCCGCGCAGCATATCGTCCCACGTCACATCGTGCCCGAGCGAGGCGCGCAGCATCTTGCGGCGCCGGTTGAGGAACGCCTCCATGTCGCACAGGCGCACCCAGGGCACGAAATCCACGGCGAGCACGTCGCCGGGTTCAGCCAGGCGGCTCAGGTTGAAAGCGGCGATGCCCGAGACGCCGTACTTGCGGAACATCACCTCGCCCACCTCGCGGGACGCCAAGCGCTCGCCCTCGTGGGTGCCCATCGGATAGCCGTGGCGGCCGCGCTCCTCGGGCGGCGTCTCCTCGCCGGGGCGCCACAGTTCCAGCGCCCCGCGCACGCGGATATTGTCGAGGCGGCGCGGCCAGCGCGGCTCGGTGGCCAGCGGGCCCAGCGTCGGCTCCGGCTCGCGGAAGGGAACGCCCTCGGGCAGAAGCCCGCGCGCGACTGAACCGCCCACGGCCACGATGACCGCGTCGGCCCGCTCGAAGCGCCCGTCGGCCAGACGCAGCGTGAACGGGCCTCCCTCAGCGCGCGGCGGCTCCACGGCCGCGACCTCGCATTCCACGCGCTCTTCCACCCCCGCCGCAGCGCAGGCCGCCCGCAGGCAGTCGAGCACCGAGGCGGCCTTGTTCGCCAGCGGGTACAGGCGCCCCTCCCCTTCCTCGCGCCACATGAGCCCGTGATCGGAGAAGAACCCCAGCACGCCGTTCGGATAGGCAGTGCTCGTCTTGGCCTGGGACGGGACGTGCCCGTGCGCCTGCCCCTCGAATTCCAAGAGCACGCGCCTCACGAATGCGGCGTTGCGGTAGTCGCCCTCGCCAGGCCGGGCATTCGAGAAGTTGCACCGCCCGTTGCCCGTCGCCAGAATGGAGCGCCCCACCCGGTCGGACGCCTCGTACACGACGACCCGCGCCGCGTCCTCCGCATCTCGCACGGCCTCGCCAGCCGCCACGGCTGCCGCCAGCCCGGAGGCCCCGCCGCCTATGATCGCAATCGTTTTCGCTTCGCCCACGCCGCTTCCGTTCACTCGCTTCCCGCTGTGATCTATGCTAGAATACGACCAACGGACCAGCCTGAGGTAGAGTGCAGGCGGCACCGTCGTTTAGTCGGGACCGCTAGTTGGCGCTAGCGGTCCTTCCTATGTCGGCCCCTCCTGAGCGTCTCGGAGAACGCAACCGCCTCCCTCAGCAACCCAACGACTGCAGTCGCCAGGCGCACGACGAAAACGAAGACGTCCAAGCGATTCACCTCCTTTCGTAAAAGAAGGCACCGCCTGGCGCTCAGGACTTACGGCCCGTCGGTCATCTGGCCATTCTAGCACGAGCGCCCCGCATGGCAGGGCGCTCGCTCATGACACACTATGTCGCTAGAACCTACTTGCTGTCCAGCTGCGGGATGGGGGCCTCGTCGCGCTCGTCGAGGTTGCCCTCGTACACATAATGGCGCGTCTCCTTCGCGATGAGTCCGGAGAGCAGCAGCACCATGATGATGTTCGGGATGGCCATAAGGGCGTTGGTGATGTCGGAGACCGTCCAGACCACCTCGCCCACGCCGATAGCGCCGAGGAAGGCCACCACCACGTAGAGCACCTGGTAGGGGCGGATGGCGCGCTTGCCGAACAGGTAGGTGACGCAGCGGTTGCCATAGTAGGACCAGCCCAGGATAGTGGAGTAGGCGAACAGAATCATACCGAAGATGAGGATGGGCGTGCCGATGTAGGGGATGCTCGCGAAGGCCGCGCTGGACAGCTGAGCGCCGGCGCTGATGTCGCCGGCCATGACCGCGGCGTTCAGATCGGCGTTGCCGAGCATGGTGGACACGAGCACGAGACCGGTGAGCAGGCAGATGATGACGGTGTCCCAGAAGGTGCCGGTCATGGACACGAGCGCCTGGCGCGCCGGATTGCGCGTGGAGGCCGCCGAGGCCACGATGGGCGCCGAGCCCAGGCCCGACTCGTTGGAGAACAGGCCACGCGCGCAGCCGAACTGCAGCGCCAGCATAAGGCCGCTGCCGAGCGCGCCGCCGAAGGCCGCCTTGGCCGTGAAGGCGCTCTCCACGATAAGGCAGAGGGCCGGCCAGACGAACTCCCAGTTCATGCCGAGGATGACAACGCAGCCCCAGATGTAGGCGATGGCCATGAAGGGCACGAGCTTCTCGCACACATTCGAGATGACCTTCACGCCGCCGAAGATGACGACCAACACCATGATGACGATGGCAAGCCCGATGCCCCAGGCGGGCACGCCGGGCAGGTTCGTGGAGATGACCTCAGTCATGGCCGAGGACTGCACGGCCGAGCCGATGCCGAAGGACGCGATGGCCGCGAACAGGGCGAAGGCCCCGGCGCCGAGCAGCGCCCACCACGGCGTCTTGCCGTCCTTGTCGGTGAAGCCGCGCTTCCACGCGTACATGGCACCGCCGAGCATGTCGCCGTTGTGGTCCTTCACGCGGTACTTCACGGCGGCGAAGGTCTCGGAGTACTTCGTGGCAATGCCGAACACGCCGGTGATCCACATCCAGAACACCGCGCCCGGGCCGCCCGCGATGATGGCTGTGCCCACGCCGACGATGTTGCCGGTGCCGATGGTGGCCGACAGCGCCGTGCACAAGGCGCCGAACTGGCTGATGTCGCCGGGAGCGTCGGGGTCCTTCGTAACCGACAGCTTGATGGCCGTGGGCAGCTTGCGCTGGATGAAGCCGGTGCGGAAGGTCAAAAAGATGTGCGACCCCAGCAGCAGCACGAGCATCGGCGGCCCCCAAACGAAGGCGTCGATGCTGTTGATGACGTCAACGATCATGTCCATGTGGCGGTTCTCCTCTCAGTGAGCCATGTGGCGGGACTTTAAAGCCAGCGGCTCGGCGCGGCGGTCCCGGCGAGGCGAGACGCGCTCATCGGGCCTTCGCACTTTAACGTGCTAAAGTAGCCGCATTATAGAGGGAGAAGTTAAGCGCTTTTGTTAACAATGGAAGAATTCCCCGCAAGCGGTACGTCGCAGGCGACACGCCTCAGGCAGCATCCTGAGCACTTTCGGTCTTTCTGGACAAAAAGAGGAAAAGTGATCTCACATTCCTTAAAGCTGCGAGCCCTTTACGCGAGGCACGGGCTCGCCGTACTCCTCGTCGAGGTTGCCATCGTAGACGTAGTGCCTGGTCTCCCGGGCGATCATACCCGACAACAGCAGGATGACGATAATGTTGGGAATGGCCATCAGCGCGTTGCCGATGTCCGAGATGGTCCACACCACGTCCCCCACCCCGATGGCGCCGAAGAAGGCCACGGCCACGTAGATCACCTGGTACGGCTTGATGCCGCGGGGCCCGAACAGATAGGCCACGCAGCGGTTGCCGTAATAGGACCAGCCGAGGATGGTGGAATAGGCGAAGGCGCACATGCCGAGCACGAGCACCGGCGTCCCGAACACGGGGATCTCGGCGAAGGCGGCGCTCGCGAGGGCGGCCCCGGTGAAGATGGAGGGGTTGGCCAAGATGTCCTCGCCGATCTCGGGGTGCACGATCATGGTGGACACGAGCACGAGCCCCGTGAGCAGGCAGATGACGCCCGTGGACCAAAACGCGCCGGTCATGGAGATGAGCGCCTGGTCGGCGGGGTTCTTCGTCTTGGCCGCAGCCGCCACGATGGGGGCGGTGCCCAGGCCGGACTCGTTGGAGAAGAGCCCTCGCGCGCAACCGAACTGCAGGGCCATAATCAGGCCCGAGCCCACGGCGCCCCCAAAGGCCGCCTTCGGCGTGAAGGCGCACTCCAGGATGAGCCCCACCGCCTCTCCCAGCACCGGCGCGTTCATGCCCATGATAACGAGGCAGCCGAGCGCATAAGCGCCGGCCATGATAGGCACGAGCCACTCGCACACCCGTGCGATGGAGTTCACGCCGCCGAAGATGACCGCCGCCACGGCCACGACGATCACAACGCCCACGGCCACGGCCGGAATGGCGGGCACCGACGAGGTGACGATGCCGGAGATGGCCGCCGCCTGCACCGCCGAGCCCGTTCCGATGGTGGCGATGACGGCGAAGGCAGCAAAGGACACGGCACCCAGCGTCGCCCACCACGGCACGCTACCGTCCGGCCGCGCGAAGGCGCGCTTCCACACGAACATGGCGCCGCCCAGCATGGCGCCGGACTTATCGCGCACGCGGTACTTCACGGCGGCGTAGGTCTCGACGTACTTGGTGGCGATGCCGAAGAGGCCCGCGATCCACATCCAGAAGATGGCGCCGGGGCCGCCGGCGAGCAGCGCCGTCGCCACGCCGACGATGGAGCCGGTGCCGATGGTGGCGGCGAGCGCCGTGGCCAGGGCTCCGAAGCTGGAGATGTCCCCCTTGCCCGACGGGTCGCGGCGCACCGACATGCGGATGGCTTGGGGCAGCTTGCGCTGGATGAACCCCGTGCGGAACGTCAGGTAGATGTGCGTGCCGAGCAACAGCGCGATCATCGCCGGGCCCCACACGACAGAGTCGATGGTTGTAAGAAGTTCAGTCATAGGTGCGATTGTACTGCATCGAGGGGCCTTCCGCGCGCAATGCGCCGAATGTCAACAAAGTGAGGGACAGCGCAAGCTCTTTGCCAGGTAATGAAAGACTCCGACGCAAAGCGCCGAAAGCGGCACAGCCTTGGGGAGGGAGTCCGGTCGCGCCGCTCTCGGCAATCCGCTGGCGCAAGAACGCCAGGGCTCGTAAGTTGCTACCGCCTAAATATCGCCGCAGATGGCCCGTGCGGCTTGGTAGGCCGTACCGCAAGCCATGGCCACGCCGCCGCCGGGGTTGCGGCAATCGCCATAGGTGCTGTCGCCGCCCAGTCCGCCAATGGTGCATCCAGCAGCATAAAGACCCGCAATGGGCCGCGCCTTCTCATCAAGAACCCGCATATTGGTGTCAACGGTCAAACCGCACATGGTGGACAGCACCGTACCACCCACCTTCATGCCGTAGAACGGGGGGTCTTGCACCTTGTTGAGCCATTCGGGTGCGTAGCTGTACACCTCATCGACACCCGCTTCGCACAGCTCGTTCCAGTTCTTCACCGCCGTGGAGAAGATGTCGGCGTCGAAGCCCAACGCCTCACCAAGTTCCTCGATCGTGTCAGCCTCGAATATGTAGCCCGCTTCGATTCCCTCGCGCATGCCGATGGTGTAGTCCTCATCGACCATGTCGCCCATGCGCTCGACGTTAGCCCCCGCGGCTTCCCAATGCTCGCGCGTGATGGGATTGCGGCAAATGAGCTGCTGCTTGCCTTCCGCCTCCCATCCCTTGATGACCTCATCGTAATGGGAGTCGCAAACCACGTAGCTCACGCAGCCGGGATTGTGCATATGGACACCGGCCTGTTTGGTAAAGCCGAGCGTAGTGACCGGGTAATAGGGGACGCGATCACCCTTGATGTTGATGAGCATCCACGGCTGACGGGCGAACTGGACGTCGCCTTTGTATAGATAGCGGCCCCATGCGCCGCAGTCGACGCCTCCATCAAAAATAAAGGCGGAGTCATAACCCGAAATCGTGCCGCCGACGCCGAGGCCCATGCGAATGCCGTCGCCCTCGTCGGTGGAGGCGGCCGTGGAGTTCAGGCAGCGGCGAGCAACGTGCGGGACGTACTCCTCCAGCATATCCATATTGAAGGTCATGCCCCCTGTGGCCAACACCACGCCATCGTTGGCCTTCACGAACGACACGTCGCCTGTGGCCTGAACGCCGACAACCCTGCCGTCCTCGACGACGAGCGCCGTGGCCGGCGTGAGAAAATGGAATACAGCACCCTGATCGAGGCAGAAATTGTACAGGATTTCGAACACCGTGTAGTTCGCGCGGGCGATAAGGCTCCCCTGCTCCGAGCCCTCGGGGCATACGCCGGAAACGAAACCAGCGCTGCCGAACTCGGTCACCGGGCCCCAGGAGACGCCCACGGCTCCCATGTAGTCAATGGCATCCGGAATGCAGGCGGTCAGCGTCTCGAGCATGGGCTGAATGGGAGCGCAAGCACGCGGCCCCTCCTCGCCGTTGGGTAGCTCGCCCACATCGCCGCCGTTGGGCTTCACGTAGAACTTTTCCTTCCATTGGGCGCGCATGACCATGGGATCGAGCGCCCCCATCTGCTCGAACTGCGCCGCCGCTTCGTCCTGACCGGCGGCCTTCATCTGGGCGGCAAGACCTTGATAGATGGCCTGCTGGGTCTTGGTTCCCATGACGCTGAAGTTGTCCGTCTCCTTCGAGCTGCCGCCCCAGGTGCTCGCCTTCTCCAAGACGACCACCTTCTTGCCGGCTTGCGCGGCATAGGCTGCAGCGACCAAGCCGCCGCCCGTGCCCACCACGACTACATCGGCTTCCTCATCCCAGGACGCCGGCGCGGAGACGGCCTCGATGGGGCCGGCGGCGCTTCCCTTCGTGCTCGCAAGGCTCCCGCCCGAAGACGAGGCGGGCTGCGCACAGCCGTACAGCCCGGCTGCCGCCGTAATTGTGGCGGCCGCGCCCGTCAATCCCAGAAAGCTCCGCCGACTTATGCTCTTTTCGCTGCTCGTCATGAGCCAGCCCTCCTTTCGGTCGACCGCAGCCGACCTCTTGTCCTCTCGCGACCGCCTCATGCGGCCGCGAACCAGTCAAGCACCTTAAAAGAGGTCGAGCCATACACCGTTAGTGGGATTTGCGGCCTCCTCCCAACATCCCCCGAAAAGGTGAGCCGCGCATTCCCCGCAAAACACTCGGAACGGATCACTCATCCTGGGGAGAATCGCCGTAGCGGCGACCTGTCTCGACAAGGAGCACCATCTCGCGCAAGCTGTGAACCTCGAGCTTTTCATAAATGTGCTTGGCGTGGGTCTTGACGGTCTGCTCCGACACGGTCAGGGCCTCGGCGACCCGGGGGCGGCTCAGGCCTTGGACAAGCAGGAACATCACTTCCCTCTCGCGATCCGTCAACCCTTCCTTGCGCGCAACCTCATCGCAGCGGAGACGCAAATGCTCGATGGGATCGTCGGTCTTCAGATGTTCCCGAATGCCCAAGGCGCGAGCATCGAAGGAACCGGCGGGCATGAGCAGAGCCGAGCACACGAGGCAGAAACACGCCAAAGCCGTAATCACCGAAAGCCCCAAGCTGCTGCCGTTCGATGAGCCAACAACGA
Source organism: Adlercreutzia rubneri (assembly GCF_009755265.1). Lineage (NCBI taxonomy): Bacteria > Bacillati > Actinomycetota > Coriobacteriia > Eggerthellales > Eggerthellaceae > Adlercreutzia > Adlercreutzia rubneri. The sequence continues at coordinate 53,299 of NZ_WPOO01000014.1, read as the reverse complement.
TCCCGGCAACAACGGAGGAGAGGACGACTCCGACCCCCACCGGAAAGCTTCCCGATGCGATGACGCTGAGAACGCTCACGGGGAGCTGATCAAGCATCTGCATGGGCACGATAATTAGTATGAGGATTTGGGCGGCCCACGCAACGGACATGAGAAAAACTGCGGCACGAGGAGATACCGGCAAAAGAAGGGGAAGGACGAGGAACGCGAAGGACGTAACCAGCGTCACCCCGCGCAAGGCGGCCCCCAGGGACGACTCGGATCCAACGGGACGCTTTCGTGCCGCCACGAGCAGGAAGACATCAAGAACGAGAAACCCCAAACAGGAGCAGAGCGGCAAGCTCTCCCCGGGCATTGAGTAGAGCACCGCCCAGGTGCAGCCTTGAGCCACACCGAAAGATCCGAGGATGACGCACGTGGAAAGCGGCATATCGATCTTCGCGGGCGATTTCCGCGGCGCCCGCTCTTCAACGTCTCCAGGATCAGGGCGACGGGGAAAGAGGGCAAGCGACGCGATGGGGAGAACCGTCATGGCGATAATCGTCGGCCATGGCCCGAAGAGAAACGACAGCGCCCACATGCCCAACGTCGCCACAGCCGACACGACGAGCGCCAAAGGCAACAGGGCGTCGAAATGCCTCTCGCGGGAAGAAGCCTGCGCAAGCTCGCAGACGTAGAGCACCTGGAAGACCGCCACTCCGACACCGCGAAGGGCCGAGCTTACCGTGAGAAGGACGCTGGCAAGGTCGTGAGCAGCCCCCGCCTCAGCCAAAGCCGTCAGCCCCATACCCGTCTCGATAGCCACCATGGCCGCACAGAGAAGCGCCGCGCGGTGAGACACATTAAACCCCTTTGACGAGCAACGCGCGATCGCCGCGATAGTTCCGATGAAGCATGCAGCGAAAACGGTCTGATCGGCCCATCCGACAACCCTGGCCGAGAGCACCATGGAAGAGACGACCGTCTCCACCGCAGACGATAGCGGCGAGATGGCCAGCAGCAATCCGAACCCCAGACAGAGCCTGACCATCGACAAGGTAGTCTGCTCTTTTTCCATATCCCTCCCCTAGCAACCGACGACGCATCCCCGGCAAACGGCGAAAAGCGACCCTTCGGTCGCCTTCCGCCACAGCGTTTCCGGATCCTACTAGATGCCCGCGCGCGCCACAATAGACGCGAAAGGGACACCCTGCACATCCGCATTGACGATCGCGCCGCCTCCGGGTGCATTGGTCGCGCACGCGCAGCCGATGATGTAGCTTTGTGCGCCTTCCTCATCGGACAGCTCGTCGACCGTCGCAGTGAACGAGGTGTTGGGAGATTTCACGCACACCGGCCGTCCTTGCGCGTCCATGGCGTATTGGGGCATGGCCGAGCAAAGCGTCGCGGCTGCCTTGTTGAACACCTCCACGATGGAAGCGGTGGCAACGGTCGTGGTCTGATCGAAGGCAAAAGCGCCTCGCACTTCCTTAATGGACTCAGTCACTGCCGAGGTCGTCTCAAGGGAGGCCTCCTCCAATCCGTAGTCCTCATTCGAAACGAACGGCATCGGCGCTGCGGCCATCATTGCGGCACCCAGCAACGTCGCTGACCCCACCGTCGCACCAATAGTCTTTGCCGCCTTATTCATAAGTTCCCCCTATTCCTCTACGACAACGAACAGGCCCGATGGCTGCTCTTGCTCGAAACCGTCGGCATTGGTGGCTTTCACCCAGGCCATGTAGGTGCCCGGAGCTTGCGGCGTCCACGTTGCCGTGAAGGTGGACCACTGGTAGGGATCGGCTCCCTCGGGAATCGGCACATCGTGCCACGTCGCACCGTAATCGAAGCTGAAGCTGATCGTCGCAAGCGGCGCGATAAGATCGGTGCCGCTCCATGCGAAGCCGTAGCCCGCAAGCTCGAGCGGCTCGCCGGCCTTCGCCGTCACGCCGTCGCTCTGGAACCAAGCGGAGTTCGCCTTGTGGCTCGTAACGCCATCAGAGCGAAGGGCATAGGAGTTGACGAGAGCTTCGGCCGGCTGCTCCAGCCCGCTGAGCGCGACAATGTGCTTGACCCAGGGCGCACCGGGCATCCCGGGAATGACGAGCGTTGCCGGGTAGCCTTGATCGGCCGTCAGCGGATGGCCGAAGTACTCCAGGGCGATCATCGCGTTATTCTGCACCATGAAATCGATGATATAGGCCGTTGCCCAGCCGTCGGCGCCGGCGAGAGCGAAGGTGTTCGTGCCTCCGGCCAGGCCACCGCACGCCTCAATGACGTCGGAGAGGAGCACGCCCTTCATTGGAATGTTCGCCGCAAAGGGCGAATTGATCGCGGAGGTGTAGCAGACCTGGGTCACCGTCATCTCCGTCTGCGGCAGGGCCTGCAGATCCTGCAGCGTGAGCGTCTTCTCCTCATTCACGCCGGTCACGTTCAGCCCCCATTGGGTGACATCGACTTCCAGGGTGCCGTAGTTGTTCAGGACAAAGACGTCCTCTTCGTCCAGCACATCCTGGGACAGGCTCACATCGAGCTGCGGCTCGGCATCGAGCGACATGTTGGCCATAGATCCCGTGGCGCTGCTTCCACGCTGCTGAAGCCATCCCTTCACGCGATCATCAAAGTAATCTTCGGGAAAGCCGCCGAGAGATGCCGTGTACTTGTACTCGTCCCACAGCTCCCATTGGTACTCCCCCACTTCACCCGAGGAATCCTGCGCATGGCAACTCCAGCAGTTGCCATCGAAGGAATCGCTGCTGTAATGTCGTTCGTGAAGCATATCTCCATAATAGGGGCCTGCTCCGACCCAATGCTGGCGGTGACAGGGCAGGCAATCGGCGATGGTGACCTGCTTGCCGTACTCCCCCTCGATCTTGATGTGGTTAAGCCCCGAGTTCTCCATCAGCAGACCCAAATCGCCATGACAGGAACCGCATCCGCGGCTGCCGGCGTTCACGAAGGCCTCGTTATAGGTATTTGCGGGCAGCAACCCGGCATCTACCTCCTCGGGGGACGTGACCGCCAAAGTCGTTGCGCTATCGTCCGTTCCAGTCTCTGACGACCCATCGCTCGCAACAGGCGTCTGGGGTGCGCATCCAACCGCAAGCGCAAGCACGAGGCTGACAGCGGCTACCGCGAGCGCAGCACGCCTCGGCGATGGCCTTCTCGTTGTTACCAGAGTGTTCAATGGCATAGCCAACCCTCCTTATCCTCTCAATTCATTCTTCTCTCGATAGGGAACGCGCCCGTCGCCGCAACGGCGATTTCCTCCTCCTTACCCGACCCGGGCACGTCATTCATGATGGCTCAACCCCCAGGCCAAAGTCCATACCGAAAGAGGGGGATATTGGTCTGATCGCGTATTTTGCGATCCATAGCCCCCTCGGCAGCATCGCCGTCGGCCCTTAGCCGAACCGGTACTCCACGCCCATGGTCGGGCCCGGGTTCTCCCACTTCTTGATGATGGTGTCGCCGCAGATGATGCGGCAGGTGCCGCACTCCAGGCAGCCGGCGTAGTCGAAGGAGACGTTGCCGTCCTCGTCGCGCTTGTACAACGCCGCCGGGCATACCATGATGAGCTTGTCGAACTCCGCGGGGTCCTGGTCCTCCGCAAGCTCGATGTGCGCGCTCTCCTCGTCGACCTCGTACTTGTTCAAGGCGAGGTACTCGTCGACGTTGACGGTGTAATCCAACCTGCTCATAGGGCCTTCATCACTCCTCTCGCGTCCTTGACGAGGTTCATCACACCCACGCTCTTCAGCGCGCCTGTCACCTGCTTCTTCATTGGAGGCATCGGCTCGCCGTCCACGACGAACATGCCGTTCATGAGGTCGCGCACCGTCTGCGGGTAGCCGTCGAACATGCGGGTGAAGCCCTCCATGAAGGCGGGCACCTTCCGATACTGGCGCAGGTCGCGCAGCACGAAGCTCGCCTCCAGGGCGGCCACGTAGCTGCTGAGGCCCTCGGCGCTCGTATCGCCGGCGTCGATGGCGCGGGCTGCCTCGCGTCCGGCGTGCATGCCGGCCGCCACGGCGTAGTCCATGCCGCGCACCTGGTAGCCCAAATTGATGCACATCATGGCCGACTCGCCGGCGAGCAGGACGCCGTCGCCCACAAGCGGCGGCATGATGTTGATGCCGCCCTCGGGCACCATGTGCCCGGAGTGCTCCACCACCTTGCCGCCCTGGATGAGGGGCGCGACGGCGTCGTGGCTCTTCAGATCCTCCAGCATCTGGTAGACCGGCGCGCGGCCATGCGTCGCCGTGGCCTCGATGCCGGCCACCACGCCGAGAGAGATGGACTCCCTGTTGGTGTACATGAAGCCGCCGCCGAAGGTGCCCTTGGTGGAGTCGCCGGCGATGAGCCACGCCGCGCCCTCGTCGTCGGAAGCCGCCAGCACCCGGTCGGTGATGACCGAGGCGGGAAGCTCGATGACCTCCTTGATGCCCACGGCGATGGCACTCGCCGGCGGGCGCTTGGCTCCCACGGCCTCAGCGGTGAGCAGCGAGTTCACGCCGTCGCACAAAAGCACGACCTCGGCAGTGATCTCGTCCTCGCCGGCGCGCACGCCGCAGATCTTGCCGGCGTCGTCCTTCACGAGGCTCTCCACGGCAATGCCGTAGATGAACTCGGCGCCGGCCTCCTCGGCCTTGCCGGCAAGCCACTGGTCGAAGGGGCCGCGCAGCACGGAGTAGGAGTCGCGTCCCTCCTGCTTCATGGCCTTAGACGAGAAGTCGATGGTGAAGTTGGCATCGTCGCTCATAAGCGAGATGCGCTCGTGGGTGATACGGCGCTCCAGCGGTGCCTCCTCCTCGAAGTTGGGGAACACCAGCTTGAGCGCATGGGAGTAGATGCGGCCGCCGGTCATGTTCTTGGCCCCGGCGAAGTTGCCGCGCTCCACCACGAGCACGCTCTTGCCGGCGCTCGCCAGCTCATAGGCGGCCACCGACCCGGCGCAGCCCGCGCCCACGACGATGGCGTCGAAATCTGCCATGGGGACCACCGCCTACAGCGCCGCCGAAAGGGCGGGCAGCACGGTGTTCAAGTCGCCCACCAGGCCGTAGTCGCACTGCTTGAAAATGGGGGCGTTCTTGTCCTTGTTTACGGCGAAGATCGCACCGGCACGGTTGACGCCTACCATGTGCTGCATCTGGCCGGAGGTGCCGATGCCCACGTACACCTTGGGCGAGAGCATCTGGCCGGACACGCCGATGTAGGACTCCGTGGGCATCCAGCCCGAGCCCTCGGCGAGCGGGCGGGTGCAGGCCATCTCGGCGCCGATCTTGGCGGCGAGATCGCGGGCAAGGCCCAGCTGATCCTCCTCGGCGAAGCCGCGGCCCGCGCCCACCACGACATCGGCGGCGGCAAGGTTCACGTCGGACTTCTCCAGAGGCTCGGCGGCCACGCGCACCACGGGGTTCGCAGGATCGACGAAGGCCACCTCCTCCACCGCATCGGTGCCAGAGGTGCCCGCGCCGTCGAAGACGCCGCGGCTCACTGTGCACAGGGCTACGTCACCGACCGGCGCCACCGTGCGCTCGCCCGCGCCGCCGAAGTAGAGCGACGTGGCGCCGTCGGGGCCGAGCGCGAGGACGTCGGTGATGACGGCGGCTCCCATATGGGCCGCCAGTCGCCCAGCCACGCCAGACAAGCGCGTTGTGGGCTCGACGAGCACGCGGGCGGGCTGCTCGGCGTCCGCGATGGCGCAGACGGTCGCCCAGGCGTCCTCCACGATGCGGTCGTCCGGCACGGAGACCTTCAGGCTCTTGTCGGCAACGCCCGCAAGGTCGGTGCCGATCCCTAAGGCCACCACCTCGTCGGCGAATCCACGGGCTGCGGCGCCCATCTCTGCGGCGGCGTCCTGGTTCTCGGCAATGATCAGAGCTTTCATACTGGCGTTCCTTCCCTACAGCGCCGCTTTGAGGGCGGCGGCGAACTTCTCCACGGCGCCGTCGTCGGTGGCGTCGTACACTTCCATGGCACGCTCGGCCTGAACCGGGGCCTTGCAGGACACGACCTCAAGGGCGGCCGCGGGGGCCTCGGCCAGGGCAACGGCCTCCATGGGCTTCTTGCCCGCGGCCAGGATGTCCTTCATGCCGGGGATGCGAGGCGCGGCCGCCTCGGGCAGCACCGACACCACGGCGGGCAGCGGCACGGAGAGCACCTCCACCTCGTCCTCGGTCTTGCGGCGCACCTTGAGTGAGCCGCCGTCCTCCTCCAGCGCGATGGCGCCGGCGACGTAGGGGACGTTCAGGCGCGCGGCCAGCTGGGCGCCGGTCTGCTTGGCGTACAGGTCGGCCGAGCCGTCGCCCACAAGGACGACGTCCCACCCGTCCAGGTCCTCCACCATGGGGGCGAGCACCTGGGCGGTGGCGTAGGCGTCCATGTCGGCGCAGGCGTCGTCGGCCGTCAGGTACAGGGCCTCCATGCCGCGGGCGAGGACGTTCTTCTTGGTCTTGGAATCGTCGATGGAGGCGGCCCCCGCCGTCACGGCGATGGCGGAGCCTCCCGTGGCGGCGGCCAGCTGGACCGCGGCCTCCAGGGCGTTCAGGTCGTACTCGGAGACGACCGGCCGGGCTTTCGAGAAGTCCAGCGACCGGTCGGCGGCCACCTGGATGTCCTGGTCGTCGGGGACGATTTTGATTGCGGCGACTACTTGCATAGAGCATTTCCTTTCTCGCGGAGTGCATCGGTCCCCGCACTGCCCGCACGCTCACCGAGCGCTTCCGCTTGCGCCATCCGTGACTTTGGGCAGGAACCGACTCTATCCTCGAGTGCCATTCTATTAAGCTGAAAACACACCTTGAAGGGACACTTGGCAAAAGTGTCCCAATAGAGACAGGAGCTTGTCAGCAACGAGTCCGAAAAAGCTTGCGTAACAACTCACAGAGCCACATAATTGCTATACCGACTCAGATAGATGGCATATTCCGGTTTTCTCCCAGAATCGCAAATTGGGAGTATTCAGCAGCTCTTTCTTTCGTCACACTGTGCCCAAGGTCGCGAAAGGGGCGTTATGAGCAAATCCGATGACACCAAGGAGCGCATTGCCCGCACTTTCCTCGAGTGCATGGAGACGACTCCTTACGGCAAAATCAATGTGAGCCAGCTATGCGAACGGGCCCATATCTCGCGAAAGACGTTCTACTACCACTTCGAGGACAAAGAACGGCTCGTCCGCTGGATCTGCATCCAGGATCTCATCGAGTGGGCGCACTCCGATACCAGTGATGGCCCGAGCAGCTACGTCAGCCTCATAAGCTTCTTCATCGAGAAGAACCGTATTTTGTACGGGCACGCCCTGCTGGATATGACCCCCGGATCGTTCGGGCAGCTCTTCAGCGATGTGCTCTATTACCTCATCGACGGCCGGTTGGGGCGTTTTTACGAGGAGAGTATGGCCGATGAGGAACTGGCGCACCTGTCCCTCGCGTTCGCGGTGGATCGCGGCCGCATGATGGCCAGCTATTGGCTCCTCAGCGATCGCGAGCCCGATGCCGAGGAGCTGGAACACTACCTCTATCAGGAGGAAGTCGTCAACAACCAGATCATCGGCCGTTGGCTCAACAAGCCAAAGACGGCGAAAGAGCCTCTGCGGCCCCCCGAGTCGCTGACCGCTCTCGACCTTGAGCAGAAAATGGTGCACACCTTCTCGACCAAGGAGCTTCTGCTCAAGGCCCTCGAGAACCACGAATCGGGCTCCATCGCCCCGGAGCGGGTCAGCATCGAGCGCCAGTTCCGACGTCTCAGATAGCCGTCACTGAGCCCATCGAACAACAACGGAGGACCCGCAAGCGGGTCCTCCGAATACCTTAACGTCTCGTCTTGCGCAGAGCCGATTCTAGCGATGGGTGAGCTGCGGGCAGCTGTCCTCGCGATAGCCGATGACGCCGTCGGCTCGCAGAGCTTCGATCTGGCTCTCGTCGAAACCGAAATCGCGCAGAATATCCTCGTTGTCGAATCCCGAATCCACCCCGGAGCGCCAAACTAGACCCGGCTCATTCTTGAGAACCGGCTGCACGTTGGGCGCAATGACGTCAGTCTCGTAGCGCGCGCTCGGATAGGTGGTGAACGTCTCGCGTGCCTGGAAGTGGGGATTGTCCTTCATATCGGTGTAGGAGTACACCAAGCTCGCCGGTACCTTCGCCCCGCTGAAGATGCGCTCCACTTCCGAAGCCGGACGCTCGGCGCAGAATTTGGCCATGGCCTCGTCAATCATCTTCCCGCCTGGCGTATTGTGATACAAACGCGCCGAGCCGGCGGGAATCTCGTCGGTCCCGTAAGGCAGCCCGAGCACCTCCATGACGCTCTTGAACACGGCCGGACCGAGCGTCATCACCACGCAGTGCTTGCCATCGGAGCACTCGTAGGCCCCGTAGCCCGCCACCAACTCGGCGTTGGGGAACGGCGTATGGGAAATGGGGTTGCCCGTATTGAGCTCTGCCATCATGTTCTGGCCCTGACTGCGGAGAACGGCCTCGTACTGGGCGATATCGACGCTTTCCCCCCGCCCTGTTTCGCGCACGCGGTACAGGGCGGCCAGCGCGCCAACCGCTCCCAAATAGCCCGAGTAGACGTCGCCCACATCTTGGGAGGAAGGGAATGGCGCCATACCAGGAAGGGAATTGACGTACATCAACCCTCCGAACGCCTGGGCGATAGGATCGTAGGACGCCCGGGACACGTAGGAGTCTTCGCCCGCCTGGCCAAAGCCGGAGATGTGCACGATGACGAGAGCCGGATTCGCTCGCCACAGCTCCTCGTCGGACAGGCCCCAGCGATCGTATTGGCCGCCTTTCGAGGCCTCGATAAAGATATCCGTGGCGGCGAGCATCTTCAGAAAAACTTCGCGGCCCTTTTCCGAGGGGATATCGAGCGCCATAGAGCGCATATTGCGGCGGTTGAGCTCGACCGACCAGCCCTGATGGAAGCCGCCGCCTCGCGCGATGTCGGGCGCTTTCGGGTTCTCGATCCAGATGACGTCGGCGCCCATGTCGGCCATGAGCTGCGCGCAAAAGGGACCAGCGATCGAAATGGACGAATGCACCACCTTCACGCCCTGGAGCGGGCCGAATTGGGGAATATCAGTTCTTCTCATAACTCTTTCTCCTTACGGTTGTTCTTACATTTTTTCAAGCAGCGCCTTCAACGACCCCGCGCGTGTTCTGGACGCAGAGCGCCGCCAAGGCGGGCTTGTCAACCTTCCCTACGCTTGTGCGCGGAAGCTCGGTCATGACCATGATCGCTCGGGGCTTCTTGTAGCTCGCCGCCCTTGTTTTAAAGTACTCCACGAGTTCGACCGGATCGACGGACGCGCCCTCGGCGGGAACGACAGCCGCGGCCACTGCCTCCCCCAGATCTTCATCATCGATCCCGAACACTGCCGCCTCTCGCACGCCGGGGTGTCCCTCGAGCACGCCTTCCACCTCGAGGGCGTACACGTTCTCGCCGCCCGTCTTCACCATATCGTTTCTACGGCCGACAAAGCGATAGGAGCCGTCAGCCGTCTTTACCGCCAAATCCCCGGTCGGATACCATCCGTTCACGCACGGATCGAGCGCGTTGAGATAGCCGTCGAACATGGCGGGCGACCATCCCCACAGCTCCCCCACCTCCCCTTCGGGTACCGCCAGCCCCTTTTCGTCTATGAGGCAAACCGTGCAGAAAGGATCGGGGTAGCCGATGGAAAGGGCGGCATCGGGATCGCCCTCGAACTGCTCCTTGCTCAGGTAGCGGGAGAGGCAGACGGCGTTCTCGGTCTGCCCGTACCCGACGCGGGCGAAAGCGCGGGGAAACAACGAGAACACCTCCCCCATGGTTTCCAGCCGGTTCTTCCCGCCCGTCAGCGTTATGCATCGAACATCAGGGAACGCCACGTCGCAGCCAAATGCGGCATCGCGGATCCGCGCCACCAGGGAAGGCGGCAGCAAGAGCATTTGCGTAATGCGCTCGCGGCGAAGCATCTCCACCACGTAGGAACCGCGGAGAGATTTCTGTAGAACCACCTTGGCTCCACAGAGAAGGGCAAAGGCGAGAAACGAGAAGCCACCCTGGTGAAACAAAGGGCTGAAGAGCAGCAGCGCGTCGTCGCTTCGGTAGGCGTGATCACCGTTCTTGAAAGCGAGTATCTTCGCCACGAGAGCTTGATCGCTGTAGGCCACCGCTTTGGCGGTGCCCGTCGAACCGCCCGTGAACAGTACGAGAGCGCACTCATTTTCCGGCGACTCGTCAATGCGCGGAGCATCGCCGAGTCGCAAGACCGCAGCGTCGTCCCCGAGCACACCGCCCTCAGGAAGGAGGACCACCGGCCACGACAGCTCGCCGAGGGCATCGCGGGCCAGGGCTGCGTAATCGTCGGAGGCGATCAGCGCCGAGCAGCAGGCGGCTACCAGCTGCTCGGCCACTTCTCCAGCCGTCAAGCGCCAATTCAGCGGGACGGGGACCGCGCGAAGGCGCATGAGGGCGAAGAGCTCCACGACGAAACGGGCGCTGTTGGGGAAGAGCAGCGCGACATGATCGCCACGGCGCACCCCGATGTGTCTGAGACGGGCCGCCTCCGATTCGACGCCCTCGAAAAGCTGCGCGTAGGTGATGCGCTCCTCGCCGTCGACCAACGCCGTTCCATCGGCGAACACCGTGCACGATTCGCAGAACATCCTATAGAACGTGTGTCGCACGACGGCCCTCCTTACCCGCAAATCCACGATTGTCCTTCTACAGCGTCTACTTCTTCTTCATGAAGTTCTCGGCCAGATAGGCCAGACCTTCCTCGGACAAAAAGCACAGCGGGGAATCTTGGGCGTCGGCCGCGAGCACGGCGGGAACCTCGCTGAGGACATGCGTGTTCACGATGCGCTTCATGATGCGAAGAGGCGTGCGCGGGAGCGTCGCTATCTTCTCGGCGCTCTCCATGGCCTTTTCCATCAGCTCGGCCGCCGGCGCGTGAACGCTCACGAACCCCAGATCGAATCCTTCCAATCCCGTGACGCGACGCCCGCTGTACCACAGCTCCTTCGCCTTGTAGACGCCGCAGGCCTGGGAGAGAAACACCATGGCGCCCATCTCGGGGGCAAGGGCTACGTGGAGGAAGTTGGAGGAGAAGATCGCCTCATCGGCGGCATAGACCATATCGCACGCCAGAGCGAGGCTGAAGCCACCGCCCATGGCGTACCCCTCGACCGCCGCGATGAAGGGCTTCTCGCAATTCTGGATATAAGAGACGGCGCGTCCGAACACGGAGATGCTGTCGCGGCTCTCCTCCACGCTTTTGCGGCCACCGGAGGCCACGCCGGACAGATCGCCCCCCGAGCAGAAGCAGCCGCCCTCGCCGCGCAGCACGATCGCGCGCACCTCGTCGTCGTCCTGCACTTCGAGCACGGCCGCGCACAGCTCCCTCATCATGGGCGCTCCCATGGCGTTCTTGCGGGCCGGGTTGTTCAGCACGATCTCCGCAACGCCCGTGTCGTGCTTCTCGATGTAAACAAGCTCGTTCATCAGTTGCCCCCTAGCGTCGATTCAAGCGCTTCGCTTCGGCTTTCGCCAGCTCCTTGCCCACCGACTTGATGATGATCTCGTCGGTGCCCCCGCCGATGCGGTTCATGCGCGCATCGAGCCACACGCGCCCGACGGGGCTTTCCTCGGTGTAGCCCAGACCGCCGAGGATCTGTATGGCCATATCGCACACCTCGAAGGCCTCCCGCGCGTTGTACAACTTGGCGAGACCCGATTCCACCTGCGTCGATTTCCCGTTGTCCTTCATCCAGGCAGCCTGCAGCACCTGGAAGCGCATGTTGTCGATCTTCACGCGCATCTCAGCGAGCTTGTCCTGGATGAGCTGGAACGAGGAGATGGGCTTACCAAACTGCTCGCGAGTGACGGCGTACTCGAGCGCCGTGAGGTAGCAGTACTCGGCTTGCCCGAGGGACTGATTGGCAATGGAGATGCGCTCAAGCTCGAAGTTCTTCACGAGCTGCATGAAGCCGTTGTTCTCTTTGCCGAAGATATCCGACTCCTCCACTTCGACGTTGTCGAAGTACACCTCGCAGATCGGAGCCGACTTGTTGCCGATTTTCTGCATGGGGCTCATCGTGATGCCCGGCGCGCTGGCGTCAACGAACCACATGGTCATGCCTGCGTAGGGGTTCGGGTTGTCGAGATCGCGTGTCACAAACAGGATGTAGGGGCAATAGGCGGCATTAGTGATGAACGTCTTGGTGCCGTTCAGGTACACCTTGCCGTCGCGCCGCGTTGCGGTCGAGGCGATGCACGTGCTGTCGGAGCCAGCGCCAGGCTCCGATATGCCGAGGGAGAATGCCATGGCTTTCGTCTTCAATGCCTCGGTCACCTTGCGCAGCTGCTCCTCCGAGCCGAACTCTTGCGCATCCTTAATCTGCAGCACGGGGGTGTTGAAGGGGAAGTTGCGGCGGAAGAAGCGCTCCTGCACGAGCATCATTGTCACTTGGTCGACGGGCACGCCGCCGAACTGCTCGGGAAGGCCGAGCGTTCCGAACGGGGACTCCTTCAGGGCAGCGTAATACTCCTCGGGAACGCGATGCTCGTCGTAGCATCGCTTGAAGTACTCCTCGTCGAATCCGCAGGAATCCATGAACTGATCCGCTGCTTCCATGAGCAGTTCTTGCTCATCGGTCGGAGAAAACTCATACATAGGCCGATCTCCTTTCGCGTACCGGGCTCTCTATGGCCCGCTACGCGAAAGTCTGATCGGATGTTCTCTCTTACTGAACTCACAGATTTCTCAAGTGGGAAAGAACAGTATCATAGGGTGACACTTTGTCATTGTGAGCGCATTTGATTGCCTGGATCTTGAAAAGATCACCTATCGAGTCGCAGGCGGAACGCGAAGTCGCGATTCGCCAAGGCAGAAACCCTGGCCTAAAATGCTTTACAGCTCGATGGGGTTCCAGGAGCCGTCGATGTCGCAGAGCCAGGCCTCGGCGTCGTCGATGGTGAAGAAGGTGAGGCGCGGGTCAGCCGGATCGTCCCAGTCCTCGCCGAGGGCGACCATGTGTTTGAAGCCCTCCTCGCGCACGGTCGCGTTGGCGCGGTCTTCCAGGTTCGCGCGGCCCCGCAGGATGATCCAGCCGCGCCCGGGCTTCCAGGCGGTCAGCTCCACGCGGGGGATGGCCTGCATTTCGCGGTAGCAGTCCTTGGTGGTGGCGGTGCAGAACTGGATCTCGCCGTCCTGCAGCGCGGCGAAGCTGAAGGGGCGCACGTGGGGCTGGGCGCCCTCCGGGGTATCCTCCACCGTGGCGAGGTACCAGGCGGGGACGCTCGTGAGGTAGTCGACGATAAGCTCGTTTCCGGTCATTTCGGGTTCCTTTCTTGAAATTCTGGCTTGTCCGCGGGAGGTCGGAGGCGGAAGTGCCGTGCTCAAACAGCATTCAATGGCAGGGCTCGATGAGGGCCGCATCGTTCTACCCATGCCATTGAATGAACTGCGCGCGGCGCCACCGCCTCCGACCTCCCGCTGCTCAACTCTTTATGACAAGGGAACATAGTTGGTGGCGACGACGGCGGCGATCATGAGGACGAGGGCACCGGTGCCGACGGCGTCGCGCCAGGTGAGGCGCAACGGGTCGAGACGCGTGGTGCCGACGCCACCGTGGTAGCAGCGGGCCTCCATGGCGGCGCTCAGGGTCTCGGCGTGGCGGAAGGCGCTCGTGAACAGCGGGATGAGCAGAGCCGTAAGCGACTGGATGCCGCCACGGAAGGGATTCGCGTTGAAGTGGGCGCCGCGACTTTTCTGGGCGCAGTAGATGATGCCGAGCTCGGTCATGAACTGCGGCAAAAAGCGCAGCGCGATGCCGAGAATCATGCCCAGCTCGTGGGCGGGAACGCCGATGCGCGAAAGCGGTGCCATCAGACGCTCGAAGGCCGCCGTGATGTCGAGGGTCGCGGTCGTCAGGGTGAGCAGGCTCATCCCCATGAGCAGAAGCAGCAGGCGACAGCCGATGAAGACGGCCGACTGCAGGCCCTTCTCGCTGATGCAGATGATGCCGAACTCGAAGTAGACGTGGCCGCCCTGAACGAACAGCACGTTCAGGAGCGCCGTCAGCACTACGAGCACAAGCAAGGGGCCGATAGCCCGGATGGCCTGCAGCAGCGGGATGCGGCTCGCCGCGTAGAAGCCCACGATGAACAGGGCCGCCACCGCCAGCGACAAGGGCGTCGCCGCGCAGAACACCGCTGCCATGAGCACGAAGGACAGGATGAACTTCACCCGGGGATCCATAGCGTGAACCAGCGAGTCCTCGGGCCAGTACTGGCCGATGATGGCGCGATCAGGCATCGTCGCCACCACCCTCGGCGACGGCGTCGGCAGCCCGCAACGCCGCGAAGCCGACCGCCGCATCGGGCGCGGCGGCCACCGGGGTGCCCGCAAGTTGGGCGGCGATGTCGGCGGCCAGGGTGCGCTCGTCGTAGAGGTCGCGACCCAGCGTAAAGCCGGCCTCGCGCAGGGAGGCAGCGAAGGCCTCGGGCGCCGGAGCCCCCAGGCCCACGGCCTTCAGCGCCGCCGCGTCGGCGAACACCTCGGCCGGCGTCCCCAGGCGGAACACGCGTCCCTCGGACAGCACGAGGATGCGGTCGCTTAGGGCCGCCAAATCCTCCATGGAATGGGACACCATGACGATGGTGCGGCCGCCGGCGTGCAGCTCGCGGATGAGCCCCAGGAACTCCTCGCGGGAGAGCGGATCCAGCCCGGCCACCGGCTCGTCGAGCACGAGCACCTCCGGCTCCATGGCGAGCACGCCGGCGAAGGCCACGCGGCGCTGCTGCCCGCCGGACAGATCGAAGGGGCTGCGCTCGGAAAGCTCGTCGAAAGACAGCCCCACCAAGGCCAGGCCCTCCCGCACGCGGCGGTCGACCTCCTCGGCGCCAAGCCCCATGTTGCGCGGCCCGAAGGCTACGTCGTCGTAGACGGTGTTGGCGAACAGCTGGTTCTCGGGATACTGGAACACGAGTCCCACCTGGCGGCGCACCTCGGTGGCGACGCCCTTCTCCGCCAAGTCGCGCCCATCGGCCAGAACACGGCCGCACGTGGGATGCACGAGTCCGTTCATATGCTGGATGAGCGTGGATTTTCCGCTGCCGGTGTGCCCCGCGACGCCGAAGAACTCCCCCGGCTCCACCGTGAAGGTCACATCGCGCAGGGCCCACACGGCATCGGGCGCGTTGCCCCAATCGGCCTGGCGGGCGGCGTCCTTCTTGCGGCGGCCGCGCCTCTTCTTCGCCTCGCCGCCCTCGTAGGAGTAGCTCACATCTTCGAACGCAAGGCGCATAGCTCCTCCTTCAGGGTGTCGTCGGTGATGCAGGTGGAAACGGGAACGCCCGCGGCCTGCAGCTCGAGCGAAAGGCGGCAGGCGAAGGGCACCTCCAGGGAAAGCGAGCGCAGCTCGTCGGCGCGCACGAGCACCTCTTCCGGGGCGCCGTCCATGCGGATCTCGCCGCCGTCGAGCACCACCACGCGGTCGGCCGCGGCCGCCTCTTCCATGAAATGGGTGATCATCACGACGGTCATGCCGCGCTCATGCAGCTCGCGCACGACGCGCATGAGCCCGGCGCGCCCGCGCGGGTCGAGCATGGCCGTGGCCTCGTCCAGGATGAGGATGGCCGGGTCCATAGCGAGCACCCCGGCGATGGCCACGCGCTGCTTCTGGCCGCCCGAGAGCGCATTGGTCTCGTGGGCCTCGAAGCCCTGCAAGCCCACTTCGGCGAGCGCCCGGGTCACGCGCTCGCGCAGCTCGGGGTTGGGGATGCCGAGGTTCTCCGGGCCGAAGGCGACGTCGTTCTCGATGAGGCTCGCCACCAGCTGGTCGTCGGGGTTTTGGAAGACGAGCCCGGCGTTGGAGCGGATGAAGTAGGTCTGCTCTGCGTCGCGGGTGTCGCAGCCGAACACGTCCACCTCGCCCTCGTCGGGCAGAAGCAGCGCGTTGATGTGCTTGGCCAGGGTGGACTTCCCCGAGCCGTTGCCACCGAGCAGACACAGAAACTGCCCCTGGGGCACCGTCAGGTTCAGATGACGGAAGACGAAGGCCTCCCCATCGTAGGTGAAGGCGGCATCGCGGAAATCGACGAAGACGTCTGCACTCATTAGCGGCCCTTAACCTGGTCTTTCTTCGGGGTGATGAGGTTCGAGATGGCCTTGTAGACGATAAGCGTCAGAATGGCGTTCAAAAGGCCCTTCAGCAGGTTGAACGGGATGAGGATGGGCACGATCATGGCCACGACGGCATCGAGCGGCACGCCGAGCCAGGCCGGGGTGACCACGAGGTTGCCGAGCACGGCCATGATGACGGCGAACACGATGCCGAGCACCAGACCGATGATGGCGCCCTTCAGGGTGTGAATCTTCTTGTACACGAGCGCCGAGGGCAGAATGAAGCCGATGACCACGAGCAGGTTCATGAGCGCACCCGTGAAGTCGGCGAACAGGATGCCGTGGGCCACCACCGAGATGATGCCGCAGGCGAGACCCGCCGCCGGGCCAAAGGCGAAGCCGCAGACCGCCGCGGGCATGATGGAGGCGTCGTAGGACAGCCACGCCACGCCGGGCAGCAGCGGGAACTCGACGAAGGACAGGAGCACCGAGATGGCGCACAGAAGCGCGATGGTCACGAGCACGCGGGTGGACCAGCGGTTCGTGTTCGCCATGGTCTTCTGGGCCGTGGGTGCCTTGGCGGGGCGCACGGTGGAGGAGCCGACAGCGGGATGGGTCGTGGGCTTGTTGGCCATGATGGACCTTCTTTCTCTTCGCGAGGCGTATCTTCCGGAGCCGCTTCCCCTCGCAAAAAGAAAACGAGCCCGTATGAATTCCTTTCATACAGGCTTCCATGATGTCGCGCTTCCGTTTGCATCGGCCCCGTCGGTCGGGGCGCCAGAAACGCGAACGTCTGCCTCTCCCATCCGGACTGTGACCGTTGGCCCCGGAATTTCACCGGGTCAGCCTGCACTCTCGCGCAGGGTCGCGGGCTTGCGGGCGGCTCGTGTCCGCCGCCATGCTTACCGCCAGTGAGGATTTCCACCTCGCCCTGAAACATAATTCACGGGGCACATTGTAGGCGACGGCCGCCGTGCGCGCAACCCCCGGGGCCATTGGATGCGCGCGGCGGTCGATAGACGCCGCCGATGCCTCGGGACCTCCGGGCCTCGGGATCTCCGGGCCTCGGGCCTCGGGGCTTCCGGGCCTCGGGCCTCGAGGCCTCGGGGCCTCGCGCCGCCCGTCAGCGGCGACGGGGGTACAGCACGTAGCCACGCTCGGTTTCGGCGCGCCCTTCGAAATCCTCGCCGCGTTCTGCAAAACGCGGGCGGTCGTGGGGGCAGATGTCCATATGGAAGGCGTCGCCGACGGCGCCCGAGGCGAGCACCTCGTCGGTCGGGCCCTGGGCGGCGACCCTCCCCTTCCGCATCACCACGAGGTAATCGGAGTAGCGCAGGGCAAGATCCAAATCGTGGATGACCATAGCAACGGTCTTGCCCTCGCGGCGGTTCAAGTCGCGCACGAGGGCCATGAGGTCGTGGCAGGCGCTGATATCCAGATAGGTGGTGGGCTCGTCCAGCACGATGAGGTCGGTGTCCTGGGCGAGTGTGCGGGCCACATGGGCACGCTGACGCTCGCCGCCAGAAAGCTGGTGCAGGTCATGATTGCGGAAGACCGCGACCCCGGCCCGTTCCATGGCGGCTTCCACGGCCGCGCGATCGGTCGGCCCGAGTCGGCCGCCCCACCCCAGGTGCGGATGGCGGCCGCAGGCCACCAGAGCCTCCACGGTCATGGGAGGCACGCGGGAGGTCTGGGCCAGCACGGCCATCAGATGCGCCCGTTCGCGCGAGGCCAGCTCACCCGTGTCGTGGCCGGCCACTTCCACCCGCCCCGCCACAGGGCGCAAAAGGCCGGCGGCCAACTTCACCAGCGTCGATTTCCCGCAGCCGTTGGGACCGACGATGCTCGTCACCGCGCCGGCGGGGATGGCGGCGGAAAGCCCTTCCATGAAGGGGGCACCCGGCTTGTAGGAGAACGAGACGCCCTCGTAGCGGATGGCGCACTCCGGCGAGCGCGCCCCAACGTCGGCGGGACGCGCACACGACGGCGTTCTCTCGCCCCGGATAACGCACTCAGTCAAGGCCGCCTCCTTTGTTCTTCAGGATGAGGTAGATGAAGAAGGGGCCGCCGATGAAGGCCAGAAGGATGCCCACGGGCAGCTCGTAGGGGGCGAACAGCACCCGGGCCAGAAGGTCGCAGCCCACAACGAAGGCCGCCCCGGCCAAGGCCGAGGCCGGCACCACCCAGCGGTTGTCGTGGCCGACGAAGAAGCGCATCAGGTGCGGCACCACAAGCCCCACGAACCCGATAAGCCCCGCGAAGCTCACGGCCGCACCGGCGAGCACCGCGGCCACGGCGAGCATCCCCAGACGCACGGCGCGCACGTTCACGCCCAGGCTGTGGGCGGCCTCGTCGCCGAGCGAGAGGATGTTCAGCTTCGCCGCCCCCGCCAGCGCCGCCACCAGGCCCACAGCGATGTAGGCAGCGGGCCACGCCAGATCGCGCATGAGCACCCCGGACAGGCCGCCCACAAGGAAGGTGGACGAGCCGATGTAGGCGTCCGGATCCACGATGAGGATGGTGTTCATGCCCGCGCCGAACACCGTGGTGATGGCGATGCCGGCGAGCACCACGGTCAGGCGGCTTAAGCCCGTGCCCAGCGACAGCGCAAAGATGATGAGCGCCGTCGCCAGCGCCCCGATAAAGGCCGCCAGCGGCGTGAGCCACAGCGCCCCGGGAACGAGCGAGGCGGCCAGCAGCACGGCGAGACCAGCGCCGGAATTCACGCCGATGACGTTGGGGCTCGCCAGCGGATTGTCCAGGCACGCCTGGATCAGCGCGCCGGAGGTGGCCAGGGCCGCGCCGGCCAGAAGCGCCGCCAGCACCCGCGGCACGCGGACGTTCTCCAAGATGTTGCGGGCCATATCGGAGACATCGCCGCCGACAAGCCACGCCGCCAACTCCGGCAGGCTCACCGAGGAGGCGCCGAGCGTGAGCGCCGCCGCCGTGGCCGCCGCGAGAAAGATGGCGGTCGCGGCCACGACGATGATGTTGCGGGAGACAGAACCCATGGCGCAAGGCATCTTCCGCCGCTAGTTCTGCCCGTAAAGGTTATCGAAGAGCCCCTGGTAGGCCGCATCCCACTGGGCGTTGGGCTTTGCGAGGTACAGCGTCGGGTCCAGGGTGATGTAGCGGCCGTTCTGCACGGCGGACAGGCTCGACCACGCCGGATTGGCCGCCGTGGCCTCCTCGAGGTTGCGCATGGCCGCCTCGGTGTCGTTGCCCATGGGGATGACGAAGATGAAGTCGGGATCCATCTCGATGACCGCTTCCAGGCTGAAATCTTTCAGAAGGCTGCGATTCTCGTCGGCGAGGTTGTTCACGCCGAGATCGGCCAACATGGCCCCGGTCTGCGTACCGGAGTTCTGCACACGGGTGCCGCCGGAGAACGTGGTGAGCAAAAGCGCCGTCGGCGGGTTCTCGGCCGGCGCCGCGCCCACGATGGCGTCGATAGCCTCGGCCACCTTCGCCACGTTCTGATCGTAGAGGTCCGCGCGCCCGGTGATGTCGGTGAAGGTGCGCATCAAGCGCTCGTAGTCGTCGAAGGTGGTCACCTCGAAGTAGGCCACGGGGATGCCCGCGCCCACAAGCGCGTCGCGCAGGTCGGCCTGGCTGGAATCGCCGCCGCGGCCGCCGGTGCCGCTCGTCATGATGACGAAGTCGGGATCAAGCGCCATGACAGCCTCGAGGTTCACTGCCGTGAAGTCCCCCACCGTGGCCACATCAGGACTTTGGATGGTCCAACCGGCCGCCTGGAGCGCATCATCGGAGACGCCCACGAGCGTGCCCCCAGCCAGTTCCCAGGCGTTCGCGAAACTGCCCATGCAGGCCACCACGCGCTGGGGGTTGTCCACGGTGACCTCGTTGCCCGCATCGTCGGTGAAGGTGACCGGACCGGGCACCGCCTCGGCCGCGGGAGCCTCGGGGTTCTGCTGCTCCTGCTGGGTCGCATCGGCCGCCGGAGCCTCGCTTTCCTGCTGGCCGCATCCGGCCAGCGCCAACGCCAACGCCGCCGCAGCAGCGCACAGTACAAACTTCTTCAAAACAAAATCCTTTCTATACAAAAACTCACAGGTTCGCCCAAGGAAGTCAGCGAGGTTGCGACAGGTGCCTGATATGGCCCCGCCTTTGGGCCAAGCGGCCTTCGTGCCGCGCCGAGCCCAAAACAAGGGGCCAGATCAGGTGCCTGTCGGAACCGCAGCGTCAGGACGTTCATTCGGCAATAGCCGAATGAACGTCGAGTTGTTGGCCGTGGGCGCAGTAGTCGTCTTGGGCTAGGATGTCGCCGTCGTGATAGTAGGCGGCACGGGCCCGGCAGCCGCCGCAGCCGTCCTTGTAGTCGCAGGTGCCGCAGGCGCCGGAGTAGGCCTGGGTGCGCAGGCGCTCGAACACCGGGCTCGTCTTCCAAATCTCGTCGAAGGGCTGCGTCCGCACGTCGCCAGCCTCCTCGGTCATGTAGGCGCAGGGGCGCACGATACCCTCGCTGCCCACGACGCAGTAGGTGAGCCCCGCTAGGCAGCCGCGGGTGAAGCGCGTGTCGATGCCGAGCTGCTTCGCCACGCGGGTGAACTGCGGCGCGCAGGTGGGCTTCACGTCGATGGACACTTCCGCCGACTTCTCCATGATCTCGCGCAGAAGCGTCTCGTTTTCCAGCACCTCCAGGCTCGTCTCCTGGATGTACTCGCCACGGCCGACGGGGATCAGGAAGAAGATGTAATGGGCGACAGCGCCAATCTCCTCGGCGAAGTCGGTGATGGCGCACACCTCATCGCGGTTCCAATCGACCACGGTGGTGTGCAGCTGGAAGGGCAGGCCGGCGCGCTTGCAGGCCTCGATGCCGGTCAGGGTGAGCGCATGGGCGTTCGGAAGGCCGCGAAACTTGTCGTGCTTGGCGGCGTCCAGGCTGTCCACCGAGATGCCCATGGCGGCCGCGCCGGCCTCTTTCAGGCGGCAGGCCACCTCGTCGGTGATGAGCGTGCCGTTGCTGCCGAACACCGGGCGCAGGCCGCGGGAGGCCGCATGGGCCACCAGCTCGTAAATGTCGGGACGGAGAAGCGGCTCGCCGCCGGAGAAGATCATGATCTTGAAGCCCGCCCGGGCAATTTCGTCGATCATCTTCTTCGCCTCGTCGGTGGTAAGCTCGCGCTCGGTGGCCTCCTCGGCGTCCTGGTAGCAGTGGACGCACTTCAGGTTGCATTGGTTCGTGGTCATCCACGATACGATCATGTCGGGGTCTCCTCTCCCACGCATGGACGCGGCCTCAGGCTGACGGCTCACGTGCCGCAGGCTCGACGGCAGGTTTGCCGCGCGTTCGGCCGCAAGGTGGTTTCAAGGATACCCAGAGCGCTTTCCGCAGGAATCGCCCGAACGGGCTAGGTTGGAAGGACGCCGCGGGAGATGAGGACGCGCACCTTAACCCGTCTGCAGGGCGAAAGTGCGAACCGCATCGGCAAAAAGGCGCTCGCGGGCGTCGTCGGTGCCCAGGCGCGCCCAAGGGGCGTCGCGGGTGATGGCGGCCAGATCGGCGACGGTGTAGAGGAAGACGCCATCGAGGGAGGCGACGCGATGATCGATAAGCGAGCCATCCGCGCTGGCGTCGACGAGCAGCATCGGCCGGCCCCGGCGCAGGCGGACGACGCCCTTCATGAGGCGCCGATCGAGCGAGGTGCCTTCCACAGCGCTTTCCGCCAAGACGATATCGGCATCGACGAGCAGCGCCGAGAGCAGCTGGGGATCGGCCATGGGCGCGCCGAGCACGCGGGCGGCCTCCTCGCAGTCCCCATCGCCGAGCACCTGGAAGCGCTCTACGCTGGCGCCGAGGAACGCGCCGGCGAGGGCCAGCGAGAAATCGCCCGCGCCGGCAGCAAGCACGCACCGGCGCTCGAGATGGCCGAACACGCGCCGGGCCAGCTCCACGGCCGTCTCGGCCAGCGCCGCCGTCGAGGCGGACGCATCCGCCGCGGACAAAGCGCTGGACAGACCGGAGGCCGCCGCAGCGAGCCGGGTCAGGGCATCGCCCAGCGTGGCCGCCTTCCGCGCCTCCGACAGGGCGCGCGCCCAACAGGCGGGCAGCGCGGCCGGCAAGCCCGGCGCACCAAGAGCCCCGCGGCCTCCCGGCTGCGACAGCTCTCCCGCATCGGCAAGCCCGTCGCATTCCCCGGGAAGCAACGCGCCTTCCCGGGATCCCCGAGCGAACTCGTCCAGGCCGCACAAGGCGGCGAACAAGTGAGAGGCCACGTCGATCCCCTCGGCGAAATAGAGCGCGCCGGCCACCTCCCCCTCGGCCACAGCGCCGAAAAGCCCGGCGGCGATATCGTAGGCGTCGCAGCCCTCGTCGGCCACAGCGTACAGCTCCAGCCGGCCGTCCGCGGCCACGAGAAGCCCCTCGCTCAGGCTCCGGTGCCCCGAGACGGCGCCGAGCAGCGCGCGGCGGGCGGCGGCGTCGGCCAAATGCTGGCTCGCCGATGGGAACACCGGGCGGCGCGGGTTCACACCCGCAACGAACAGACCCATGGCCCTACCCCGCCGACACCGCGATGAGCAGCACCGCCGCCGCAAGGCCGGCAATGGCCAAAGCGTCGCGGGTTCTCGCCGACGCGGCCCAGGGCGCCAGAAACGACAGGGCGCAGAACACCGACCACACGGCCGTCGTCGCCAGGGAAAGCGCCACACGCGGCACCAGATAGCCCAGGTTGCCCTCGGTGCCGATCTGCGCCATGGCCGCGTAGAGCGCCACCAGGTGCGTGAACCCGATGAGCATGGCGGCGATGAGCACCGCAAGGCCCACAAGCCCCGCCAAGCGCGAGATGAGGGCGAGCGTATCCAGCGCCGGCGTGTTCAGCTCGAGCACCTTGGCGCTGCGGGCCGTCATAAGCCGGCGCTGGTACCAGTCGAGCGCAGCCGATACGGCCGAGGTGGCGAAGCAGGCCAGGGCGACGAACACGAGCACGATATGGGGCACGAGCAGCGGCCAGTGGTAGAAGGCCATGTTGTCGGCGCCCGCGGGGTCGAGGATGCGCAGCCACTGGGACACGAGGATCAGAAGCGCCACCACCGGCGCGGCGACGGTGGAGAAGGCCAGTCCACGGCGAGTGACGAGCAGCCCCGTCGCTGTCACCACGGCGAGCACCCACGAGGCCAGCATGACGATGTTGGGGCCCGAGAGCAGCGTGCCTGCGGTGCTTACCGACTCCATGCCGATGACCGCGGAATGCGCCGCCACGGCGACCAGATAGACGCCCTTGGCCGCCCACGCGGCCCGCCGGTGACCGCGCCTGAGGCCGAACGCCCCCAAGGCGCTCGCCGCGCCGTAGAGCAGGATGCAGAGTATTTCGAAGACGAACAGGGTCATGAGCGCGCTATCCTCCCAGCCTGAGGGTTCAAGTCTATCCGAGGGCGCCTTTCCCGCCATCCCCCGTTCGGGCTAATCAGCGGCGGCGCAGCAGGCCGGTCTCGAAGCCGTAGGCCACCAGCGCCGCGCGGTTCGCACGGCCGCACTTCGTGGTCATGTGGGACAGATGCGCCTTCACCGTCTGCTCGGAGAGGGAAAGCCGCCCGGCGATCTCCTTGTTCGAGAGACCGCCGGCGATGTAGTAGAGAATCTGCTGCTCGCGCAGGGTGAATGCAGAATCGGGGTCGGCGACGAAGATCATCGGATGTCCTTGACGAGCCGCCCTTAGGCGAAGTCGTACAGATCCTTGGCGGCTTCCTGGAAGTCCGCATAGGCCTCGGCGGCGATGACCTCGTCATCCACCAACTCGAAGGAGCAGGGCTGGCCGTCGGCGTCCACCTCGGTCACTTCCAAGACCACCACTTCACCAGAGGAGGTAGCCGGATGCTCGTCATCCACCGGGAAGAAGAACCCGAACGAGCTCTCCCCCTTCAGCACGAGCCCGAGGAACTCTAGTTCCACCTGTTCGCCCTTCTCATCGACGAGCGTGATGGTGATGCCCTCTTCGGTAGGCGGGCAAAAGTTAGGAGCCGAACCTTCACGAACCATGTTCGCGCCTTTCTCTCAAGCGTGGAAGAGCGTAGAGGGACACGGGGTGCTGCTCACCAAGCGAGTTCCGCAGCGAACGAAACAGCCCAGTGGGCTGTTTCGCCGAGCGAGGACAGTACGCGCGACTGAGCAGTACCCCGTGGCCCGATCCCGGGAGAGCTGCTATTGCGCCCTTCCGTGGCGGTGCTTCTTTTTCTTGTTGTTCACCGGTTTGGGCTTGACGGCCGCCGCCACCGCCGCGGCGTCGGGCGCCTCGCCGGTCGCTTCCTTCTGCTCGGCCACGTAGGCCTCGGCGCGGGCGTTGGCCTCAAGGCGCGCCAGCGGCACCTGGGCGATACCGGTGGAAGCCGAGTGGTCGAACTCGAACAGGCCCACTTCCGTGCCGTACTTCTTCTGCAGCTTCGCGAACTTCGGCTCGCGGGTCTTCCACATACAGTAGAGCGGGCACGCGATGGCGATGGACGAGTAGGAGCCAGCGATGAGGCCGATGGCCATGGCGAACGCGAAATCCTTCAGCGTCTCGCCGCCGAACAGCAGCATCGCGAACACCGGGATGAACGAGGTGAGCGTCGTGTTGATGGTGCGGATGAACACCTGGTTCATGGAGTGGTTGGCCATGGTCATGAAGGTGCAGCGGATGTCCTCGCCCTTCATGTTGTCGTTGATGCGGTGGAACACGACCACGGTGTCGTAGAGCGAGTAGCCGAGGATCGTGAGCAGGGCGGCGATGGTGTTCGGGTTCACCTCGCGGCCCACCAGCGCGTAGATGCCCACCACCAGGATAAGGTCGTGGAACAGCGCGACGATGGCCATGACGCCCATCTTGTACTCGAAGCGGATGGCGATGTAGACGATGATGAGCAGGATGGACACGAGGAAGGCGATGAGCGAGCTTTGGATGACGCTCGCGCCCCAGTCGGGACCGATGGTGGTGACTTCGAAGTCGCTGGCGGTCATGCCGAGGGCCTCGGCCACCTGGTTGGCGCGGGCCGTGGCGTCCTCGGCCGAGGTGGTCGTGGTGCGCACGAGGAAGCCGGGCTCGCCGTTGGTCTCGGTGGTCTGGATGACGGCGTCGGGCTCGCCGGCGTCGTTCATGGCCTCGCGCATCTGCTCGGTGGTGATATCGCCGGTGCCGTGGAAGGCCACCGACGTGCCGCCGACGAACTCGATGCCGAAGTTCAGGCCGCGGATGCCGACGATAGCGAGGCAAGCCACCATGGCGACGACGGCCACGGTGAGGAACACCTTGCGGTAGCCGAGGAAGTTGATGTCGTGCTTGATGAAGCGGCCGCGGATCTTGCGCACGGCAGTGACGGCGACCGAGCCCGGCTCGCCCTCGCCCTCGGCGACGGCGCGGGTCTCGGCGGCGTTCATCTGGGCCGCCGTCTCGGCCTCGGCCTCGGGCACGCCCTCGGCGGCGGCCAGCTCGGCGTAACCCTTCGACGCGTCGATGGAGTCCTTAATGCCCCAGAAGCCGGGGTGCTTCGCAATGACCTTCGGCGCCAGCAGGCGGATAAGCGGCGCCTTGAAGATGAGCATCATGGCGATGTCGCAGATGATGCCCAAGGCCAGCGTCATACCGAAGCCCTTGACGGAGGCGGCGGCGAGGAAGAACAGGCACAGCGCCGAGACCATGGTCACGAGGTCGGCGTCGATGGAGGTGAAGATGGCGTGCTTCACGCCGGTGATGGAGGCCGCCTTCACGGATCGGCCCATGCGGATCTCCTCGCGGAAGCGCTCCACGGTAAGGATGGAGGAGTCGGCAGCCATACCGATGGTCAGCACGATGCCGGCGATGCCCGCCAGCGACAGACTGAACAGGTGGAAGGCGGAAAGGGCCGCCAGGATGCCGAGGTAGAGCACGGCGAACACGGCCATGGCCGCGGCGGTGATGATACCGAGGCCCTTGTAGAAGAACAGCAGGTACAGCATGACGACCGCAAGGCCGATCAGCGCCACCACGACGCCGGAGACGAGCGCGTCCTGGCCAAGGGTGGGGCCGACGACCTGGGACTGGGCGTACTCGAAGGACACCGGCAGCGAGCCGGACTCTAGGATGGTCTGCAGCGCCTTGGCGTCTTCCAAAGAGTACTGGCCGGTGATGGACACCTCGCCGTTGGGGATTTCGGACTGCACGGCCGGGGCGGACTGCACCTCGCCGTCCAAGATGATGACAATCTTGCCGTGGTCGGCCACCAAATCGCGCGAGGCGTCGGCGAAGGCCTTGGCGCCCTGGGAGTTCAACGTGATGTTCACGCTGTAGTAGGTGCTGCCCTCGCTCTCGCGGCCGATGGTGACGTTGGTGATGTCGGCGCCGGTGACGATGGGCGTGTAGGTGCCGGCCTCCACGGCCATGTGCTCAACCTGGCCCGAGGGGAAGGCGTTGCCGAACTCGTCGGTCACCGTGCCCTCACCGGAAGTCTGGCCGGAGTCGATGGCGTTCTTCACGTCCTCATCGGTGAACGAATCCAGGCGGGCGAACTCCAGCGAGCCGGTGCGCCCGATGGTGGCGAGCGCCTCTTCCGTATCGGCCAGGCCGGGGATCTGCACGAGGATCTGGTCGCTTCCCTGCTCCTGCACCGTGGCCTCCGAGGCGCCCAGCGCGTTCACGCGGCTCTCGATGATGGCGCGGGACTTCTCCATGTCCTCGGGGGTGACCGGCGCACCGTCCGTGGACTTCGCCGTGAGCACCACCGACAGACCGCCCTGGATGTCCAGGCCCTGGTTGATCTTCTCGTTGGGCGGGGTGAACAGCACCACCGACACGACGATGAGCAGGGTGGTGAGGATGAGAAGCCACACGTTGCGGCGATCCGCCGTACGGGCCGGCTTCTTCTTGACGTTGCGTTCCAATGCCATGGGATGCGACCTTCTTCTTTCGCGTTCCTAGTTTCCCGCGCGTTCTTTATACCGCGCGTTCCTTTTCTCTTGCGCGAAGAGCGCCCAAGCCTCCCCCGAAGCGGCGCTTTCACTTCAACTTGCCTATTGTGCCATAAATGAACCGAAGGTCAACGCCTGATTCTGACATCACGACAACTAATGCGACATAATCGGGAGCGCCTCGGGAGCCTCAGGGGCGCGCCCCAACGTGACAACGCTCCTCCGCTCGGCGGCGAACCCGTGAAACGAGCGTGCTCCAACGCCAGAAGACCCCTCCACCCGGCGACGAGCGCGCCAAACGAATACACCCGCCTTCGCCTCAAGGCCGCAAGCTATCAATCTGGCTTGGAAATTGGCTTGGAAATCACGAAACATCGGAATACAGAGGGAAACGAACCCTACGATCGTCCAAAATGGCTTGGAAATCACGAAACATCGGCGATTGGCGCCTCTCGGCAGGCTATTTCCTTCATTTTTCTGAAGTTTCCCCAGGTGATGTATTACAACGAAACGCCTTTTTCGCTTTTAGCGCCGATGTTTCGTGATTTCCAAGCCATTTGAAGGCTGAGCACATGCGCTTTTGCCCCTAAACCCGATGTTTCGTGATTTCCAAGCCATCCGAGGGCCGGCAGGTTGCGGCGATGACGCCCTATCACGCGCCCAAAAGCGCCACGAGCTCGCGGCGGTTCGCGACGCCGCACTTCTCGTAGATGTGGCTCATGTGGGCCTTGAAGGTGCCCTCGGCGATGAACAGCTCCTGCATGATGGCCGGGCCGTTCTTGCCCTGGGCCACCAGCGCCAGAATCTCGGTTTCCCGCGGGGTGAGGCGGGCGTGCTCGGCCAGCTCGGCCGCCCGCTCGTCGCGCCGCAGCTCTTCCGGGGTCTTCTCCACAAGGCCGCCCGCATCCAGGATGCGCACGCCCCAGCGGCTCGCCAGTTCCTTCTCGGACAGCAGGATGAGCGTGGCCGCCAACATCATGGCCACCACCGCAACCGCGATGACCGCGTCCTGGGCGCCGGCGTTCATGCCGGCCGCGACCATGGCCTCGGCGACCCCCTTGCCCCAGATGACGAACACCTGCTCGGCGCCTTTGATGGCGGCGAAGATGACGACCGTGACCCCGAGGCGCTTCGAGATGTCGTACAGGAGCAGCGCCACGATAATGCCCACGAGCGAGTAGCTCATGGAGATGAGATAGCTGGACGCCGCCGTGCCGAAGACGCCCTCGACGGGCACAAGCAGAAAGCCGCACACGATGAGCACGAGCGGCGAGCGGTACAGCGTCCCGATATTGAAGCGGTTCGAGAAGAAGTAGGCGCTCGCGAACAGCACCGCCATGACGATGGCCGTCGAGACCGACGAGTGCATGCCGGCGCCGGCGGCCAGCTGGTGCTGGCGCAGCCCGTAGGCGAAGGAGTACAGGGCCAGAAGCACGAAGATCTTCCACGGGTAGGTGAACTTCGGAATGACCGGCGAGGGGCGATCGGCGACGGGCAGCGCCGAGAAGGCCCGGCGCAGGCAGAGCAGCGCCACCGGCGGCAGGATCACCAGAGCGCAGGCCACGCGCAAATCGTCCAGGCCGTCGCAGAAGAACACGCAGACGACGGCCACCAGCTGGGAGGCCGTCGTGTACAGGAAAATGCAGATGAGCGAGATGCAGCTTAGGACCTCGGCCCACAGAAGCAGGAAGAGGCCGAAGCCCGCGCCTCCCGCCGCCGCGCCCGCGGCCACAAGGGCAATGGCCGCCGGCCCTGCGACCAGGCCGATGCCGACCGCAATGAGGCACAGCGACGCCGCGACCATCAGCGCCGCCGACGCCGCGCGCATCCACCCCGTGGCGTTCAAGGGCAGAAGACGGCGCGCGGCGAGCGCCACGGCAATGGAGATCAGGCAGAACGCGTAATCGAAGATGTCGTGCAGATCGAAGGCGGCCGGCAGCGCGAGGGCCGGCGCCGCCACGGCCAGCGTCACCCAAGCACGGGCGCAGCCGAGCGCGAACAGGTAGGGCAGTATGCCCCGCAGGTACAGGGAGCGGTTCTCCCTCCCCTTTCGTATGTCCTTCAACAGGTTCCCCATGACGGCCATTATAGCAGGTGACGGGGCCGGCTGGCGGCCGGGTCGGCGCTTTCCCGAGACCTTGCGACATCGGGGCCGCAAAGGCCGCAAAGGCCGCAAGGGACCGCATGCAAAAAGCCCGGCCGATGGGGAGGGAACGTCGGCCGGGCACGGGAGGGTGAGACGACAGGTGGCCTACAGGCTCGCCACCAAGCGGCCGGTGTAGTAGCCCGAAGTGATGGCACGGCCGATGGAGAGCCCCTCGATATCCATGGGGTAATCCACGCCGCCGAAGAACTGGCCCGAGGCGTTGCCCACGGCGTACAGGCCGCCGATGGGCTCGAACTCCCCGTTCAGGCACTGGTGGTTGCTATCGACCACGAGGCCTCCCAGAATGGCCGGCAGCTTGTTGGAGCCGCGGGGGATGGCGTAGTAGGGGCCGCCCTCGATGGGCACGAGGTACTTGGCGGCCTTGCCGAAGTCCTCGTCGCGGCCGGCGGCGCACAGCTCGTTGTAGCGGGCCACGGTGTCGGCCAGGGTGGCGGCATCGATGTTCGTGAGCTTCCAATCGTTCTCCGCGGCGTAGGCGTTCATGGCCTCGGCCAGGCCCTCAATCGTGTCGGCGGTGATCCACTTCTCGGGGTTCACCTTGTTGTCGCCGTTGTATTGGGAGATGTCGTAGGGGCTGGCGGCCTTCCACTCCTCGTAGTAGCTTTCCCAGTTCGCGGGCACCAGGCTGAAGAACTTCGCCGCCGTGGAGTCCGCGAAGCCGGCCTTCGCCAGGTACGGGCGGGCGAAGTTGTTCATGTAGCCCATGCGGCAGCAGGTCTCGT
Organism: Adlercreutzia rubneri; assembly: GCF_009755265.1. Classification (NCBI taxonomy): domain Bacteria; kingdom Bacillati; phylum Actinomycetota; class Coriobacteriia; order Eggerthellales; family Eggerthellaceae; genus Adlercreutzia; species Adlercreutzia rubneri. Next base: position 23,435 of record NZ_WPOO01000014.1, on the reverse strand, counting down.
CCATGAAGCGGTTGCCCTCCTGGTCGACGAAGAGGAAGGGCATCTCCAAGCGCACGGCCGCCGGCTCGCCGTGGATCATCTTGGTGTGGGTGTGCGGCGTCATGATGGCTCCCGCGTTCATGCCGGCCACCAGGCCCGAGCCGTCGCGGAAGTCGGTGAACAGCGAGAAGCCCTTGGTGTCCGGCGCGTAGTAGTCGAGCATCTCCTGGTTGGAGGAGTAGTCGCCGCAGGCCAGAATGACGCCCTTGGTCGCCGTGAACAGGTGGTGCGCCCCGTCGGCGTCCTCGCAGATGGCGCCCGTGACCGCGCCGGACTCGTCGGTTTGCAGCTGCTTGCAGGGCATGTTGTAGAAGAACTCGGCACCGGCGGCGGCCAGGTTCTCGGCGATCACCGTGGCGGCGGCGTTGTGGTTGCCCTCCACGTGGAAGTAGGTGTTGGCGTGCAGGTGGATGTCGTAGCCGTTGTAGGAGAGCACGGCATCGTGGGGCTTGCTTTCCACGCCGCCCTTCGCCGCCTCCTCGGCCCACCAGGCCAGGGCCTCCTGGGAGTTGTGGGCCCAGATGTTCACGAGGTCGCGGTTGGAGCGGTAGTCGCTCTTCCAATTGATGAAGCTCACGCAGGCCTGGACGGCGGCCTCGTCGGTCTGGGTGAGGTCGATGGAGGCGGCCATGTTGCCGGTGGTCTGGGCGGCGTTGATGTTCTGCACGCAGGCCACGCGCGCCCCGGCCTCAAGCGCGGTGTGCACGGCAGACAGGCCCGACTCGCCGGCGCCGACCACGACGACGTCGTACTCGTGGGTCTCGGCGAAATCGGTGATGGGCTCCTGCGGCGCGAGGAACGCGGGGCCGGTAGCGGCGCCCGTGCCGGCCAGGCCCTTCTCAGCAGCGGCCTCGGCGACGGTCTTGGGCTGCCCGCAGCCGGCGAGCGTGCTGGCGCCGGCCACGCCGAGCGCGGCCAGGCCGCCGAACTTGAACAGATCGCGACGAGTAACAGTGGTGGTCATGGTGAACTCCCTCTCTTTCCGTTGCGCGGGACGCCTTTCGTGCGCCCTCGTGCCTCTCCTTGCGCCGGGCGCTCCTTCGCGCCCTGCGCTTTGTCGGGCGCCGCGCGCCCTCCTTGACAGATGCCGTCCGGGGAACCACGACCGCGGCCTCCACCGCCGCTCTCGCACTCGGGCAGCCTTCCAGCTGCCGCCCGAGTACGGCACCTCGCGACAACCTTCAACTGGTGTGCGGGTTCGGCACCCCGTGACGATCCCCACTATGGACGCCGCCGCGCCATCGCGCATCGGAAAGCGAGCGAGAAAAAGATTATTCTCGTAATCTTTTCCCTAATCCTTTACTCTGAACTGGGAAAACTATTTTCTTGAAAAGCACCTAGCGAGGCTGCTCTTTGAGACAGTAATCCTCGAGCGACCAGCCCATGCGGAACAGATGCGCTTGCCGGTTCGCGAATTCCTTGCTTTGGGGACGAAATCTTTTGCCCCGCCGGCGATAGCACTGCTCGGCAATGCGCCGCATTTCGCCCGAATCGCCGATCTGCCCCGCCGTCACGGTAACGACCTTGTAGCCGTCTGCCTCCAGCGCCAGGCGCTTCTGGGCGTCTCTCGTCAACTGTGAGGAGCTGGTGTGCTCGGCCGTTGAGTCGTACTCGATCGCAAGGCGAGCATCAGCAAAGAGGATATCAGGGACGAGCGTGGTGCGGCGTGCTATCTGCTGAGCCTTGTGGCTCGGCCGCAACCGCCGGTTTACCGCAAGGTCTGAGAGCTGAAAGCCGCCATAGCGGTAAGGCAGCCCGAACACCATAGCGAGAAACGCCTCCGGAGGAGAGGCTGCGCCTTCCGTAACCCACGGGAGCGCCCGACGAGCCTCCTTCACGCCCTTGATTCCGGGGTTGGCGCGAAGGAACGCTTCAATGCGCCGCTTCGAGGTAAGAGGCTCGCGTCGCCCAAGCTCGCCACCCTTCCCAGCGTCGAGGTAGAAGCGGCCGCAAAGCACATTGCCCGCGCGAACGAGCTCGTGAAAAGGAAGCGACTGCACAAGCTGCACGAAACACAGCTCGGGGCAGGAGGCGAACACGCCGCTTTCCACGCGGCAGAAGTCCTTTCCCTTCGGCATGCGAACCATGAGATGGCAGATCGCTTCCGACAACGGCCTTTTGGTATGAGACGTCGTAGAGACATGATGCGGCCGGGGCAGGAACGGGAAGATTCCTTCCAAATGGCGCAGTGCTTCAAGGACGGGCTCGCAATTCTTCAGAATTTTCGCCGACACCTTGCACGAGGCGTCGGGCGCCGACGGCGCGCAAAGCCAGTAGGAGAAAGCCGATATGCCAAAGAGGATCAACCGCATTCGCGGCATTCTAAGACCTCTGCTCACCACGTGTTCTCGGAATAACGCGATACATGAAATATCCTCTGCTGAAAGTAAATGCATCATCTTTTGCCGAGCGAGTGCCCTGCTGCCGACACAGAGCCCCCGCGTCGCCCATACGCCACCTTCTCCGCGCGAAGCTGGCATAGTGGCTTGAAAATGACGAAAGATCGGAATGCAGTAGAAAATCAGCGCTTCAATCGCTTGAAATGGCTTGAAAAACACGAAAGATCAGCAGTTGGCGTCCCAAAAAGGACGGTTATGTCTCGATTCGCGGAGTTTTCCCAGGTGGCGTATTACAACGAAACGCGTTTTTCGCCTCCGACGCCGATGTTTCGTGATTTTCAAGCCATTTCAGCAAGCAGCGCCCGCAGTTTTGCGCGCCAACGCAAGCAAGAGGTCGAGATGCCCCGCGTGGTGGGGGAAGGGACCCGCGGATTTGCACACAACGCGACATCGCCGAAGGAGGGCGGTCGCCTCGCCGAAGGACGGCCGTCCCTAAAATCGCATTTTGCAAGCCAGACAAAGGGAAACAGGGAACCGCTCGACATGAACAGGCGAGCTGCAAACGCGTTTAATGCAAGAACATGGCGTCGCCGAAGGAGAGGAGGCGGTAGCGCTCGTCGATGGCGTGCTGGTAGGCGGCCAGGATGTGCTCGCGGGTGCTGAAGGCGGAGACGAGCATCATAAGCGTGGAGCGCGGCACGTGGAAGTTGGTGATGAGGGCGTCCACCACATGGAACTCGTAACCCGGCAGGATATAGAGGCTCGTGGCCTCGCGATCGCGGGCGACAAGAGCGCCCCGGCCGCCGTCGGCCTCGGGATCCCAGGCGCTTTCCAGGCTGCGGACGCTCGTCGTGCCCACGGCAACAACGCGGCCGCCCGCGGCGTGGGTCGCGTTCACGGCATCCACGGTGGCCTGGGGCACCGTGTAGAACTCGGTGTGGATGTGGTGCTTTTCCGGATCGTCCTCGTCGACGACGCGGAAGGTGTCCAGGCCCACTTCCAGCTCTACCGTGGCCCAGCCGATGTCGCGCTCGCGCAAGCGCTCGATGAGCTCGGGCGTGAAGTGCAGCCCGGCCGTGGGCGCGGCCGCCGAGCTTTCCCGGCGCGAGTACACCGTCTGGTACAGCTCCTCGTCGCCGGCGTAGTCGCGGATGTAGGGAGGCAGCGGCGTGTGCCCCACGGCGTGCAGGGCCTCGTCCAGCGAAGCCAGCGGCGTGGAAAGCCGCGCCACGCGCTCGCCGCGCTGGCCGTCGCGGGCCCAATCGATGATCTCGGCGGAAAGCACCACGTCCCCGGCGGCGTTGGTGAAATCCACCACGGCCCCAGCGCCCGGCTTCAGGCGCTTGCCCGGCCGCACGAGCACCTCCCAGAAGGCCACGCGGTTCGTGCGCGGTTCCGGGCCTCCGCACTCGCGCAGCAGAAACACCTCGGCCGCCCCGCCCGTGCCCCGCTTGGCACCGAGCAGGCGCGCCGGCATGACCCGCGTCTCGTTGGCCACGAGCAAATCCCCCGGCCGCAAGTAGTCGATGATGTCCTTGAAGATGCGATCTTCCACTTCCCCGCCAGCGCGATCCATCACGAGCAGCCGGCACTCGTCACGCACGGCCGCCGGCTCCTGAGCAATCAGTTCTTCGGGCAAGTTGTAGTCGAAATCATCGGTTCTCATGAAAAGCGCTCCTTAGAATGCATGCAGGCGCTATACTACCATGACCCAACTCAACCCGCGTCGTCCGGGTGCCGAGGGGGTGCTCGCAGCCCGCTGATCGCTTTATCCCCCTCCGAACGCGATAACAGAATCAGCGAAGATGACGCACATCAGTCGGTACCATCCCGGCATCGCTGCTGCTGAAGTGGAAGCTGATTCTTAACAATCGCGTTCTCCGGGGGGCGATCAGAGGTCTGCGAGCACCCCCTCGGCACCCGGACGCCCATAGATACGTTTGAACAGAAGGAGCGACTTTGGCACTCTTCGATTGCACGTGCGACGCTACCAGCGGGCACGCCCGCGCGCTCACCTACACCACCGCCCACGGCGATTTCCACACCCCGATGTTCATGCCCGTGGGCACCTCCGCCACGGTGAAGGGCATCACGACGAGCCAGCTGCGCGAGCTGGGCAGCCAAGTAGTGCTCGCGAACACGTACCACCTGGCCATGCGGCCCGGTGCCGACCTGGTGGCCGAGGCCGGCGGCATCCACCGCTTCATGAACTACGACGGCCCCATGCTCACCGACTCCGGCGGCTTTCAGGTATTCAGCCTCGCGGACACCGTGAAGCTCTCCGACGACGGGGTCACGTTCCAGTCCATCTACGACGGCAGCAGGATCCACTGGACGCCCGAGGAGAACATGCGCATCCAGGAGCTCATCGGCGCCGACATCGCCATGCAGCTGGATCAGTGCGCTCCCTACCCCGCCACCCGCGAGTTCGTGGCGCGGGCCGTGGACTACTCCAGCGCTTGGGCGCGCCGCTGCCTGGCCGCCCACAAACGACCCGATCAGACGCTCTTCGGCATCGTGCAGGGCGGCATGCACCTGGATTTGCGCTTGGAAAGCGTACGACGGCTGCGCGCGATCGAGGACGAGTCGCTGGCCGCGGGCGGCCGGCGCTTCGGCGGCTACGGCATCGGCGGCTACTCCGTGGGCGAGGATCACGAGGTCATGTTCGAGACCTTGGGCGAGGTGGCCCGCGCCTGCCCGGACGACCGGCCGCGCTACCTCATGGGCGTCGGCAACCCCACCACGCTCGTGCGCGCGGTGCGCGAGGGCGTCGACATGTTCGACTGCGTGCTGCCCACCCGCACGGCCCGCATGGGCACCGCGTTCTCCAGCGCCGGCCGCATGAACATGCGCAACGCCAAATACGCCCGCGACTTCACGCCGCTCGATCCGGCCTGCGACTGCCCCACCTGCAAAAACCACACGCGCGCCTACATCCGGCACTTGGTGAAGCAGAACGAGATGCTCGGCGCCATTCTGCTGTCGGTGCACAACCTGCACTTCCTGCTGGATCTCATGCGCCGCGCGCGGGAAGCCGTGCTCGCCGACGTCTACGAGGAGTTCTTCGAGCAGTGGATGGAAAGCGACGCGGCGGCGGACTACTAGGCGCCCGTTAAGCCCGGCGGCTCCGCCACCACCGTCAACCGCCGTCGGAGTCGCCGACGCCACACCGCGCGGCAACCGCCGGACTGATGCCGCGCTCCCCTTGGAACCAGTTTCCGTTTCGGCAGCCTGACGTCGGAAAACATTGTTGACGAGCGTCAATACCACATATCGTCCGCACTTTGGTGACGGTTTGTCAAAATTCATATTACAGCTTGCTTACAACTGGCTACGAAACGGAAACGAGTGACCCGCTCCGCTGACAGCTTCGTGACGTGCGACTACACTGAGCAGCAGTTTTACTTAACGCGACTGCCGTCCAAAGAAGAGGAGAGAGGGCCGCGGGCGCTGGAATAGCACGGGAAAGGACCGATCATGACCGCTCAGCTCGCAGACAAGCTTCGCCCCTTCGGCATCGACTACGTGGACGCCATGGACCGCTTCGGCGACAACGCCGAGCTGTACGAGCGCCTGGCCCTGAAGTACCTGGACGACGGGCATTTGGTGGCGCTTCAGGCCGCCATGGAGGCCAAGGACTACTCGGAGGGCTACAGCCAGGCCCATGCGCTGAAGGGCGTGGCGGGCAATCTGTCGTTCAAGGATCTCTACGAGTGCGCGGCGCTCGTCTCCGACGCGCTGTACGCCGGCGAGTACGAGGCCGCCGCCAAGCACCTCCCCGAAGTGGAACGCGCCCACGCGCTCGTCATCGAAGGCTTGGAAGACTGGCGCGACGACACGCTGTAGGCGCTCGGCACAACCTCCTGTGAGCTAAAACCCCGGCGATGGAAGTCGCCGGGGTTTTTCAATTTGGAGCATGGAGCGAGTGTAGCACCCTCCGTAGGGGGGGGCGACCTTGGCCGCCCCTCGCCGCAAGCGAGACTCCCCCACTCGGGAGGGCCGGCCAAGGTCGGCCCCTACGGATGGGACGCAAGCAGCCCGTTCTCAGTTGTCCTTAAAACCGGCCTGATCGACGCGGCCGGAATAGTCGCGCGGGGAGCGGGCGTTGGCGGCGGCGCCGAGATCCTCGTCGCCGACCTGGGGCTCGGGGATTTCCGCTGACTCGTCGGCGGGATCGAGCCCCGCATCGACCCGCTGCATCATGGCGCGCCACTCGTCGTACATGACACCGACGTAGCTGATGCCGCCCCCGCCGAAGGAGTAGCTGGGGCAGGCAGCCGAATACACCGTGACGCCGGCGTCCTTCAGGGCGAGGGCCGTGTCGGCCAGCTCGGCCACAGTGTAGTCGGTGGTCACGCAGGCGGCGAGCGAGCCCACCAGTGAGGGCATCTCCGTCGGCGGCGAGGCGAGCACTTCATCGGCGATGGCGGAGATGATGGCCCGCTGGGCGGCGGCACGGCTGAAGTCGCCCGAGGAAACGGCGTGGCGCTCGCGAGCGAAGGCGAGGGCCTCTTCCCCGTTCAGCGTCTGGGTACCGGCGGCCAGCGTGATGCCGCTCGTGTCGGAGGTAAAGCCCTCGGGCACGTCCACGGTGACACCGCCGAGGCGATCGACCAGCTCCACCAGCTGTTCGAAGCGCAGCTCGACGTAATGGGTGATGGGCACGCCGGCGAAGGCCGACAGCGCCCGCACGGCACCGGCCGGGCCGCCGAAGGCCAAGGCGGCGTTGATCTTCTGGGTGCCATGGTCCTCGATCTCCACCATCATGTCGCGGGGCACCGAGACGAGGTGCACCGTGCCCGTCTCGGTGTCGACGCGGGCGAGCATGGTGACGTCCGAGCGGGCGATCGTTTCGTTGGGGCGCGCGTCACAGCCGAGAATGGCCACGTAGTAGGCGGAGAAAGCCGGCTCGTCGGTTTCCTTGGCAGGCGCATCGGGCGCGGCGGCCTTGGGCTTCGGCGGCTGCAGCGCCTCGGCGAGGTCGTCCTGCTGGGCGGCGTCCATGCCGCCGGTAAGGGCCAAGTCAAGGGTATGCAGATACAGCGCCGCCACGCAGCCGAGAGAAAGCGCCGCCACGACAACGCCGACCGCCACCGCCAGCGCGATCTTCTTCCGCGTCCATTGAACGGGGATGTAGCCTTCGGCGGAGTCGCTCAAATTCTTCGGCCCCTCCACCGATTCTGCCAACTCCCCCGATGCCAGCTCCTCTTCCATAGGGTCTCCTTGCGCGCGCTTCGCCTCATTGACACTTTGACAAACAATTATAGCGCGCAGGGAAAGACTCGAGCGCAGCAGGCGGAGATCAACTCATCGGGCCCCGGAAACCTCCGTAGGGGGCGACCTCGGTCGCCCCTCACCGCAAGCGAGACTCCCCGCTCGGGAGGGCCGACCGAGATCGGCCCCTACGATGGGCTTGCAGGCCCGTTGCAGATCCATGCAAGGAAGATGAGCGGCGCCTTCTACAGTTCCACGCGCTCGAACATCTCGCGGGGAGCGCCGCAGATGGGGCACATGTAGCCCTCGGGCAGGCCGTCCGGGTAGCCTTCTTCGATGTAGCCGCAGATGGTGCAGCGCCAGGCGATCTTCTTGCCGGCTTCGGGCGCGCCGGCAGCCGTCTCGGTGACCCCGGGGACCGCCGCCTCGTCGCCGTTGTTGTAGGTGGCGGCCTTGGGCGGGGTCTTGCCGCCCTTCACGGCGTGGTAGTAGGCATAGGTGAGCGGGTCGCCGGCGGAAAGCACCTCGGCTTCTTCCACGACGCCCACGAACAGGTAGTGGCTGCCCACGTCGATGGTCTCGGTGACGGAGACGGAGAAGCGCGCCAGGCCGTGCTCGGTCACGTAGGGCACCTCCGCGCCGTCGAGGGCGCTCGCGCAGGCGGCGAACTTGTCAGTGTCGGCGGAAGTGTGGAAGCCGAAAGTGCCGATGAGCTCCATGGGCGTGTCCTCGGCGAGCACCGTGGCGGCGAAGCGGCCCGACTCCAGGATGGCGGCAGTGGTGGCGTTCTCCTTGTTCAGCGACACCGACAGCGTGGCCGGCTCGCTCGCCACCTGCACGAGCGTATTTACCACGCAGCCGCAGCGCACATCGCCCGCCTTGGCCGTGATGAGGTAGAGCCCCGAAGACAGGGAGCGGAATGCCTTGCGATCAATCATGAAACGTCCTTTCTGCAAGCCCGAGGACTGAACCTGAAGGCCATCCCGCGGGCATTGGATACGATGACTCGCTCGATTATACTTCGTCTCGCCGGCAAAACCGCCCAAGGAGACCTATGCGTAACTCAAACATCGAACTTCTGCGCATCGTGAGCATGGTACTCATCGCCATGTTCCATTTCAGCGTGCACGGCACGTGGCCGGAAGGTGGCCCACTTGCCTCCGACACCGCCGTAGAAATGCTGAGCTTCGGAGGAAAGATCGGCGTGAACTGCTTCGTGCTCATAACGGGGTACTTCATGGTGCACAGTCGCCTGAAAGTGCAGTCACTGCTGCGCGTGGTGCTGCAGACGTGGTTCTACTCGTTCGCGATTCTTGCGATATTCGCCATCGCCCAGCCCGACCTCGTCACGCCCGATCGCCTGCGCAAGGCCGTGACGCCCATCACCTCGGGAGAATACTGGTTCATCACGTGCTATCTGGCGCTCATGGTGGCGAGCCCGTTCCTCAACGTTCTGTACCGGCATCTGAGCGACAGTGGACGCAGAAATCTCATGGTCATCGGCTTCGTAGTGCTATCCGCCATCCCGACGATCACCACCTACAACCCCATCGGCAGCGATCTCGTGTGGTTCTTCTACCTGTACCTCATGGGCGGCTGGCTGCGCGACCGCCCGCTATGGACGCGTCGCGGCAATGCCTGCGCCCTCGCGGCCGGCGTGCTGTTCGTATGGGCTTCGATGGCCGCGATCGGCTGGGCGCAGCGCGCCTTCGGGTTCGATTACGTGCTGCCCGACTACTTCATCTGGCAGTACATGGTGCCGACCTTCGCCGCGTCGCTGGGCCTTTTCAGCCTGTTTGCCGAGTGGAAAATGCCGCCCATCCGCTGGGTGAACACCGCTGCGAAAGGAGCACTCGGCGTCTACCTCATCCACGACAACCCCATCATGCGCGCCTGGCTGTGGCCGCATCTGGCATGGGCGTACGCCCTGGGCCCGGCGGCGATCCTGGCCGTGGGCGTACTGTCGGGTGTCGCGGCATACGCCATGGGCGCGACCATTGACCTCGCAAGAATTCGACTTCTGGAAAGACCCGTGATGGGGTGGGTCTCGGAAAAGTTAACTCAACCGCTGGAAAAGGGGAATCGCTGGTTAGCGGATCTGAAAAGCTCCCGATAGAGCGCACCGAAAAGGAGAGCGCTGTCCAGAATCCTCGCGCCCGCAACGACGACGATAGGCTGCCTCCGGTTTACTGGGCCCAGTTCTCACAAGCTGTCTTCGCTTGGGCGATTATCGGTAGCAGCGCGCTCTCGCGTGAGCTCAAGCACGAAAGAGAAGTCGCGCCTTGGCGATACAGTTCTTTGGGAACGCCCCAATCGAAAGCCAGTGCAAGCGCTTGTCCGATGCGACATGGTCTTGTATTTTGCAGTCGTCAAAGCTCCTCTTCTTCGAAAAGCAACCATTGCAGTCCATTCGTTCCCGAAAATGTTCAATTTTCAGATTACTTTAGAGATATTGAACACTTTGATCCAAAATTGCTCTATGATGCGTCCAGCATCGTATTCGAAGAATCGAGGTCACATCTTGTCGCTCAGCAAGAACGAATTTCTGGTATTGCGGGAAATCGTCCTGCACCCGGGCTGCGCCCAACGCAAGATCGTGGAAGCCACGGGACTCTCGCTCGGCAGCGTGAACAGCGCAGCGAAATCGCTCTCCGCGGCCGGTCTCATTGCGGACGGGGAGCCCACGGAAGCAGGCGCGGCAGCGCTCGAGCCCTATCGCGTGGAGAACGCGATCATCCTGGCCGCGGGCCTCTCGTCCCGGTTCGCTCCCATCTCCTACGAGAAGCCCAAAGGCCTGCTGAAGGTGCGCGGCGAAGTGCTCATCGAACGCCAGATCGAGCAGCTGCTGGCTGCGGGCATCACCGACATCACCGTGGTCGTCGGCTACAAGAAGGAGTACTTCTTCTATCTCGAGGACAAGTTCGGTGTCTCCATCGTTGTGAATCCCGACTACGCCTCGCGCAACAACAGTTCCTCCATCAAGCGCGTGGAAGATCGCCTCGGCAACACCTATATCTGCTCCTCGGACGACTACTTCACGGAGAACCCCTTCGAGCCCTACGTGTGGAAGGCCTACTACGCCGTGGAATACGCCGAAGGCCCCACACCTGAGTGGTGCGTCCAGACCGGCGCTCACGACCGCATCACCGGCGTGACCATCGGAGGTGCGGACGCATGGTACATGATCGGCCAGGTCTACTTCGACCGCGCCTTCTCCGAAACCTACGTCCCCCTACTGGACGCCGTCTACGACAACCCGGCCACGGCGGACAAGCTGTGGGAGCACATCTACCTGGACAACATCAAGAAGCTCGACATGGTCGCCCGCCGCTACCCCGCTGGCACCATCTTCGAGTTCGACAGCCTGGACGAGGTTCGCCAGTTCGATCCCCTGTTCCTGGAGAACCTCGACTCCGAGGTCTTCGACAACATCGTGGCCGTGCTCGGCTGCGAGAAAAGCGCCATCCACGATGTGTACCCACTGAAGCAGGGGCTCACGAACCTCTCCTGTCACTTCGCCACCGCCGACGGCGAGTACGTCTACCGCCACCCCGGCATCGGCACCGAGGCCATGATCGACCGCACAAGCGAGAGCGCGGCGCAGAAAATCGCCCACGAGCTGGGACTCGACGACACCTTCGTCCACGAGGATCCCCGCGGTTGGAAGATCTCGCGGTTCGTTTCCAACGCCCGCAACCTCGATCCGCGCAGCGATGCAGAGGTGGCTCGAGCGATGAAGATGGCGCGCCTCATCCACGAGTCAGGCGCCAGCGTCGACAACCGCTTCGATTTCTATGAGGAAGGCTGTCACTACGAGGCGCTGCTGCGCGAGAAGGGGCCCATCGATGTGCCCGGCTACCATGAGATGGCCGCCATGGCCCGCCGCGTGAAGGAGTATGCCGAAGCCGATGGGGCGCCCGTGTGCCTGACCCACAACGACTTCTTCTATTTGAACTTCCTCATCGACGGCGACGACCACCTCTACCTCATCGACTGGGAGTACGCCGGCATGGGCGACTACGCCAACGACTTCGGCACCTATGTCGTGTGCTGCGAATGCTCCGACGAGGAAGCGCTGCGGGCGCTGGAGCACTACTTCGACCGCAAGCCCACCTTCGAGGAGGTGCGCCACAACTTCGCCTACGTGGCCCTGGCCGGGTGGTGCTGGTACGTTTGGAGCCTCGTGAAGGAGGCGGAGGGCGACTTCGTGGGCGAGTGGCTCTACATCTACTACAACTACGCGAAGAAGTATCTGGCCAAAGTACTGCGTTGGTACGACGAGAGTTTCTACACGGAAGGATAGCTCATCATGAAGTACGGACTTTTCAGCGGGTGCCTCTGGGGCTTGGACACGGTGATTCTGGGCATCGCCCTCACCATGGTGCCGTTCATCGGCACGGCCGAGGCCTTGGCGCTCGGCGCCATCGTCAGCTCGGCGCTGCACGACGTGTGCTGCGCGCTGTGGCTGCTTTTGTACATGGGCGTGCGCGGCCGCCTGAAGGACACGCTGGCGGCGCTGAAGACGCGCAGCGGCAAGGTGGTCATCCTGGGCGCGCTTTTGGGCGGCCCCATCGGCATGACCGGCTACGTCATCGCCATCAACAACATCGGCGCCGGCTACACGGCCATCATCTCGTCGTTCTATCCGGCCTTCGGCACCCTTATGGCCGTGCTTCTTTTGAAGGAGAAGATCACCCCGGGCCGCGTGGTGGCCCTCATCGTGGCGCTGGCGGGCATCATCGCCATGGGCTACCTGTCGGCCGACACCACGGTGACGGGCGACCCGATCATCGGACTTCTGGGAGCTCTCGCCGCTGTGTTCGGCTGGGGCAGCGAGGCGGTGCTGTGCGCCTGGGGCATGCGCGACGACGCCGTGGACAACGAGACCGCCCTGCAGATCCGCGAAACCACGTCGGCCCTCGTGTACCTCATCGTAGTGTTGCCCATCTTCGGCGCCTGGGCCTTCACGTGGAACGCCATCCCGAATCCGGGCACAGCGGTAGTGGCCCTGGCGGCGCTCGCCGGCACGTGCTCGTACCTGTTCTACTACAAGGGCATCTCGGTCATCGGCGCCGCCCGCGGCATGGCGCTGAACATCTCGTACTCCGCCTGGGCGGTGCTGTTCGGGCTCATCCTTCTGGGCACCGTGCCCGGCCCGGTGGAGATCGTCTGCTGCATCGCCATCCTCTGCGGCACGATTCTGGCCGCCTGCGACTGGGGCGAGCTGTTCGGCACCAAGAAGGCGGAGGCGTAGAAAGCACGGACGTCCTGTCCACTTGCTCGAGCATTCCCCCGCAATGCAAGCGCCCCTCGAATACGAGGGGCGCTTCTTCGTTGAACAATTCCGTTGTTAAGCGCTATCAGCGCGTTTTATCCCACAGACCGGAGGCGTTCACGTGGTAGCGGCCGATCCAGGCGCTGGTGGCCATGGCGCCGGAGCCCGTTACGTAGTAGTTGCCGATCCACCGGTTGGCCTGCATGGCCCCTGACGAGTTGGAGTAGTACCATTTGCCCCCCACTTTATACCAACCCTTGGCCATGGCGCCGGAACTCTTGAGGTAGTACCACGTGCCGCCAAGTTTCTGCCAACCCGTCGCCATCGCACCCGAGCCCTTGAGGTAGTACCACGTGCCGCCCACCTTCTGCCAACCGGTGAGCATGACGCCGGAGGCGTCCATGTAGTACCAAGTTCCCCTCACCTTTTGCCATCCCGTAAGGTTGCGGCCAGACGAGTCCTTGAGATACCAATGGCCGCCCGAGCTCACCCAGCCCGATACGCCCGAAGCGCTCGCGCCCGTATTCGCATTGCCCGCTCCCCCTTCGATAAGCGCGCCCGAATCGTCGAAGCGGTACGTCACGCCGCCGATGGTCTGCGTGCCCGTGACCATCGCGCCGTTGCCGGGCGTAAGATAGTATCGCTTGCCATCAACCGTCTGCCAGCCCGTGAGCATCCTCCCCGACGACGGATCGAGGTAGTACCATTTTCCTCCGCTTCGGGCCCAGCCGGTTTTCATGGCGCCCGAGCCACTCAGGTAGTACCAAGACCCCTCGTAGCTCACCCAACCCGTCTGCATAACACCACTGGCAGCGAGGTAGTAGCGCTGCCCATTCACCACCTGCCAGCCAATCAGATTGTTTCCACCCGAATCGCGCAGATACCAGTTCGAGCCAACCTTAACCCACGTCTTTCTCACGGGGTTGCTTGCAAAGGCCCCGTCGAACTCAAGATCGAGATCAACGTTGCCGACAATACCATCGACCTTCCCCGACGCAGAGCACTGCCACAAACGATAACTCCCACGCGTATATGAGCACTTACTATTGTACTGAGCCACCCAACGCTCCCACTGATCGAAAACAGGGTCAGTCAAATAGTTGTTCCACCAGTTCGTGTTCGCGTAGATTCCGGGAGTATGGCCGGCTGCCGCGATCTTGTCGCAGAAGGCACTCGCCATGTTGGCAAGCAGCATTCGATTGCTCGTGCTTTCAAGGCTCTTCTCCTCCAGATCAAAATAAACCGGATAGGTCGGACTGAAGCCCTTCAGCGTGTTGATGACGTGATCAGCCTCGGCCTTGGCGGCTTCAACGGTTTTGGCATACGAGTAGATATAGACACCGTAGGGAATGCCGAGACGTTCGCACTCCTGGGCGTTTCTCTTCCATTGCTGATCAACCTGAGGGCGCCCTAAGGTTTTGACGTAGCCGCAACGCAAGATCGCGAAATCGATGCCATCAGCCTTCGCTCGTTCCCAGTTGATAAGGCCTTGCCAATAGCTGACGTCCATGCCACGCTTAACAGCATTGACCACATTGCCGTCGTTGCTTTGATAGCCGCCCTCTATCTTCGGCCAGTTCCAGCCTTCCTGATATGACAAAACCATGACATCGCCCTGTGGCTCTGGCTCCGCGAAAATCCACTCGCCTTTGTCATAGCGCCAGCTATCGGGAACATCATCGGCAGCCGCGCCCGCAGGAACACCGAACGCCGCAGAGGGCACCATCCCCAACGCCAAGACCGCCGCCAATACGGCTGCAACTGACTTTGAACGATGCGATTTCGACATAAAGAGCACCTCCTGGAAAGAGGCATAGCCGGCGCAGATGCGCAGAAGAGGGCCATGCGTACGGTTCTGGTTCGTTTGAAGCCTTCTTTTGAAGCACAATAGTAGCATCAGAAAGTCATGCGTTAAAGACCCGATATTGACGGGATGGCAAAAAGACCCGTTCTCCTATATCCAGGCACCACTCGCGCTGAAGCGATAAGTCTTTCCCCCAATCGTTATCGCCTCGTCGGCCACCATGGCCCCAGAGCCTCTGAAGTAGTACCATGTTCCGCCGATCTTCTGCCATCCGGTCCTCATAGCGCCAGATCCGCTGAGGTAATACCAGGTCTTCCCTAGTTTGAGCCATCCCGTCTTCATGGAACCCGAACCGGGATTGAGGTAATACCAAGCTCCGGAGACCTTCTGCCAACCCTCCGCCATGGCGCCGGAGCCCTTGAGGTAGTACCAGGTCTTCTCCAGCTTGAGCCACCCTGTTTTCATGGCGCCCGACCCATTAAGGTAGTACCACGTTCCTCCTACGCTTTTCCATCCCTTGGCCATAGCGCCGGAGCCGGGGTTCAGGTAATACCAAGAACCGCGAACCTTCGCCCATCCTTCCGCCATGGCGCCGGAGCCCTTGAGGTAGTACCAGGTCTTCCCCAACTTGAGCCAGCCGGTCTGCATGACGCCGGATCCGTTAAGGTAATACCAGGTACCGGAAACTTTTTGCCAACCAGTAAGATTTTTACCTTCAGGGCTGCGCAGGTACCAGGCACCGCCGCTCTTCACCCATCGAGGGGTGGTGTTCACGACCAGCGCGCCCGAGCTGTCGAAGGTATACACTTTTCCACCGATTGTCTGTTTGCCCGTCACCATAATGCCCGAAGAGGGACGCAGGTAGTAGTCCTTGCCGCCCACTTTTACCCATCCGGTGGCCATGGCACCGGAGCCGTTCAGGTAGTACCAATTGCCTCCCTGCTGCAGCCATCCGGTTTTCATGCGTGCGGATTCGGGATCGAGATAGTACCAAGAGCCCTTGACGTGCTGCCATCCGATCTTGTTCCTGCCATTCTGGTCGCGCAGGTACCAGGCGTCCCCCGTTTTCGCCCAATACCCCTCGAGCGTACCCGCCTGATTGAACGACAGCTTTCTCCCATCGATGGTCTGCTCGCCGCGGAACATGATACCGTCGCTGCCGAAATAATAGGTATTGCGCCCAACCGTCTGCCATCCAGTCTTCTTGTTGCCCGCGCCGTCCAGATAATACATGTCTCCGTTTATCATCTGCAGCCCGGTCTTGCTCGCTAGATGTCCCGAGCTGTTGTTCAACTCGTAATTGAGATCGACTCGCCCGTTGTTTCCGGAGAGGCCGGCTAGATAGCCGTCGGACGTGCATTGCCACATCTGGTAGGTGCCCTTATAGGTGCAGACGCTGTTGTATTGGGCCACCCAACGCCCCCATGCGTCGAACACGGGATCAGTCAGATAATTGTTGAACCAGTTCGTATTGGCGTACACAGCAGGCGTGTAACCAGCGCGACTCACTTCCGAGCAGAACGTGAAGGCCATTTCCGCCAGCAACGGCACCTTCTTCGAAGATTCGAGCGAGCTCTCCTCCAAATCGTAGTAAATGGGGAACTCGGGCTTGCAGTTGCTCTCCCGCAGCAAGCGAATAATATGGCCCGCTTCCCCCTTCGCCTTCGCTACCGTGTCAGCATAGGAGTACAGGTAGACGCCGTAGGGAATGCCCGCGGCGGTAGCTCCCCGAACATTATCGAGCCAGCGATCATCATGCTGGCTCTCGTGATCTTGGCCGTAGCCGCAGCGAATGATCGCAAACTCAACACCCGCCCGCTTTACGGCCTGCCAGTCGATTCTTCCGTTGTGCTCGCTCACATCGATGCCGATGCGCGTAGCGCCGACGGGCCTACGAACGTAGCTCGGTATCGTAATGCCCGTACCGGGAACGACCGTATTAGCATAAAGCGAAATACCCGGGTTTTCGCCCCCAAGACCATCGTCTCCCGGGACATCTTCCGCATCTTCGCCGGCAACAAGCTCCTCCCCTGGAAAGGCAATGGGCTCGCCATCGTCGAAACGCCAGCTGGAGGCTGCATCGTCGGATTCCGCCAGCACGGCAGCCGCATCATCGCTTGCAGCTGCATCCTGGGTCGTCGCGGCAGCCCCATCGGCCGCAAAAGCCGCGGCGGGCACCATGCCAAGCGCCAAAAGCGCTGCAATCGCGAAGGACGATGCGCTCCTCGCTTTTGCGAAAAAAGTCATACTTTACCTCCTGAAATAAATCCAAGCTAACGGGGCGCCCCGCCGCCCAACCTCTCATAATCAATTCCATGCCCCTCGGAGCTATTGGCCGTTTATGGTACCATCAGCGTTACGCAAGCAGCAAGGTATT
Organism: Adlercreutzia rubneri; assembly: GCF_009755265.1. Taxonomy (NCBI): domain Bacteria; kingdom Bacillati; phylum Actinomycetota; class Coriobacteriia; order Eggerthellales; family Eggerthellaceae; genus Adlercreutzia; species Adlercreutzia rubneri. The sequence goes on along the minus strand of NZ_WPOO01000014.1, from coordinate 6,387 downwards.
GACGATACGACAAGGAACATTTATATCTGATCCATCAGGTATTTTTCAGAAGGAGAGTCACATGAGTTCGATCCACTTCTTAAAGCCTGCCAGCGCCTTCGGTCTCGCAGCGCTGCTCGCTTTCGGCGGAATACCCGCATCCGCTCTTGCAGCTGCACAATACGCCTGGGCAGACGAAACTGCACCACAGACCGCCAGCGCGAATACAGGCGCGGAGAACAGCGCAGACAACGATACCTCGGGGGACAGCCCCTCTACCGACACACCCCAGATTCCCGATCCCACACCGTCTCCGGAGCCCGAGCCGGAACCTGAACCTGAGCCCACCCCCGAGCCGCCCAAGCCCGCTCTCCCCGCCCTTAAGACAGGATGGAACAAGCTCGGCAACGCATGGTACTGGGGCAAAAGCGACGGCACCCCTAAAACCGGCTGGCTGAAAACGGGCGGCCAGTGGTACTGGCTCAACCCCGACGACAACGGTCGTATGGCCAAAGGCTGGGCGCAGGTGGACGGAAAATGGTACTACCTGAACGGCTCTGGGGCCATGCGGTCAGGCGGCTGGATGAAACTCGGGAAGACTTGGTATTACCTGAACAGCTCCGGCGCTATGGCCGAGGGGTGGAAGAAGATCAAAGGAACCTGGTACTATCTTAAACCTGAAAGCGGCGCCATGGCCACAGGATGGGTGCACGACGGGTCGCACTGGTACCGCATGAGTGGTTCGGGCGCCATGCTGACCGGCTGGCAGAAAGTCGGTGGCAAATGGTACCTCCTCAAGAACTCAGGCGCCATGGCCGAAGGCTGGGCAAAAGCATCTGGAACCTGGTACTACCTCATGCCCGGCTCTGGCGCCATGAAGACCGGCTGGCTCGACCTGAACGGAACCTGGTACTACCTTGACGGGTCGGGCGCCATGGTCACCGGCAGCCGCACTATCAACGGAAAGACAAACTTGTTCAGCAAAAGTGGCGTTTGGCAGGGACTTGACAAGATAGACGAGCTCTTCACGAAATGGGCCCAACCAGAAAGCAGCGCGACAAAATGGCTCATCCTGGTCGACACCAAACGCTGCAAGGTCGGCGTATTCTATGGCTCGAAAGGCAACTGGAATCTGCAGCGCATGATGGACTGCGCTCCGGGCAAATCTTCCACTCCTACGAAGAAGGGCCGATTCACCGTAGGGAGCAAGGGCTACTACTTCGATTCCGGCTCTGCACGCTGCTTCTACTTCACCCAATTCAGCGGCAACTACCTGTTCCATTCCGTGCTGTACTCCCAAACCTCCTCCCCTAAGTACGTGACCGACGGCACTATGGGTCGCCCCGCCTCCCACGGCTGCGTGCGCCTGCAGCTTTCCAACGCCAAATGGATCTACAACAATGTTCCCCGCGGCAGCAAAGTCTACGTTTGGTAAGCAAACGCCCTCCTGAAGCAAAATGGGCCGCTTTCAAAGCGGCCCATTTTTACGCTCATTTCTTAGGCGGACGACGTCTCAGGGGACGCTAGCGCGTCTTGTCCCATTTGCCGCTAGCGTTTACATGGTAACGGCCGATCCACTGGTTGGTCGCCATAGCCCCTGAGCCCTTCAGGTAATAGTTGCCGATCCAGCGGTTGGCGCCCATGGCTCCGGAAGCGCTCGACCAGTACCAGTCGCCTCCCACCTTGTACCATCCCACAGCCATAGCCCCAGAGCTCTTGAGGTAGTACCAGGTGCGCCCCTGTTTGAGCCAACCGGTCTTCATAGCGCCTGAAGCGGAGAGATAGTACCAGGATCTGCCAACTTTCAGCCAGCCAGTCTGCATCCAGCCAGAACGATCGAAGTGATACCAGGAGCCGTCTATAAGCTCCCACCCGTTGCGCGTATAAGAGCCGTTGTGGTGCCGGTACCACCACCGCCCCCCAGACTTCTTCCAAACCCCCGAAGGCTTTGCCGCTGCAGGCTTCGAGGATGCCGAAGATGAGCCAGAGCTAGAGCCACCAGCTCCGCTGCTACCCCCTGTCGCGCCTCCGGTCGACGATCCATTTCCCGTTCCGCCTGAACCGGATCCGGCAGAAGAGCCGCCTGCACCGCCGGAACCAGATCCCGCTGACGAGCCCCCCGTACCGGAAGAGCCCGAACTACCCGACCCGCCATCGCCGGGCACTGTCGTTCCAGCTCCGCCACTACCAGAGGGAATATCGGGCTTGCCACCCGTTTCAGACGGCAGCACAAAACTTCTTAGTCCAACAGGCGAGTCAAGCGTGTCCACTGTGGCGCAGAAAAGGCTCGCATCGCGCACTGTCAGGCCAACCGCCGTGGCAGAAGTGACGACAATGCCCCCAAGATGCTCCCATTGCGTGAGGTTCGACGCGGATGCCTTGTAGACACGAACCAATTGCGTTCCCGACTCTATCACAGCTAGATATAGCATGTTGTTTCTAGCGGCAACAGCAACACTGTAAGGCTTCGGGAAAGCTTCAGTCACCTCAGCCGTAACAAAGCCATCTGCCGTAATTGACGAGATGCTTACATGTTCGCCATCGGAACTCGCTATATAAGTGACGCCATTGCTCTCAGTCGTCGAGATCGACGACGAAGTTCCCGAATGAAGCACGCTCTCTTTCCATGCTTCCGCCGCCGGCCATGCCATCTTCGTTTTCGATCCGCTGCCAAAAACTACCGCAGGAGAACCCGCTCGATCGATAATTCGCGGATTGTACACCCGATCGATAGCCAATGCGGATCCGACTTTCGACAATTCACCAGCCCCAACGCGATACAGCGACCCTCCGCTGCCAAAATTATCGACATACAGATAGACGCTACGCGCAGCCACCCCCAAGACGGGCGTTGTCGCAGGTACTGTAACCTCGTCTACCACCGACCAACTCGATCCCACGCGCCTCCAAACCACCGTACGGACGCCGTCCGAACCGCACAGGTACACAACCCCGTCGCAAACGGCTAAATCGACAGCATAGAAGCTTTCAGAACAATCGCTCGGTGCGCCCAAATCGGAGCGGGTGGATCCTTCGAGGCAGAAAACTCGAGGGGCTTTTCGGAACGCCGAGCAAAGCTGGTACACTTTTCCATTCTCAGACACAAGCTTCGTGTCGTAATAGCCGGATGCCGGCAAAGCAACTCCCGCAATCTCTGGTACTTTCCACCCTCCCTCGTCTTTCGCTACGGACAGCTCGAACGTCAGCGATGCGTCATCATTGCTGACCACGCGCACCATAAGACCGGAATTTGCACCGTTGGACAAGGTGATGGCGCCCTCGCCAAGGCTGTCCGCCAAATCAAGCGAGCCGAGAGATCTTGTGCCCGCAGCCGACAGCTGGGCGTGCTTCAAATCGCCCTCACCATCCCCCCGCACACCACCGGTCACCGTCTCGTTCGGTCGAAAAAGATAAACGTAGTCTTTGTCCCCTTTATTGCCAGCATCCTTAGCTGCGGGATTCACGCGGTAGACGACTAAGCCCGTCCCGCCAATTGTGTACGTAAATCCATCGTACGCCGTGTCGAGAGCTGAGAGATTCCCTATATCCGTATTGGCAGAACGAAACTCCGCAACGAAGTACTCGGAATCAGAATAGGGCGATTTGAACTTCACTGCCGAGCGCCCCGACGCAGAAGGCGCATTCAAAGTGTGCGTCCCGGGCTCAACCTCTTCAATTTCCGCCCATCCACAATCCTGCAGAGTGATAAACAACGGCCGCATCAAACGCGATCCGCTGTTCATGGCCATGATGTCCCACATGCCGACAGCATGATTGGACAATTGCACGGTTGCCGCCCGATACAAGTCCTTCGCACCGAATGCGTGGATAGCCTCATGGACGATTGTTCCCGTATGCAGAACGTGCGTGGTGTCGACAATCGTATAGGAGCCTACCCGAGCGGCCTTGCCTTTGGCACCCACCCACAGCTCGCCGGGGTAGTCGTCCTGACGCGGCCACAGCGTCGTCCCCACCTCGGGGACGACATCACCCGTCTCGGGAATTACGAGCACGTTGCTTATATACCCTTCGCCGTTGTCAGCCAATCCGCTGAGATCCGTCTCGGGATAGCAAGCGTTGAACGCGTTCACGGCAGCTTCAACCACAGAGCTATGGGCCACATAGGAATCGCGGGATCCGGGCAACGTGAGGTAAGTCACCGTTCTGCCATCATCGCTCATCTGCGGTACGATGCTCTGGATACGACAGCGCCCAGCAGATACCTCCTTGAGATAGCTGTAGAGCGACGGGGAAGCATAGCGCGACAGCGGCTTGCCGTTCAACGAGGTGTAGACGCTCTGCCAGTTCGTGATCGAGCTACCCGTAGACACAGCGTTAAGCCCAGTATCCCCATCCCCTGTCGTATCGCCCGCGAAGCGAACAACGAGCACGAGCTGATGGCAATTGGCATCCTCAATGTTGGTATCGTAAAGCTCAGAGGCCTGTTCCTCATCAACATTAACGCCAGCCGCAAGCAGTTCGGCCCCCTCAACCTGGGAAGAAATCGCCTCTTCCTCCTCGGCCGCTTGAGCCACAGGAGCGTAGCCCGGCACCAGAGGCACCAGCCCCGCCACCAGAACTATGGATAATACAATCATTACCACGCAACGCGCGACGTTCTCAATTTCGGCACGCACGGCAGAACCTCCAACCATCCCGACAGCCCAGTCGTCATCATGTCGATAAGTCGTGACAAGTGTACCGAATTTCGCGAAAGCTTTCCAGAGCGAGCTTCCGAGCGTGATCAGAGCCCCAATGATCGCAGTCTCGCCCTAATCAGAAAACTCTTCCTGCCGAGCAATACTTTCCTCTATGCTATCGCAAGTGCGCGAAAGAGCTATCGTCTGCGTCAACTGAACGATCTTGTTGCGAAGCCTCGCATTTTCCACCGAAACAGTGAGCTGGCGGAAGATAACAATGGCGAGCATGCAGAGAAAAACAAAGTTGGCGGGTGATTCGAAGCCCAATGCATTTGAGAAGAGATAGACGAGTTGGGGGAACAGGGCCATAACAATAAGCACCAGCGCCAACAAAAACCAAAACACTGCATCTGATGTCGCTAATTGGTTATGCCGAATCTTCACAACAACATAGATGAGCGCCAAAATGGCTCCGGCGATAAGAACAATCCAATACATCTAGTTCCCCTTCTTCCGGAACCACTGTACGAACATGATGGATATACAGACTCGAAGCATATAGGCTACGGACTTTGTAAAGTTCAGGTAGCTTTCCCCTGCCGTACGGTCGCGCATCTCCACCTGCATTTCCGAAACCTTTGCACCATTGCGGATGCAAAGCGCAATGGTATCCGGCTCGGGGCTATAATCGTAGTTCAACGCGAATCGGCGAATCATATCGCGGTCGAACAAGCGCATTCCGGAAGTAGGATCCTGCACTTTCTGACCAGTGGTGAGGCGAATCATAGCCGTAATGAGCGCCGACCCGATCATACGCGCCGAAATAGGTTTCTTCTGGGCGCAGAATCGCGAGCCGATCACTATGTCCGACCCGTCTGCTTCAGCTTGATTCACCATGGGCCAAACATAGGCCGCCGAGTGCTGGCCATCGGCATCGAATTGGACAGCATAATCGTAACCGTGAGCGAAGGCGTACTTCATGCCTGTCTGAAAACCGCCCGCTAGTCCGAGATTCACGGGCAGCGTAATAACGTTGAAGCCGTGCTCGAGGCAAATCGCTTCCGTTCGGTCGGAGGAGCCATCGTTGATGACCACATGATCGACCCCCGGCGCATTGCTCAAAAGATCCTCGACAGTCGATACGATGTTCTCTTCCTCGTTAAAGGCGGGGACGATGGCCAATACCTTCAATTCTTCTCCCATGGGATCGTTGACTTCCAATGGCATTCAGTATAACTCAACAACACCTTCGTTAGCGCAAAGCACCCGAGTCATCGAAGGAATAGGATACACCGCCGATAACTCTCTCGCCAGTCGCCATAGCGCCCGATCCAGTAAGATAATACCACTTGCCTTTATCTTTGAGCCAGCCGGTCCGCATGGCGCCGGAGCCGTCAAGGTAGTACCAGGCGCCGTCCGCCTTCGCCCAGCCCGTGGCCATGGCGCCGCTGCCGGGCCGCAGGTAGTACCACGCGCCCGAGACCCTGGCCCAGCCCTCGGCCATGGCGCCGGAGCCCTTGAGGTAGTACCATTTGCCGCCGATCTTCTGCCAGCCGGTCCGCATGGCGCCGGAGCCGTCAAGGTAGTACCAGGCGCCGTCCGCCTTCGCCCAGCCCGTGGCCATGGCGCCGCTGCCGGGCTGCAGGTAGTACCACGCGCCCGAGACCCTGGCCCAGCCCTCGGCCATGGCGCCGGAGCCCTTGAGGTAGTACCATTTGCCGCCGATCTTCTGCCAGCCGGTCCGCATGGCGCCGGAGCCGTCAAGGTA
>NZ_WPOO01000013.1:0-90292 GCF_009755265.1 Adlercreutzia rubneri | reverse complement strand
GGCTCGCGACATGGAATTCTAGGCTCGATGGGCGGCGGTACCAATTTATCTTACCCAGGGTACCAAGCCCGCTGACTGGCGGTACCAGATTCTGCTGATTGTTGGTACCGGAGAGGGTTACTACTCAGTTCTAGTCACAGCAAAAGCAAACGGAACATATCCGCAAACGGCGGGGGCACAGAACACGAATAGCTTTCGGAACGGTATCTCACAGAGGCCATCGGCCATCCCCGACGTGCACTAGAAAGCATCCGTCGTGTTTAGTGGCGTGCGCCTTCTCAACCAAAAACTCGCGTCCGCACTCAGCAATGCTCATTCCGCTCCGGAGGACCGGGCGTTCAAGTGCCGCGACATTCGAACGCCCGAGCACCAGCGCTCCCCTCCTCAATCACCCCATCTTCACGATAGAGCCGCGCGCTTGAGCGCGGGGGCCAATTTACGAAAGTTAACCGCAGACACGAGATTCGCAGCTTAAAAGACATAAGACGATATGCCGAAATCGCCGAAGCTGGGGTTTTTGGGGGCACGAACAAGGCCAACGGGCGCGTCAGCACTTGTTTTCCGCAGAAGACAATCGAATAGTACGCTGGCGAAGAAACCTTTGAAATCATTACTCCAAGTTTCGCGTTATTGCGCCATTTCGCAAATTGATCCGCCCAGCCCTTAACAAGATCTACGCTGTCTCTGCGCCCTCCTTTCCTTAACATACGTCATGATATTCTTCAGTACACTCCCCTTCTCATAACAGCCGCGCTCATCCTTCCTCAAGAAAAAGCGGGCTTCTACAGGTTCGTACATTTCAGGGTGCCTGATGCTTGGAACAACAAAGACTCTCGACTCGTTGATATCATTGCCAAAGAAATATGTCTTTTTCCACTGATCCTTCAATGATGCCACCACAAACATAGCGACTGGAGGGGCAAGAAGAAAACTGGCGATGAGGTAGCCCGGATACAGCGTCCCGTTCTCTGAGGACAGCCATGGAGATAGACAGAGGGACAGCACAATGCTCACAAGAGAAAAGATCTCCCCCACTGCTCGCACCTTGTCCGAGTTGCTCACCAAAGCAAAAGGCCCAATAAAGACAATCGCCAATCCCCATGTTATAACGAAGGGAATCCAAAACCAATTCTCTATAGCCAACAGAGAGGGAGGAAGCCGGGAGACGAAATCAAGCACAGGGCCATTTGAGTAACAAACTATCACCAACGTAATGCAGATTAAGGCTATTAATAGCAACACCAGTGAGAGTATCTCCAAAAGAATAAGCGAGATAAACTTCTGCACGATGCCCCACAATGTAGTGTATCTCCTAAGATCATTTATGAATAACAGCACAACCCCAACGCCGGAAAGGCTGAGAACCGCAAAAACCATAGACATGCGCACGAGCACGTAGAATGTCATCGAATCAGCCACCACAGGAATAGCATCAAAGAGGCCCTCCATCACCCCTAGGCACGGAACCGCCCCTCCCAATGCAAGGAAAATACAGATAGCACCCAAACGCCCAAGCGGCATCCGACGATGCTCGAGAAAAGTCATCTTATACGCCTGCTTCTCAGCGCAAGCCATGTAAATTGCTTCGGACAAACTCGAAAAGTTCGCCCTCTTTATGTACGAGCAGGGTGTACGCAGTCCCATAAAACTCCGATGGATATCAATCTGACAACAACTCCATAGAACTATAGCCGTCTTTGTTCATTAAGCCAGCAGCTGCCCTGTTTCTACCCCGCATTAACGCACCTCAGCGTAGCGGCGGATCACGTCTGACTAAAATCAAGACAATCCTCCTTCGCAGAATGTGGGCTACAAGGCTGCAGCGCCATCTCCCGAACTGGGCTTTTTCTCGTAGACGTCCCTGTACCGCAGCTCTTTCGGGTTGCGCATCGCCCGATCCAGCACGAACGCCGCTTTCTCCATCTTGTCGGCCGGCGGGTTCACCATCGCCCAGAACAGGTCCAGGTAGCCGTCAAGCATCGCGCGGTCGAAGCCCGAGTGCGAGTCGAGGAACAGCCGCAGCAGGCAGCACAGGCGATTGACCGCCGCCAGCGGGTTCTCCGAGTCGGGCAGGCGCTTGATGAGCTTGGAGTTGCTCCTCTCGCTGCGCAGCCCCAGCTCGCGGACCAGGCGGTTGTGGCCGTTCTCCGTGTCGTGGACGAGCGTCGAGCCGGGCGCCACGCAGCCCCCGAAGGCGGCCACGGTGCGCGCGCCGCTGGTCTTGCCGAGCCCCTCGTTGGCGAACACGGAGGCCCCGTGCCCGTCTGTCTGGCGTAGAGTAAAATACGGGATGGGGATGCTGACGAAAACCTGTTCCAAATCGAATTGGTTTGGAGGTAGGAATGTATTCAAGGGAAGAGAAGATCCGGGCAGTCGAGCTATTCATCAGATACGACCTCACCCCTGCATCGGTCATCCGCGAACTCGAATACCAAGCCACTTTTTCCTTTATGACGCGCCTAGTGGAGCGCATGGACACCATCGATGGCTATGTTCCCGGGGAGACGTCCGTTGCTTTCGCTGGAGTTCCATCCAATAATGAACTATTCAAAAAAATCGCACCGGGCTTCCCCCAGCGCTTTCCCAGCCGACATTTGACGATAGCGGTCAATTTACCGGCTACGCTGTAGGCCTTGCGACTGATATACCAATTTCCTCAGTTGAAACTGTTGAGTTGTATTTTCGCAATATTCTCAGTCTTCCTCTTAAGATTGCAAACATGAGCTCAATGTCTCAAACAGAGCGCGAAGCGGGGGCCGACTCCGTTCCCGAAGCTTTCCCTTCCCAAAAAAGCATATGTCTTGTCGACGGCACGCTCTTCGTCCGCATCGCGTAATCAACGGTATGCGCCCATCCCGCACAGCCCGGATAGACGCATACCGCCCAAAACCCATTCCGGAATCCCAGCAACTTCTCACACCAACAGGGCGATAGTCCCCATGTGCCACGACAGCAATCATATAATCTGATAGCGCGTCATTCTCCCATGCCACGATGGCAATTCTGGCGGTAGTAAGTCTTTTCGGATCGCCGATTGCCTGAAGAAAAAAGGCAACATATACTAACAATCATCAAAAAGAGGCTAGCGGTATTGGAGCGATACACGAGTGAAAAAGGAACTGATCATAATAGGGGCTGGCGGCTATGCGAAATCGGTGCTCGATTCGTTTGACCCACAGCAGTATGACTTTAAGGGCTTTCTGGATGAGCGCCCCGACAAAGAGGAACATTTTGGCTACCCGATCCTTGCCCATAGCCTGGAAGACATCCCCCATCCAGAGAACTTCAGCTTCTTCATCGCCATCGGAAGCGATCCAAAGCGAAAGATCTGGTTCGATAGGCTCAATGAGATCGGAGCGGATTTCGCCTCTGTCTGGGATTCCTCAGCTATTGTCTCCCCTTTGGCGAAAGTTGGCAAAGGCTGTTTTATCGGAAAAATGGCTATCGTGAATGCGGGCGTTGAAATCGGCGATAATGTCGTTATCAACACTATGGCGCTTGTGGAGCACGGCAGCAGCGTGGAGAGCCATGCGAACATTTCCACGAAAGCTGTCCTTAATGGAGATGTCCTCATCGGTGAGGGCACCTTTGTCGGTTCTGGCTCTGTAGTTATTGGGCAGCTCAGCATGGGAAGCTGGTCAATAGTCGGTGCCGGAGCGGTCGTCACCAAAGACGTCGAATCCGGGGTAACGGTTGCTGGCGTACCCGCACGAGTTGTTCGTCGAGAAGCGAGGTTCTGGTGAGTTCAACATACATCATTGCCGAGATAGGATGCAACCACAACGGCGACCCTAAGCTGGCGCGAAAAATGGTCTCAACTGCGCAGGAATGCGGAGTTGACGCGGTGAAGTTCCAGACCTTTTCCGCTGACGCTCTTATATCACGTTACGCCCCTAAAGCGGAATACCAAATTGTCACAACGGGCGATTCGGATTCGCAGCTTGAAATGACAAAGGCCCTTGAATTGGGGCACAAGGATTTGCTCGAGCTTGTTTCATTTGCGCGTTCCCTGGGCCTCGACGCATTTTCTACTGCCTTCGATTTAGGTTCTATGGATTTTTTGGCGCAACAGGAACAAAAGACCTGGAAGATACCCTCAGGAGAGATCACCAACCTACCGTATTTGCAACAATTGACTCAGATTCCAGTTGAACGCGTGCTGCTATCCACGGGAATGGCTACGCTGGACGAAATCAGCACTGCCCTAGAGGTGCTGACATCGGGAGGGATCGAGCAAGGCAGGATCGCGCTTCTTCATTGCAATACCGAATACCCAACGCCAGACTGCGATGTAAACCTCCTTGCAATCAGAGCCCTGCAAGACAAATATCCTGGACTTGAGATTGGGTTTTCCGATCATTCGGTAGGAGCCCTGGCTGCCGCCGCGGCCGTTGCACTTGGCGCCTCGGTAATCGAGAAGCATTTCACACTTGACAAGAACCTGCCCGGCCCAGATCACAAAGCATCCGCTACGCCTGAAGAGCTTACCGAGTTATGCCAAAACATCAGACGAATGGAGCTCATGAGGGGAAGCGCAGAGAAGAAGGTGACTCCTTCAGAAGCGAAAAATAAGATCGTCGCCAGAAAATCCATCGTTGCGTCCAAGCCGATTGCTCGAGGAGAGGCGTTCAGCGAAGACAACGTCACCTGCAAGCGTCCGGGCAACGGCATCAGCCCTATGTGCTGGAATGAACTTATGGGGATAACCGCAATGCGCGACTTTGAAGAAGACGAGCTGATTGTCGCGGAGGGATTTTCGTGGCAAGAATAGATTGCGAGTGTATGGCCGTAATTCCCGCTCGCTCAGGATCCAAGGGGCTGCCGGGAAAAAACATCAAGGAACTGTGCGGAAAGCCTCTACTGGCATGGACGATCGAAGCGGCGCTTGAGAGCAGCTGCTTCGACAAGGTGCTTGTCTCGACGGACTCCCTTGAGTACGGAGCCATTGCAAAAGCATGGGGGGCAGAAGTCGTCTACCGCGATCAGCGACTGGCAACCTCCTCTGCAACCACTTTCATGGTATTGGAAGACTTGCTGCGAAACAAAGTCTGCCCGTCGAAATTATTAACCCTTCTTCAACCCACATCACCTTTACGGACGTCTTCTCAGATTGCTGACGCAATGCGATTAATCACATTGAACTTCGCGCAATACGACTTTGTGGCCAGCGTATCCTTAGCCGAACATGCATCTCACCTGGTTCATCCCCTTGCCGCTGACGGAAGCCTGGCCTTTTTCGACATCGACTACTCGAACTATCGAAGACAAGACAGTGCGGAATACTCTCCAAATGGTGCCATATTCATTGCGAAGCCCGATAAATATCTTGCCCAGGGCCATTTTTTTGGCGAGAAATCTCTAGCATACATCATGGACAAAGAGTCATCAGTCGACGTTGACGACGATATCGATTTCGCCCTTGCCGAACTCTGCATGACTCGACGATTGATTGGACGATAAGGTGGATACGAGCACAAAAAGCAAGGTCGCATTTGCAACTGGCTCGAGGGCCGATTATGGAATTGTCCGGAGATACCTCAAGCTTCTCGACGACGACCCGGCGATAGATTTATCCATATTGGTTACCGGCGCCCTTCTTGAACAGGCCTACGGGCATCAGGTTGATATAGTGAAAGAAGACGGGTTTTCCATTGGCGTTGAAGTTCCCCTCGGAATTGATTCGCTTTCCGAGATCGGCGTCGCGCACTCTATGGCTAGGGCCCTTGAGGGTTTCTCGGCTCACTTTGCTGACAATAAGTACGATCTGCTCATTATCTTAGGCGATCGGTACGAGATGCTATCAGTTGCGACCGCAGCAGCCATGCAGCGCATTCCCATACTGCATATCCACGGAGGCGAAGCGACGTTCGCAAATTACGACGAGTTCATCCGTCACGCCATTACCAAAATGAGCCTCTATCACTTCACCGCCACGGAAGAATATCGCCGCAGAGTGATTCAGCTGGGGGAAGAGCCTGATCGCGTCTTTAACCTTGGAGCACTTGGTGCCGAAAATTGTCTTGCGGCAGATTTCGATAAGTCTCCCTCCCGCCCTCTTCCGCAGCGCGACTATTTTGTGGTTCTCTTTCATCCCGAAACCATGTCGACGGCAGACCCTCTTGCTCAGACTCAAGAACTACTCGGCGCTATCTCTGAACTCGAGGGCTATGACTACGTGTTTATTGGATCCAATGCGGACACACACTCAGACGTAGTTCGCGCGGCCGTACAGGACTTCGTTGCTTCGAACGACAACGCTCACTACTATGAGAATCTGAGAACCCGTGACTACCATCACTTGGTGCAGCATGCTCAAGCGCTTGTAGGAAATTCCTCCTCGGGTTTGATCGAGGCCCCCTCACTGGGCGTATGTACTATCAACATTGGGCACAGACAAGACGGCCGTGTGCGAGGAAAAAGCGTGCTGGACGTAAAGTGCCTCAAAGACGAGATCTCGATCGCTCTGAGGCAAGCAGGGTCGATGCCGGCGCCTGACCCCCTAGACAACCCCTACTATCAACCGCAGACAGCCGAAAAGTACCACGAGAAAACCTGCGAAATCCTGAACCGAGTAGCAAACGATGCGTCGATGACAAAAGTGTTCTGGGATATGCCAATGGAGGTCTTCATTGATCACAAGTAAAGAAGACTACAAGCGGTATGTTGCACAGGACATGAAGGCCCTTGGAGCAAAAACGCGTCACCCCCTCATCCAGACCGATAATTCCATGATTTGGCTCGTGGATCCAGTGGCTCGATACCAACGGTTGCTTCGTCGCCTTGAATATTGGGAGAACTGCAGGACATCCCCAGGATGGCTTCCTCTGAAAGTCCTACTTCGTTGGCGCTTTCAGAGGAAAAGCGCGCAATTAGGGTTTTCCATTCCCCTGAATGTGTGCGGGCCAGGCTTGTGCATTCTTCACTATGGCAGCATCGTGGTATCTCGCCATGCACGCATCGGCGAGAACTGTACATTAAATAGCGCTGTCAATATTGGCGTAAGCCCAACTTCGCCCGGCGCACCCCATATCAGCAATGGTGTCTACATCGGACCCGGAGCTAAACTTCGGAACGATATCACCATAGCTGACGGAGTAACGATTGGCGCAAATGCCTGCGTTAGCAAAAGCGTCACCGAAGAGGGCGCGGTTGTTGTTGGGACAAATAGAGTGCTCTAGATATATACCCTTCTATCTCCTCCCCTTAAGCGCAAGGATGCTCAAAGACAGGCAGCCTATTGCAAATGCAAGCGCCGACACAAGCGCATGAAACCCAAACGATTGCGCTACAAGAGCCAGGGCAAGTCCCGAAAAGCTCGATGCCATTCCAGGCAAGATATCGAAGCATTGCACTGAAATCTTATACCCGAAGGACTTACGCGCCGAAACCATCGTGGCGCCTTGCTCTATTACGCAAGCGCAAACCCAGACGGCGGTAATCAATATCAGGCTGCCACCCATGAGCACGACAATACCGAAAAGCGCAAGAGATGACACAAGCTTGAGCATCGCAATAAGCAGAGGGTCTCTAGCATTGCCCGTTGCCATAATCCCCTGCCTCGCAATAAGCGTAAGGGAACGAGACAGGCTAGCAACACAATAGAGTTGAAATATGGGAACGCATGGAAGCCATTTATCGGTCAAAAGAAGCGAAACGATATCCGAAGCAAATAGAATGCAGAAGGCCGTTGCCGGCGCAAGAAGAATCGAAGTGAATCGGGCCGCTTGACGCGTTGACGTCATAAATTCATCCCGGGCCCGATGCCGCTTCTCAGCGAAGCCAGCAAGGAGCACCGGTGTAAGCGCACCAGTTAACACCTCTGAAATAGCGAGTGGATATTTCTGACCCTGCGAGTAAAAACCCAACTGCGCTGGGCTAAATACTTTACCAATTGCCATGGTGTAAAGACTGCTGGCACTATTATTGAGAAGATCAGTGAGCATTACCTTGTAGCCAAAACTCAACAACTCGCGTGCTGAATCCCAGCTAAACTCAAAATACGGCCGCCATCTCACTAATGTTGCCGTAAATAGACACGTTGCCACAGCACTTAAGAGCTGTTGAACAACCAGACTCCAAAGCCCCAAACCACAATACGCAAGAACAAGCGCGACAACTCCCGCGAGCAGTTCGGCAGAGATGACCCCAATAAAAATTGGTTTCGTGTTAAGATCACGAGTTGTCTTTGCAACCTGTACGCTATTGAATGAAAGTGGAAAAAACTGCAGTGCAAGTACTATAAGAGGTAGTAACAAATCAGGCTGTGCGTAAAACGAGGCGATCGATGGGGAGAGCAAGGATAGGGCGATGAACGCTACCAGAGAAAAAGCCCCGCTTAGCCAAAAAGCCGTCGAGTAGTCAACCCTTTGGACATTCGGCATCCGCAAAAGCGAGGCGCCGAGCCCTCCTAGAATCAAAATATCGCTTAGCGAAACAAATACAAGCAAGATGGCGAGAAGGCCAAATTCCTCAGGCGCCAAAATGCGAGCCAGAACAATCTGGATCAAAAGGCGCAGCCCCTTAGCGCCACCTCTTTCAAGAAGCTTCCAGAAGAGGGCTGTTTTCATAGAACCCATCTTGTCTTTAAGCCTCCAATCTTTACCTGACTTGATTCAAAGCCCAGACACGAGAAGATCGAGCTTCCACATGCCCGTACACACTTGCCCCACCCCTCTGACGAATACCCTACGGTGCTCAGTCGACACGCGCGATGATCTCGCTCAGGAGGTCGCATTCGCACTTGTTGGCCATGATATAACCGCTCTCTCTCGCTTGAGAAAACGAGCATGGATCGCTCAAGTCGTCTATTACGACCTTCTTTTTATTGATATATCCCTGAAAAAGGACGGTCGAGCTCTTCGCAATGAGCATCTCGCTCCCCATGATGGACTGCTCAATGGGAACATCATCAAAGTCCTCGATCGTTTCCCCGCCAAACACCAGATTGAGATTATCCATATTGGTGTAGATGGGATGAGGACGAACACGATATGAAACCCCTAGATGATCAAGCGCCTTCTTTATCTCAATCATCTGCTCTCGCGTCTGATTCTGAAAGTAATACGTTGCGCCAACCATGTTAGAGCTATCGCCGCGATACAACAATCCCTCAGGAATGTCGACTTTGAACTGTGCAGATTCCGCCCTCATTCTCAAGCACAAGCCTTTATAGTACTCATCCCAAACGATGCACTCATCAAAGCTAAAGAAGGTGCGCGCCAAACCGTAAAGTATTTCTCCGTGCATGATATTGATATGCCGCACCGATCGCATACGACAATAGTGCGTAAGAATCGAAGATGTATAGGAATCTTCGCTTGTAGCAATAATCGCTTTCGCGCCTGATTTATCGATAATGTCGCAATATGCCATGATCTTCATTGCGCATTTTAAAACAAACAAGAAACTCAACGGATATCTAGCCCAGATGTCTCTTATTAGTTGTCGCTCACGCTTTGTCATCAACATGCCGTACTGCAAATCAGCATCAATTTCATCGTACCTGTCTCTCAGCGAGTTCGGCAGTCTATCAAGTATATGAGGCTGTCCGAGAAACACCGCAGAAGCACTCTCCGAAGAGCCACTCACCTCCGAATCATCGTCCCTGTGTTTGAACGCGACAAAATACACCAGAGGAACAAGGGCTGCCAAATTTGCCACCGAGCACAATGCCCGATACGTCAAAGAAGCGTATCTCTTTTTCTGGCATACATACTGAAAGTATGAGCGTTCGACCGCGTCTCTCGGCTCTGGAAAACTCTCGATAATCTTTCTCTGGGCCTCGGGCGAGTGAGCTTCCCGCCTATCCTCACCAAGCAACAAACGCATAGACAGACTCTTCAAACGAAGAAGGCTGACAAAAAGAGGGTTGGCCATTAGTCCCCCAGCTCTTCGCGCTTTCCTGTTTCCCCGAAATAACCCGGGAGCTCGAGCCACGATCCAAGCTCAACATCAAATGAGGCAGGATCAACGATGCAGTTCCCCCCCATGGGAATCCAAGTCAACTCACCGAACACGATCTTGCCCGACAGGTCATACAAGTCAACCCTTACGAACGGAAAATCCGCTGATAGCTTCCGAGCGATATCTACCATTTCCTCAAAAACAGCCGGCTTCGCCATCTTAATAGACGCGTCGCGAGGACGACCGAAATCAACCTCCAGAAGGTTCCAATCCATGTCGTACACGTTTCGCTTGATATCTGTGCCATGGGTTCCATCGATCTTGGTGGTTTCGAAATCGCACACGAATAGCTTCGGTTCACCATTGAAGCAGTAAATTCTCATATCGGGCGGAATGGAGCCATCTTCAAGAGATAAGAATTTCTCACAACAGATTTTGGGATTTCCGTTGTACACATATCCCTCTTCGAATGAGTTGACAGCATTAGCGGAAACCCGTTGCCATTGGGCGAGACGCCTAACGGCATCTTCCCTATCGAGCTTTGCTTTGTCAGGGCAGATAATATTAAAGCCGCTGCTTTGCGTAACTTTAAGCACAAACGCATCGGGAAGCTCATCGAAATCGATATCCTCAGGACTATCGTAAACGCCATAAAGCTCATTCAATATTTCTTCGCCGCGTGCTTCGCCCAACTTTTCAAGAATATATCCGCGCACGTCAACTTTATCGTAGCAGCGTTGCATCAAGGAAGTAAACAGTTTCCCATTGATCGACTTCAAGCAATATATCTTCTCAGAGAATGCTTGAGGATTCCTAAGATCGAGCCGTCGCCCAAATCGTATCCGATACAAAAGCTTTAAATACGCACCTTCGGGCAACACTTTGAAAGCACACCGTTTCCCAAATCTCAAAAATTCTTTCAAAGCGCCATCTGAACTCATCTCTTGTTCCTCCGATTCAATTTGTCCGCTCAAGTTTTAACAAGAACATACGCAAGAAACCCATCCAATGATACTGCTACCACGCGAAAAACAAGGCAAGCCTATCACCATTATCGCAATCGCGACACGCCCCGCGCCGTGAACCAGCTTTAATCAGCCAGTCGACAATACTTTCATGCTCTACTCCGACCAAGCACTCTCAATCTATTGCTTTTATCCCAAATATTCCAATCGCGGGAAAGCGCACCGCGATATCGCCCTCCACACAAAACTGGTATCACCATGCACATAAACAGCAGGTCGTAGGGGCCGAAAAAGGCAATTCCGTCGAATAGCATTCTGGCTATCGCGACTCCGATAATTCCAACAACAAACAATTCACCTCGCTTCACGAGCTGCCGTAGAAAAATGACGGAGCAGACCGTAATAACAACGAAGCCGATTGCGCCAAAATGAGCATGAAGCATCAAGAATGAATTATGGAGATTTCCTTGTTGGAATGCGATCCGCAGACTCATATCAGCCATCGTCGGTGCCCCTAGCAGCAAATTTCCAAAGGACGTCGACACGAGTCCGAAATACTCACTCCACATCTTTGCCCTTCCGCTTTCTAGCCCTTCCCGCTGAAACCGCTCCAAAAGAGAATCAATGAGACCAGAAAACAACTCTACCGCAAAAATAGCTATCAGAGCACAGGCTAGAGCAACAATGAGGAACTTCAAGAATGCCGGGCGATCCTCCAAGACAAGGTATGCAACAAACACGAAAGCCAATAGCAAAATGCTAATAGCAACCCCCGCACGGCCCACGCTATACAAACATGCAGGCACAGCAAGCAGGGCAGGAAGGAGATTAATTTTACGGAGCTGCCTCCAACGGTAATAATAAGCGAGCACGGCCAGAAGAATCACATTGCTGGAAATACCGTTTCGAGAACCACTTTTGAACACCTCCGTACTGTCGACCCCAATTGCGATCTGGACAAGAAGAAAGGCAACGACTGCATAGAATGCGATGGTAAAAGCCCTGTGATCCACTGACTGAAACAGCATTATGGCCACAGGTCCAGAGTAAGCCCAAACCCACAAAAAGTCCTCAAGAGAAGTATTTTGGTTGTACAGCATCGACACGAGCATTAGAAGCGAAACACATGATGCAAATCCGAAAATAACCCCAAAAAGAGGACTCGATCCCTCTTTCTCGCAGACATACAAAAGGCAAATTACGCCTATTGCCGCCACGAACGCATTTCCCATTAGATCGTTTACAAAAAGAACTTTAACGAAGAATTGCGCCAAAACGAAAAGACAGACGAGAGCAGATCCGCAACCGCCAACTATCGCCGCACTCTCCCTGTTAAACATCGAAACCCAGACTGTCGTAAGCGAGAAGCGCCGAGCATGCAAAGCCAACACCCTCCGCGCCCACGTACGGCCCCATGGGCAGACTCAGCACGGTGGCACACAAGCGCTCAGTGACTGAGCAGCCGCCGGGGGCGACGACGCAGGTACCCTCGAAGGCCCCCTGCTCGTGCATGGGCTTGGGGTAGTACACCATGGTGGGCACACCCCGCTCCTTGAGAGCATCTTGCAAAGCAGTGCGATCAACGCCTTTGGGCAGTTGCGCGGTGTACTGGGCCCATGAACTCGTATAGTCCTCGGGCACGCGCGGGAGCACGAGGCCGGAGCCTGCGAGCGCCTCGTCGTAGCGGCGAGCGACCTCGTTGACAGCAGCGATCTCCTCGCCGATAAACGCATCCATCTTGGCCAGCAGCACGGCGGCCTGAATGGTGTCAAGGCGGCTGTTCATGCCGATGCGCACGTTGTCGTACTTAAAGGTTCCCTTTCCGTGGACGGCATAGCTGCGGATAAGGGCTGCCCAATCATCGTCATCGGTGAACACCGCACCCCCATCGCCATAGCAACCGAGCGGCTTTGCGGGAAAAAAGCTCGTCGTGGAGATATCGCCAAATGAACACGCAAGCTCATCGCCAATAGCGCCACCGAAACCTTGCGCGCCGTCCTCCAGAAGTTTCAAACCATACTTCTCGCAAATCGGCTTGATGGCAGGATAATCCGCCGGCAGCCCGAACAGATCCACCGCCACCACGGCCACAGGCTTCAATGAACCGGCGTCGCGCACTGCAACAACCGCTTCCTCCAATTTGGCAGGATCAAGGTTGAAAGTGCGCTCATCGACATCAACGAACACCGGCGTCGCTCCAACGGCGGCCACTGCCTCGCCACTTGAGAAGAACGTGAAGTCCGGCACGAATACCGCATCCCCTGGCCCAACGCCCCAGGCCATGAGGGCAAGCTGCAGGGCATCGGTACCATTGGCACACGTAACGCAATGCTTCACGCCCACATACGCTGCCAAGCGCTCTTCCAATTCCCGAACCTGAGGACCGGAAATATAGCGCCCCTCTTCCACTACCGCAAGAATCGCCTCGTCAATTTGAGGCTTGAGCGCCCTATATTGCGCTCCCAAATCTCGAAACTGCATCAGGCATTCACTTCTTTCAAACCGCTATCGGTCTCGCAGTACATGCGACCGCATTCCCCGCACACCAGATCCTGGCCAAGGAGCTGTCCGCATTCGCAAACCCAGCCCTTACGCTTGGCGGGAACCCCCAGCATGAGCGCATGCGCAGGCACGTCGGTAACCACTACGGCCCCGGCGCCGATAAGCGCCCAGGATCCTATCTCGTGACCGCATACAATAGTGGCATTGGCGCCGATGGAAGCTCCTTCGCCAACTGGAGTGCGCCGATAGGCAGCACTCCCCTTCGGATATTTCGCTCGAGGAGTAAGATCGTTCGTGAAAACACAAGAAGGACCGCAAAACACGTAGTCGGCCAACTCGACACCCTCGTACACCGAAACGTTGTTCTGGATCTTCACGCCATCGCCAATCTTGACGTTGGAGGCAACATTCACGTTCTGGCCCAAACTGCAGTTGCAACCAATCTCCGCGCCACTCTGCACGTGACAGAAGTACCAGATCTTAGTCCCCTCGCCAATTTTGGCGCCCTCATCGACATAAGAGCTTTCGTGCACGAACACGCCGTCCACTAGAATTCACCCGCCATATCGGTGCTTGCGAAATCACTGAGGGGCAGCGCCACCGGCTCTCCGGTCTTCTGGCTCTTGTAAATGGCGAGAACCATCTCGAGCGCGTTGCGGCCGGCAACAGCGTCCACGTAGGGGGCGCGGTCATTCTGGATGGCGTCTACCATATCGGCATAGAGCAGCGTGTGCCCGTTGCCGTACACGTTGGAAGTCTGCTCCTCGAGTCCCTTGTTGGCAGCGTCCGCTTCGGTCTCGTCGGCGAAGTCCCACACGTCGATATTGTTGGTCGAAGTGCCGCCGATCTTTACTGTGCCGTTCTCGCCGAACACATAGAGCGTCTCTTCGAGGTTCTTCGGGTACACATTGCTCGTACCTTCGATGGTGCCCACTGCGCCATTAGCGAACTTGACCACGGCAACACCCACATCTTCGGCCTCAAGGTAGTCATGGAAGCGCTGGCGGGTTGCGCCGTACACCTCCACTACGTCCTCCCCCATCATCCAGCGGAGAAGGTCGATGCCGTGTATGCACTGATTCATCAGCGTGCCACCGTCCTGCTCCCACGTACCGCGCCAGGGAGCCTGATCGTAGTAGCCCTTACCGCGGTTCCAGCGCACATGGATGCTTCCGTGGGAAAGCTTCCCGAACCGATCGGCCTCGATAGCGTCGCGAAGCTGCTGGATAGCCACATTGAAGCGATTCTGATGGCAGGCGGAAACCTTCACGCCTTTTTCATCAGCACAGCGAATGATCTCGTCGGCATCGGCGATGGACATGGCCATAGGCTTCTCGATGATCAGATTCTTCCCCGCATCGATGCAGTCAAGCGCGATCGCGGCATGCTTGCCGCTCTCGGTGGCGATGGCGACCAGCTCGATCTCCGGATGCTCTTCGAGCATCTGATGGTAGTCGGCGTAGCGCTCGGCCTCAGGAAAATCCCCGCAGCCAGCTTTCTCCAGCATGATGTCGAACTTCGAGTCATCAATATCGCACAGCGCAACCAGATCGAGATCGTTATTCGCAACAGCTTTCACATGGTTGACCGCAATACGGCCGCACCCGATAATGGCACATTTCATTTTGCAATCTCCTGCCTTTGCCCAAACCAGACACATTTGCCTAGCTACAGCACCTCGATGTTGTCGCGAGCCTCGACGGCCTTCATGGCATTCTTCGTATCGAAAATGGCCTGGGCGTGCTTCTGCACGAAATCGTAATCTACATTGGTGTGGGCACAGGTCACCATGACCAGATCGGCGTTCTCGATCACATCATCGGTAAGCTCGGGGATAGACTGCTTCACCGCACCCTTGTAGCGGTACTCGGCCACCCACGGATCGTAGTAGATCACGTTCGCACCGCGGTTCTCCAGGCACTCGATGACGCGCAGGGCCGGGCTCTCACGATAATCGTCGATATCCTGCTTGTAGGCCACACCGAGCACCAGCACCTCAGCGCCCTTGAGGGATTTCTCGCTCTCATTCAGCACTCGAGCGGCACGGTCGACGCAGTACTCGGGCATCTGATCATTCACCATCATGGAGGACTCGATCATCGAAGTATGGAACCCGTACTCGCGCGCCTTCCAGGAAAGGTAGTAGGGGTCGAGCGGAATGCAGTGTCCGCCCAGGCCGGGACCCGGATAAAATGCGGTAAACCCATAGGGCTTCGTCTTGGCAGCATCGATAACTTCCCACACATCGATGCCCATGCGATCGCACAGCATGGCCATCTCGTTCACCAGACCGATATTCACATTGCGGTAGGTATTCTCCAGGATCTTCTCCATCTCGGCCACGGCCGGGCTCGACACCTTGGTCACGCCACCTTCGAGCACCGACTCATATAAAGCAGCGATGCAATCCAACGCATCCTCACCAATGGCGCCGACCACCTTGGGGGTGTTCTTAGTCTTGTAGATGAGGTTGCCCGGATCCACACGCTCGGGACTGAAGCCCAGGTAGAAGTCCTCACCGCAAGTCATACCCGAGCCCTCTTCCAAGATGGGGCGGATAAGTTCCTCGGTAGTACCCGGATAGGTGGTAGACTCCAGCACCACCATCACACCCTTTTTGAGGTAGGGCGCAATAGCCTTGGCGGAAGACTCCATATATGAGGTGTCGGGCTGCTGGTGCACGTCAAGCGGAGTGGGTACGCAGATAGCCACGAAGTCGCATTCACCGATACGGGAGAAATCAGTGGTAGCCTCGATCATATTATCGTTCACGAGCTGCTGCAGATCCTCGTTCACCACATCACCGATGTAGTTCTCGCCGCGATTGACCATGTCAACCTTCTCGGCCTGCACGTCGATGCCCACCGTCTTGAAGCCGGCCTTGGCCTTCTCCACGGCAAGGGGCAGGCCCACGTAGCCGAGACCCACGGTGCCGCACACCAAATCGCGAGAGGCGATCTTGTCCAACAACTCCTGCTTGTTCACTGTTCCTCCTTGGTAATGTCCTCAATGATCTCAATGAGGTGGTTCGTATGGCTGACAAAAGAGTATAACTCGGCAGTGCTGCGAGAATTCTCTCCCCACCGTTTCAACGAATCCTCGTCAGACAGCATCTGCGCAATTCGTCGAGCGAAATCCTCGGGCCCCGAAAACGACTCCTCGATGCCGCAATCGTATCTGTTGATCACCGAAAAATCGGAGGGCAGATTGGAGAGCACCGGACGGCCGCTAGCAAGATAGTCGAACAACTTGTTTTGGCTCATCCCGTACTTCGCAATCTCGTCCTCAGGCAACGAATACATCAGAAGCAAGGTCGCTCCATGCAGAGCCGCGGGAATATCGCGTTTGTCGATCGCCCCCGGGAGAGAAACGTTTGTCAGCCCCTCTTCCGATACCTTTTTACGCAAAAACTCCGCATCCTCGCCGTCTCCGTAGAAAATGAACCGGATCGGCTCTTCGCGAAGACATGCAGCCACGTCAACGAGGTACGCAACGTTGTTGATCTTCTGCATCGAGCCAGCGTATACAACGGTAGCCCCATCTGAAGCTATCTCAGACGGATCAACACCCCTTCTTGCAAGATTAGCATCGAAAGCCTCCAAGTCGACACCGTTGTTGATGTGGTGAACTTTGGCTAGATCAATCTTCCCGCCGTGATCTATATCCCAGCCGCGGTCTACAATATAACGTGAACCACCTTCCATAGAGAAAACAATGGCATCGGCATGCTCGTAATTCTTGCGTTCGAGCATGTACATGGCTTTTGCAATGGCCCCGCCACGCCCGATAATGCCGTACACCTCCAGCGACAACGGCCACAGATCGCACACCTCACAAATGCTGACCGCATGATATTTCCTTGCCAGACGGTTGGCCAGCCACGGAGACAGCGGATACCCGTTCGAACCGAGAATGACATCGGGCTTCCCAAACATCTCCGCAAAGGTGTCGGCATACTTGTTGAGACGCTTGTGAAATTCAAAGATAGCGAGAACGCGCTTCTTCATGCTCTCGCCGTAATCCTTGATACGGATGTAGACAAAAGGGAAGCCGTAAGAGTCGTCCACTTTAAACGGAGCATCGTCCTCTATCATCTGGAGAGCATTTCCCCGTTCCCGACTCGCCACAAAAACAACGGGATTATAACCACGCTCTTTCAGGTGTTTCGCAAACCAAAAATGGCGGTTATGCGGACCATGCTCGGGCAAGCAGATGTCCATCATGATCAGCCAGATCGTTTTCGCGGGCAATTATTCTCCTCGATTCGTTACGGCGCCTACCGTCGTGAGCATAATGCGCAGATCTCGCGGCAGACTGAATTTCTTTACATCCTGCAAATTGTATTCCATTTTCAGGGGCAAAATCTCTTCCACATAAACTTTATCCACGTCATCGGCCCCATTCAGCAGATCAGCTTCATCCTTGAACTGGATGCTCGCCGTGGAAGTAACACCCGCAGGTAGCAGCAGTGTCGCCATCATTTCGGGCGTGTAGCCCTCCACGTAGCGGGGCACTTCCGGGCGCGTGCCCACAAACGTCATAGTCCCCCGCAGAATGTCGATCAGCTGGCTGATCTCGTCAAGACGATAATCGCGGATTTTAGCGCCGACACGCGTCACCCGGGCGTCACCGCCTGTGGTCACCGCGCTCCCCATCTGGTCGGCTCGGTCGCACATAGTGCGAAACTTGAAGATACGGAATCGCTTCCCATACTGCGTGACACGTTCCTGCCGGTAGAAAACCGGTCCGGGCGAATCCAGCTTAACGGCAATGGCCAGAACCAGAAACGCAGGGCTAAGCAGAACCAGCAGAATGGTCGACAGAGCAACGTCGAAGCAGCGCTTGCCAACCAGCTGCACCCTCTTTTTGGCAAGCGCCTCGTAATAGGGCCGCACCCATTCGTTTCTCATTTCTTCGGGCAGCGCATCCCAAGCGACAAGCCTCACCGCACGCCCTCGACAATCTCCGCAAAAGACGAGGCAACATAGCGAGCCTCTTCGTCAGTGAGACACGTATGCAGGGGCAGCGTAATCTCATTGGCAAATCGGGCATAGGCATTCGGGTAGTCGGCAATATCGAACCCAAGATCTTTATAGGCCGTCATCATCGGCAGAGGCTTGTAATGGACGTTGGTAGCTACCCCGCATTCAGCCATCGCCTCGATGATCTCATTGCGCTGCTCGGGCGATATATGCGGCACGCGGCAAATATACAAGTGGCCCGAGGAGGTGTAATCGTCGCCATAGTGCGGAAGAGGCGCTACGCCGAGAGGGGTGAGGTAACTATCGTATAGGGAGATCAGCTCTTTGCGACGATCCAGCATTCCCTGATAGCGCTTCAATTGCACCAGTCCTAGCGCCGCTTGGATATCAGTCATATTGCACTTATACCAAGGACCGAGCACATCGTATTCCCAGGCTCCCAACTTCGTTTTAGCGAGTGCATCCTTTGATTGCCCATGCAGCGAGAGCAACTGCACCTTCCGATATATCCCCTCATCGGAGATCTCGCTCGGCAGGTTCCAGGTAAGGCAACCACCTTCCGCCGTCGTAAAGTTCTTGACCGCATGGAAGGAAAAGGACGTGAAATCGGCAATGGAGCCGATCATGCGCCCATGGTAGGTGGAACCCAACGCATGGGCGGCGTCCTCGCACACCGCCACCCGACCAAGAGTCTCTTGAATATCGGAGGCCGGATGAAACAAGTCGCGCTTAGCCTCAAGCGCCGCGAAAATGGTATCGTAATCGCACGGCACACCGCCCAAGTCAACGGGAATAACTGCCTTGGTTCGCTCGGTTATGGCATGAGCCATAGCATCATAGTCCATCTCGAGCGAATCGGAGGCACAGTCGACCATAACCGGCGTGGCACCAACGTGGCAGATAACCGAAGCGCTTGCCGTATATGTATATGCCGGCACGATCACTTCGTCTCCCGGCCCCACGCCAAGAACACGCAGCGCCATTTCCGCACAGGCTGTTTGGGAGTTAAGGCACACGCACCGCTTTACTCCCAAATACTCAGCCAGCTGTCGCTCGAGCTCCTTTACCCGGGGACCCGTTGTAATCCAACCCGAGCGAAGCGCCTCTGCCACCTCATCGATTTCTTCTTGCGTGATATCGGGAGGCGAAAACGGTATATTCATTTTGCTAGCCATAATGCCACTCCTGTACTATTGAAACTCGGGCGTGTAAGTGGGTACCGCTTTTTGGAGCACACGCTTTATTTCATCGCGCTCAAGCGGCAACGCAGCCCCGAGCTCATCCAACCGAACCCGTACGTCGGCTACTTCCGGACGCACGCCCTTGATAACCGTAATAGCTCCGTTGGCCGTAGGGACAGTCGGCTCGTCATCCATATTCAGCTCTTCGTACAATTTCTCGCCTGGACGCAACCCCGTTACCTTGATCTCGATATCCTCGCCCACCGTAAGGCCCGAAAGGCGAATCAGATTCTCTGCCAAATCGTAGATACGGACCGGCTCACCCATATCGAGAACGAAAATCTCACCACCCTCGGCGAGAGCTCCAGCCGTGATAACAAGCCGCGCGGCCTCCGGGATGGTCATGAAGTAGCGAGTGATATCTTGATGAGTCAGCGTAATGGGGCCGCCCGCCTTCAATTGGCGTTTGAACAAGGGGATGACCGAACCGTGCGAGCCCAACACATTGCCGAATCGCACCGAGGCAAGCACAGTCTTGGAAACCTGGGCATAGTGCTGCACGATCATTTCGCACATGCGCTTGGTGGCACCCATGACATTTGCCGGATTAACCGCTTTGTCGGTCGAGATGAGAATGAAGTGGGAACAACCGCGCTCATGAGCCATGCGCACTACATTCAGCGTGCCGAACACATTGTTCTCGATGGCCTCACGCGGATTCGACTCCATAAGGGGCACATGCTTGTGTGCTGCAGCGTGAAAAACAACATGCGGATTGTGGCGATCGAAAACCTCTTCTAAGGCTGGCATATGAGTAATGGAGCCTATTTCCGTAACGATCTCGATCCCGGCCTCTCGGGCCTTCCCTGCTATTTCATGATAGAGCTCGTAGACCGTGTTTTCGTAGATGTCGAAGAGTATGATCTTGGCCGGCTTAGCCGGAAGCAACTGACGCACAAGCTCGCTGCCAATAGAGCCTCCACCACCCGTAACGAGCACGGTAGCGCCCTTGAGATAGGTGCCGACAAGACCCTCGTCAAGGGCCACCTCTTCGCGTGCGAGAAGGTCGGACACCTCCACATCGCGAATGGGAACCTTACTGAGCTGCTCCTCGGGAATATCCTTTACTTTTTCCGGAAGAGTGAGTACCTTGCAGCCCGTCTCCATGCACAAATCGTACACGCGGCGCTTCTGCTTTTGCGTTCCTGAGGGAATGGCCACCACAATCTGCTCGATGGACTGTTGCTTGCAAATGCGCGGAATATCCCCACAGTCTCCGAGAACTTTCACACCATGAATGCGCCGACCGATTTTCCTTTTGCTGTCATCCACATAGCCAACGGGACAACCAACAATTTCATCGCTACCAGCAAGCATACGGCTGACAACAAGCGACCCGCTCTCGCCCGCACCCACAATAAGCGTGCGGGCCTGCCCCGGAGACTCGGCACCCAGGAAGGACCAGCTCCGTCCTTTAGAATTCACACGTATGGCAAAACGCGCCATGCCGCAAATCACCAGCAAAATCGCCCAAGCGCAAATGTACACGCGAAACGGCATGCGCGCATCGAATACAAGAGCACCGAGCACGTCGCCGATTACCGAGCCCACTGCAGTCGCAAGCACAATGCGCGCCGCGTCGTCCACGCTCGCATACTCCCAAAGGCTGTTGTACATGCGAAAGACACCGAATACAGCCACATTAACAAGAGAGAGCAGCGCCATCTGCCCCATAAAGAAAGGCGACGCCAGATCGATCTCTCCCGCTTTCGTGCCCCATGCAGCAATCAGAAATGCTACAACCGTCGCAGCGACATCGAGCACCACGAGTGGAAGCGACCTGACGAGGACACGCCTTATCCCTCGTCCCCTTATCAGCTTAGCTGTCACATCGCTTCCTCTCCCGAAAGAAGAACGATACCTACCACATTCGCTGACGCCAATTGCAGCTCTTCAAGGACACCACAGAGAGCGGGTTCCGAGTCTTTCCAGCAGACAGCCGTCACAATGGTTACGCTTGCTTCTTTCGCGACACGCGCTCCAACGATGCTCTTCTCTATCGAATCGCATGCCTCAATACGAATGCTAGAATCACCCATGTCGCCAGACGGCTCTTCACTCATGGCTTCCGAGATAGCCTCTTTGATTCCCATTTGCTTACCACCCGACACAGGTAGCAAGCAAATTGACTCAATGTGGCTTTTCGCAGCAAACTGAATATTCATCCACAGCCGCTTGCCCGCTTGTCGGTTATCCGATACCGCCCAAACCGGGAGATCGGTCACAGTCTCAATGTCTTTGCTGCTTTTCATTGGGCGTTTCACAGAGTCAACCAAAATCAAGGAGCAAACAACTAGAAACAGACCGCCAAGAACGCCAATGGTTAAGTACTTGACAAAAAGCGATACCATACCGCCCGCTTCAACTTTTGTCGCCGAAGATACCGAGAAGAAACATGAGCGCAAAGCAGCAGCCCTCTCATCGGCTGTTGCGCCCGCGTTTATGTAAGTACCCTCTTCGGTGAGAGGTTGGCTGCCCATCTCGTCTACAGCCTCCATGTATGCGGTGCCCTGTTCGACCAGGGCACTCTGCGCCGCATCCGCTGTCCTCTCTGCGAGACGATTTGCGACATCCAAAGACGCTTGCTCGCTAGGTGCCGCCACCTCAAACTTAATCGATTGAGTTGAAGAGTCGACTTCGGTTTTAACGGTAACTCCGCTATCGCCACCGCTCTCTAGCTCTGCTTGATCTTGCGCGAACACGTTTACAAGATTTGCAAGACTTGTCGAGCTCACCAAACCCGTAGGATCGATGACTGTGAGCGTGGAAGCGGCGGTGTGTACAGATCCATTGACCATGCCCAAAAGAGCGCCGGCGCCACCCGCCAGAACGCCACATATGATAGGAACCAGAACAACCCATCTAGAATAATGCTTGATCATGAGCCACAAATCTTGCAATGTCAAAACAGCCTCATTTCAGTATACGAAAAACATTCCAAGTATAAACGACTTCCCCATCAGCGCAAAGAGCCAGCCAAGCTCAAACAGGGAAACAATAATTTGTTCAACGAAAGGGTGACCCTGCAAAAGATTATGCGGCCAACAGGAAACGCGCGCACCTCGCATGACGCTCGCTTGCTTCGCAATTCAGCCTTTATGCATTTCTATACCTCACCGAGATTCCGTTAGCATGGGTCAATCTGCTTCTCTTCGACCAGTAATAGGCCAAAGAAATGAATAGAAAGAAGGATACATTCGTCATTGGCTCCATGGTGCCCACCATTAAGTAGGCACCAAAAAAGGAAGATAGAACTGCAACCGAAATATTATGCCGACACTTATAAAGCCTTATTGCCGTCAAACCAAGAAGACATAGCATTAGTATTAGGCCAATAAGACCCGATGTAAACAAGACATCTAAATAGATATTGTGCGTATGATAATAGTGAGCTTGATTGATAATCAGATACTCATTGCCCGAAACGCCATAGCCAAAAACAACATGCTGCCCATCGAGCAGAGTAAACGCAAGATCCCAGATTGGCGTGCGACCGGAAAAGGTAATGCTTTTTCCGAAAACGCCCGCTATAAAAGGGCCCATATGATTTTCGATCCTCACCACAACAACAAGCAAGAACAGTATGCCCGATCCCACTAGCATCGTTAGGCCATTGAAGAAACCCCGCATTCTCTTTTTTTGAATAACGAGAAGGGAGGCTACAAGAAAAAGCATGGCTAGCGAGGTTGTTGCGGATCCGGAGAGAAGGGTCTGCGCAATCACAACAACAAACACCATGAGGGAGCGCAAAGAAAACCTTTTGCGGAACGCGTAATCTAAAAGCAAAGAGCACGCTAGAGAAAGAAAACTGATCTGATAAGCAGCATTCCTGTTGTCATAAAAATAAAACTCAGCCGCATAAACGCCCCCCGGAAACAACACCATGGAGACAACGTTGCATACAGACAGACCGCAGGCGGCAAGAAGGACACCAGCCAATAATTCCTTTGGGCGTCGGTGAACTAGCATCGATACAAGCATCACCACCGCCACATACGCTAACCAATTATGAGCCCACAATTCTTTGCTACCCTCGTATAGTAGCGTGGGTAAAAGAGCAGCCAGAACAAGGGCGAGAGTAATTAGGACAAAGGCGTCTCTAGACCCATCGCGCGAAAAGAAATAGAAGGAGCCAATAAACAAGATAATAATCCATCGCACCACCTCAAATCCCTCCAGGAACAATCCACCTTGCCAGTAATAGAGGAAGGTCGAATTCGAAGGAATGAGGAAAAGAGCGGCCAACGCGACAAGAGTTGTCAGTAGAATACCGTTTGCACGGAGGATCGCATCGATCACAAAAGCGCGTGCTTCGCATAACTCCAATCTGCCCACCCTTATGCCTTTCATAGACTATTGGCCTGTATCAGCGGCTATTGTAGCATCCCCTCTTCATGTTCATCCAACGACTTATATTGCCCGAGAACGGCCAGTGACAGATGGCATGGCAAAGGCATAAGACTTTCTGCTAAGATCGCATCATGGTCTTTTCCAGCACGATATTCCTGTTCGCATTTCTGCCGCTGTTCTTGGCGGTTTACTTCGCCATGCCGTGGCGGCCGGCGAAGAACGTGGTCCTGCTGCTGTTCTCGCTTTTGTTCTACGCTTGGGGCGAGCCGGTGTACGTGTGGCTCATGGTGGCCTCCATCTGCTTCAACTGGCTGTTCGCCTTCATTATCGGCAAGTGCGGCGAGGGCAAGACGGCACCGAAGCGGTTCTGGCTCGTGGCGGCGCTCGCGGCCAACCTGCTCGTGCTCGGGTTCTACAAGTACCAGGGCTTTCTGGCCGAGAACATCAACCGCGCCATCGGCGAGGAGTTCATCGCCGAGTTGAACCTGGCGCTGCCTATCGGCATCTCGTTCTTCACCCTGCAGGCCATCACCTACGTGGTGGATGTCTATCGCGGCGAGGTGAAGGTGCAAAAGAACCCGCTGTACCTCGGCATGTACATCGCCATGTTCCCGCAGCTGGTGGCTGGCCCCATCGTGCGCTACGCCGACATCGAGCACGAGATCGATAACCGCCGCGCCACGCTGGAGGGCTTCGCTCAGGGCCTGCGGCTGTTCTGCGTGGGCTTGGGCAAGAAGGTGCTGCTCGCCAACACCGCCGGCGTGCTGGCCGACTCGCTGCTGCCCCGCGAGGCGGCCGAGATCGGCTTTATCGGCTGCTTCTCGGGCGTGGCCGCCTACACCTTCCAGATTTACTTCGACTTCTCCGGCTACTCGGACATGGCTATCGGCCTTGGCAAGATGATGGGCTTCGAGTACCCGCGCAACTTCAACTACCCCTACACGTCGAAGTCGGCCACGGAGTTTTGGCGCCGCTGGCACATGTCGCTCGGCGGCTTCTTCCGCGACTACGTGTACATCCCGCTCGGCGGCAACCGCGTGAGCACGCCGCGCTTCGTGCTGAACACCATGATCGTGTGGGGCCTGACGGGCATCTGGCACGGCGCCGCGTGGAACTTCCTTCTGTGGGGCCTGTACTGGGGCGTGCTCATCCTGCTGGAGAAGTTCTTCGTCATGAGGGCGCTCGATAGGCTGCCGCGGTTCGTGAGCCATATCTGGTGCGTCGTGCTGTTCTTCTTCGGGTGGCTCCTGTTCGCCGTGACGGGGCTTTCGAACGTGGGGGAGTGGTTCTGCGCCATGTTCGGCGCCTACGGGTGGCTGGGCACCTCCACGCTCTGGGAGCTGCAGTCTTGGAGTTACGTGAGCCTCGTGCCCATCTTTATCGTGGGTTCGCTGCCATGGGCGCCGTGGCTGCGCAAGAAGATCCAGGCCTGGGCCGAGGGCGACCCGCATCGCGCCATCGTCGCCGCCCCGCAGAAGGGCAACACCGCCGTGCCGCCCTGCCAGGTGGTCTGCGAGGGCCCCGTGCCCGCTGGCCGCGCCCGCGCCGTGACCGCCGTGAACGTGCTCGCCGACGTGGCCCTTCTGGCCGTCTTCGTCCTGAGCTGCATGTCGGTGGTCTCCAGCTCGTACAACCCGTTGATTTACTTCCAGTTTTAGATCTTTTGAATCCCCCACAACGCAGAAAAGATGCACTCATGAACGATCCGCTGGCGGATGTTATTCGATGGAATGATAGGTCGTGGCAAGGTGTCGAGAAACGCAGACAATAAAGAACGCGGAGCATTAACCCATAGCGAAAGGCCGACCGTGTCACACATACCCTATATTTCGATAATTGTTCCCGTATACAACAGCGAGGCGTACTTGCCCGATCTTTTCTCCTCGCTCGAAAATCAAACTTTTGAAGATTATGAAGTGATATTCGTCGATGACGGTTCCACCGATAGAAGCCTCTCGCTTTTAGAGTCCTTTTTCCAGAGGGATCCGAGGGTCTCGATCATTCACCAGGAGAACGCAGGGGGAGCATCCGCAAGAAACAGAGGAATCGACCACGCGAAAGGCGAGTTGATGATATGCATCGATTCTGATGACACTCTTTCGCCAGTACTGTTAGAACATATGGCCCTTCCCTTCGAGAATTCAGATGTTGGCATGGTGATTTCCTATATCGACACTTACTACGAAGACACAGGCGAGTACAGATCAATGCCTTGGGCGGTAAATGTCGATCTGGCAACCAACACCCCCTTCCCCCCTGCGAGCGCAATCGATCTATTCCGAGACGTCATTGGCTACATCGGGAACAAAATGATACGGAGATCAATCATCGAGAAGCATAATCTTCGTTTTCAGACGATCCGTTCCCATGATGATCTGTCTTTTGTATACGCTACTATGGCTGCCTCGCCGAAAATAGTAATCCTCGACGAAGAGCTGTATCACTACCGTCGTAGAAGCAACGGCAGCTCTATAACCGATACAACAATGATTGATTTGTATGAATGCGCTTTCGTCGCCCTCTACGATCTGAAAAGCAAGCTCATCGCCATGAACATCTGGGCTGACTTTTCGCAGATGTTCACAAATTACGCTCTATATATGTGCAAATGGAAAGTCGACATCGCGCCTGGGAACAAAGCCGATGAGATACGCAGGCACCTGAGAGACGAGTGGTTCAGGAAACTAGATCTGCTAGGGTTTCCACGCAGTTACTACCTACACAGTGAAGAGTTTTCATTCATCGGCGAAACCCTAGATTACGAGAATCAAAATGCCCGCAAGGAGGAAATACTCCGGCTCAACAACGAAGTGAAGAAGCTCAAGACGCAGAACAACCGCATCCGCTCCTCTCATTCATTTAGAGTCGGGCATATGCTGACAGCTAT
This sequence comes from Adlercreutzia rubneri, assembly GCF_009755265.1. Taxonomy (NCBI): domain Bacteria; kingdom Bacillati; phylum Actinomycetota; class Coriobacteriia; order Eggerthellales; family Eggerthellaceae; genus Adlercreutzia; species Adlercreutzia rubneri. The sequence continues at coordinate 63,462 of NZ_WPOO01000013.1, read as the reverse complement.
CCCTCGCGCACTCAGAAGGATAGCAAACAAGTGAGTCGGTTTCGTAGTAGTTCGCTCTCCCATGCTATGTTATCCTGCCGATAATCTTTCCTTTCATGAATTGGAGTTTCGCGAATCATGCAACACCTGAGAAATGTATGCTTTTCGCTTGTGCTATTTATTATGCTCTGCGGACCTTTTGGGTTATGGTTCGCAGAGCATACCGGAATAACGCTTCCCTCTTGGTTCACCATGGATGAAGCTGCTTATTTATCGGGGGGGACGGCCAAAGCTGACGTCCGCGGCAATCTTTCGCTGTCCGGCTTCGGATCCAAAGCTCTTCAAGAAGCCGTCGAAACGGCGGCGGGCAACCATATTCCGATGAAAGGCAGCGCGCTCATTGCCAACGCAACACTCCAACGTTCAGCTATTAGCTTATCGAACGAGCTCTTCGGTTGGGACTGCTACCCAACCTATTATGGAAGTTCTTATATCTATTGTCCCGCCCTTAAAGCGCTGGGGCAAATTCCTTCTCTTTCCACGGCAAGCCTACAGGACTATAACCACTTCTGCGACAGTATTGAGTCATATTCCCAAAACAATCCGAATCAGTCTATTACCATCTTCCTCGTCGACATGTCATCGACGTCCGCCTCAAACCCCGCAATGCAATACGTCCAAGCAAAGGCAACTACCAGCGATGTCTCCAGTTATATGAAATCAAGATTATCCGGATGCCAGAACGTCCGGATAATCGACAATAGCTACGTAGATCCGATCGTCTACTATGATGACTTTTTCAAGAGCGACCATCATTGGAATGCTCGCGGCGCGTTCAAAGCGTCCAAGCTTTTATTGAGTCGACCTATGCCAAGCAGCACTTTTGAGGAGATATCCTACCGCACGATTGATGGTCCTCCATATTCGGGCGCCTTCGCCAGAAGCTCACTCTGCTTGATTGAGGATACCCCTTTCGACTTTGCGGATCCGTTCGAGTCGATAGTGTTCGACTCGAACGGGGAAACACTCTCCGGAGAAGAGCATCCTGCCTATTACGAAGCAAATTGGCTTAACCGTCATTTCCAATTCTATGACTTATATTACAATTTCGCGTCTTCCATTAGTAACACGGCAAAACCGGGCGATGGCAATGCAGTAATCATTTGCGACTCCTTTGGTGGCGCACTTCTGCGGCCAGTAGCGACAAGCTACGACAGGGTTTCCGTCACGACGGCACTCCACGCTTCCACAACAACTGAAGACAGGCTCACCGAATTATGCGGCGGATCATCTTCCGATCCTGATGTGTATTTCATTGCGCATCCAGCCAATTATATTTCGTTCAACTCTAGAAATCCATATTTTTTCGAAACGGAAAATGAAGGAGAGGATGCAAGTTAGACTTCCACATCGCCCTTGATTCTTGATACTTCATTTGCACCTTAGAAGCATTAGTGCACTAAGGGCCAATGCCTGCGCACAGAAAAACAACTTGAGGAGTTCCACATGAGTCCAAAACTGTCAATTATTATGCCTGTCTGCAATGTCGAGAACTATCTCGCCGACTGCCTCGACAGCGCTTTGCGCCAGTCATTTCAAGACGTAGAAATAATCTGTATCAACGACGGCTCAACCGATGGATCGCTCGAGATTCTGCACAAGTACGAAAAGCAGGACAGCAGGGTTAAGGTAATAGACAAGCCCAATGCCGGCTATGGGGCCGCAATGAACGATGGGCTTGATGCGGCAACTGGCACATACGTTGGCATCCTCGAATCCGACGATTATGTCTGCGAGCATGCTTGGGAAAAGCTATATGCACTGGCCACCAAGAGCAATTTGGACATTGTCAAAGGTTGCTACCTTCAGTTTTCCGAGACTAAAGAGTCGTTCTTCAACGCAATCACCAAGGTTGATCGACATTGCCCCACATGGCTTCCTCAAGTTCCCTTCGACACCGTTTTCACACCAAAGGACTATCCTCGCTGTTTCTGGATGAACCCTAGCATCTGGACGGGAATCTATAAGCGAGACTTCCTGCTAAAGAACAACATACGGTTCAACGAGACGCCTGGAGCCTCATACCAGGACACCTCTTTTGCCTTCAAAGTTTGGGTCTCGGCTGAGCGCGCCATGGCTACGGAGACCCCGGTAATACACTATCGCCTGGACAGCGCCTTCTCGTCTTCGAATTCTCGGGCAAAGGTCTTCGCTGTTTGCGACGAGATGGACGAGTGCGAAGAGTTCCTGGACAGTCGAAATTCGGATGGCCTGTTTTACCATATCCTCTGCGCTCTCAGATACAAGACGTATCTCTGGAATATCGGACGCGTAAGCGCCGCCTTGAAGCTATCTTTCCTAGATAGGATGCGCGGAGATTTCCTTCGAGACATCGAATTGAACCGTTTCGACGCACATCTCTTCGACGACGCCTCTCGTGAGGAGTATCTCGCTATCGCAGGAGTAGATAGCAGCTCTTCAGATTCCGGTCCTTCCCAGGATCAGCAAACCCCTATCGTGCTTATCCCGCAGAAAGATAGCGGGCTTGAAGAAAGCAATCTCTTCACTATCATCGTTCCCTTCGCCAATAACGAACGGCATCTTCCCGAGTGCCTCGAAAGCATAGAGAGCCAGACCTGTAAAGAATACGAAGTCGTCCTCGTCGACACCGGTTCATCCGACGGCTCTTTTCCGCTTGCTTCAGAATACGCGTCGAGAAACAATACAACTTTGCTCAGATTGCACGGAGCGACAGCTTACGATGCCATCATTGCGGCTTCTCGCCAAGCAAGCGGAAACTTCATCCAGCTTCTCATGCCGTCAGATCGCTTGGAGAGCGACGCCCTTGCCTCAATTTCCGACCAGCTGAACGACTATGACCTCGATCTTGTCGTTCATGGAGTACGTGCATATTACGAAACTCCTTTTGTGGAAAAGAAATATCAAAAAAAGGGAAACCCCTTTGCCTCACATCGCCTCTATCCCTCGATCTCCACCGGCGAATTGCTTTTCGCCGAAATGGAAGAAGCGGATGACTTTCACGATGAAATCTGGTCCATGGTGTTCTCGAAGGAGCTCTTGAAGAAAGCTGCGATTCCGTCACGTTACACCGAGCTTAACGATCATCTTCTCGCCTTGCAACTTATTCTTCTCGCGAATCGTGCCGGCTGCTCCAACAGAGGAACCTACATTCGCAGAATCACCGATTACCCTATCGACAAACCTGTTGAACCTGCCAAGAAGATTCTAAGCAGGTTAGAGGGCTTGGGAACACTGCAGAACCTGCTTGAATCCCGCGATGACGACTACCTCGTATGGCATGCGCTTGATGCATTTTGCAATGAGTGGGCGAGGCTTTGCCGAGTAGATTATCGCAATGCAAACACTGCTCAGAGAAACGAGGTGCTCCGCTGCTGCAGCAAGGAGGCGGAGCGCTTTCTCACGGCAATTCGATGGGGCGTTCGTCCCGACGAGCTGCGCATATCTTACGAGAGACGGGGAAATCGCCTGCAAAGAGAGCTCAACGAGGCGACCAAGGCAGGGCGTGCGGTAAAAACAGCACGCAACTTGTCCGCACGTTTGCGTCAACTTCGCTCTTCTGCCAAAAGACTCACCCAACTCGGAGGAAAAAGGACGCAGGAGACGCCTCACCTCGTGTCTAAAACGAGTCCCAAAACACTTATCGTACTCGACAGCGCAGAATGCTCCTCCGAGATGCAGTCGTGCGTGATACTGGCGAGAATCTTAACCGAGCTCGGTGAGAAGAGCACCGTCGTCATACCGGAAAAGGGAGCTTTAGAAGTCGTACTGAACACCGAACGCGTTCCCTACCGCATCTTCCCCATCTTCAAAGAGGCCCCTCGCACCACCGATGGCAACACGGCACCGATCAAGAAGGAACCCACATTCGCCTTCGATCGCAAGGTTCTAGCCAAGCTTGCAAAATACATCGAGGAAGAGCATTTCGATATAGTGCACTGCATCAACTACGATGGCCTTTACGGGGCATTAGCAGCAGCCGCTGCGAACGTTCCCAGCATTTTCCATCTTCGCTCGTCAATAAGAACAGGAGCAATGAGCGACGAAATCATAACCGATGCGCTTAGCCGGGTTGGCGCAATATATGCTGCATCTGACACTGCCGCACGTACGCTCTCAAATAGATGCCCCCGTGTTTCCGCGCAAGTCATCTACGACGGCGCCGAGCCCCATAAATTCTATTCCCTCCACGGACGCACGAACCTCGATCATCTCAGAGCGGTATTCTGCGTCGAGGCACTGACGAAAAGCGCCGCAGAAATCTTATCCTCCGCCCTTGCCGCTGTTAGTGAGCTAACGCAGAAGCGATCTGGCACAACCTGTAGCATCGCTATCATTGCGGAAAGACTCGACGATAATGCTATGGTAATTCTTCAGAGCACTATCGCGGAAAAGGAGCTTTCGGGCTCAGTTGGAGTGTTCGGTAGCCGCAGCGACATGCCAGAGCTCTGGCACTGCAGCGATATCGCCCTCATGATCTCGGACGAAGACCTCTCCGTAAGCACCGGCGTTGGCGCCATGATGGCCGGAGTGCCTCTTCTCTGCGCAGCAAACAATCCCTGTAGCGAGATTATCGAGAATGGTGCGACGGGCTGCATCTTGGCGGAAACCAATCTCGCAACAATCGAGAGCGCCATCGAGGACGTGATAGACAACTCCGCTCCTACCCACAAAATGTCAGTAGATGCCCAACAAGTCGCACGTTTTTGCTACACGCTCGAGGAAACCGCCCGAATAATCCATCAACTGCATAAAGACTTCTTCGCAAATCAAATAGCTACCGCTTAATGCTCGGCTCGAGAAGAGCAAGCGTGAATACTCGCTTGCTCTTCTATTTATCCGCTGCTTCCCCGCCTCGAGTCAGTTCTTTTCTAATCCTTCGAGGAAGCCGCAAAGCTGCCCTGCCGCAGCTATAGAGCCATTTTACTTTCGAGAATTTGCGTTCGATCTCGGCACGTTCTTTCTCGGCATTTTTAAACGCACGCTCAACTTGGGCTCTCTGTTTCTCCGATTCTCTCAAGCGACGTCGGAAATCGAGTCTCTTCGCCTCTTCCGTATCTAAATCCCGATTTGTCGCAAAGAGCATATAAACTTTAAAGCCCTCGCAGCTTTCATCGCGAAGATGAGAAACGAACTCGTTATACCAGGGCGTATAGTAGTAGCCGTCTTTACGAACGCGCAGATCCATGACATCGATTGCTTCACTTTTCAGGTAATCGAAGCACTGATCGAACGCGTTGGAATTCGTCACATTCCTCAGAGTGTGACGTGCAACTCCGAGGAACTTGCAATCGAAGCTTCGCTTCGCATCACCTAGCTTCGAACCGATCGCCCGCCATACCCGCATCCAGGCATAAAGAGGATCAAGGGCAGCCTGACTAAGCGTTCCCACGAGACTATCTGGCCTGTCGATACGGTAGACCACAAGCGGAGTCTTCACCACCGTTATTCGATCGGCATACCAAAGAGCAAGGGCACATATCTCAACATCTTCACCGTTCCGCGTCGTTGCATATTGCAGATGACGCTCTCGCAGGAAATCGAGGCGGAACATCTTATTGAACATCATAATAGTGGTGAAGCTGAACAGATGCTCCGCATTGTCGGAGCGGTTGAATGGCAGTTTCTCAGGCACCCGCTTTACTTCCAAATAACCGGGCGCATCTACCGTGAGCCCAAGTTGCTCATAGTAGCGCTTCCCCGCGCAAACGCAGATATCCGCTTCGTCTTTCTTGCTCTTCTCGTACATGAGCTCCAGAGCATTTTCCGCCATGAAGTCATCGGAATCGCAGAACATGATGTATTCGCCGCGAGCTGCGGCCATCCCATTGTTGCGAGCGGTACCAGCGAATTGGTTTTGCTGATGAATTACTTTTAGTCGTAGGTCTTTAGCAGCATAGCTCTCAAGAATTGCCGGTGATTCATCGGTGGATCCATCGTCCACGCAAATGATCTCGATGTCAGCCAGAGATTGCCCGACAATGCTATCGAGACATTGCTCGAGATATGGGGCGGTATTATAGACAGGAACGACCACCGAGACCTTCACCGGATTCGCCATGGCTAATCCTCCAGATAGGCCATGAGGTTGCGGTACATGCCGGGCAGATCCTGCGTCGCCGCCCAGCCGAGGGCCTGAAGGCGCGATACGTCCAACGGCAGATGATGTTCGGGGGGGTAAGGGGCATCGGGGTCTATCGCGCAGCGCACCTGCACGCTGCCGTCCGGTGCCAAGGACGCCACCATCTCGGCCATCTCCCGCACCGAGCAGTAGGTGGACGGGTTGGCGGCGTTGTAGGCGCATCCCGGCTCGCCCTTCAGCATCACCGTGAGCAATGCGGACACCGCGTCGGCCGTGTACAGGTACATGCGCGTGCTGGCGCCCGTCGTCTTAAGGACGATGTCCTCCCCCGCCAAAGCGTTGCGCGCGCACATGGCAAACAGGCGGCCGTCGCTCTTCGGGATGCCGGGGCCGAAGGTCTGGGCCAGGCGCACCACCATGGCGGGGACGCCATACTCGGCGGCATAGGCGCAGCAGTACTGCTCGGCCATGCGTTTGCCCTCCGGGTAGCAGCTGCGCACGCGCAGGGGGTCCACATAGCCCACTTGGCTCTCATTCAGCAAGTTATCAAGTCCCGGCTCGGCGTTGCCATCGCCGTAAGCTTCCATGCTGGAAGCGTACACCATGCCAGACACGCCCTTCGCCCGGGCCAGCTCCAGCACGCGCCTCGTGCCGAGCACCAGGGCGTCCGCCGTCTCGACGGGATGCTCCGCGAAAAACTTCGATGCCGTGGGGCAGGCAGTGTGAACGATGTAGTCGATGGAGCCCTCGGGCTGAGGGAAGTCCTCAACAGAGCCCACGACCATTTCTAGGCCATCGTCCTCACCGTAGGCGGAAAATATCTCGCGAGCACGCTCCTCGTTCCTTACTAGGCAGAGAACGCGGATCTGCGGGCCTAGGCCGAGACGGTTGCGCTCCAGCAGCAGGCGAGCGCAGGCGAAGCCGATGAGGCCCGTGGCTCCGGTGATGAGCACGCACTTCCCTTCTAGCTCGCCCCAGGGAATGGCCTCCGAGCGCGCCTGCTCGCGCGATTCGGCAAAGATATCGAACATGGCAGCCTCCTAGAAACCGAATATCTCCGAGCTCTCGCGCGCATCCACGAAGGCCCGGAAGATGTAGAAGTCCGACGGCGTGGTGATCTTGATGTTCTCCGGTCCCGTCTCCACCGCGTGCAGCACGTGCCCGTAATGGCGCATGAGGCTTGCCGAATCGATGAATCCCTCCTCGCCATCGGTCATGGCCCGTTCGTGGGCGTCGATGAGCTCGCCGATGTTGAAGCACTGGGGGGCTTTGGCCATGCGGCAGGCGGCCCGGTCGATGATGTTGGTTACCACGCCGTCCTCTTCCTGCACGATGGTCTCGATGGCCGGCGTGACGGAAATGGCGTTGCCATGGGCGGCCACCGATTCGGCGCACCTTGTAATGGTCTCGTCGCTCACCAGAGGGCGCACCCCGTCGTGGACGAACACGGCATGGTCGCGCCCCACGGCCGCCTCCAATGCCGCCAGGCCGTTGCGGATGGATTCCTGCCCCGTGGCACCACCAGGAATCACATCGACGACCTTGGTGATGTCGTAATGGGCGATCTTCTTCTTCAGGAAGGAAATCCAATCCTTCAGGCACACTACCACGATGCCGTCGATAGCCGGGTGGTTCTCGAAGGCCTCGATGGTATACAGGATGATGGGCTTTCCGTACAGCTCAAGGAACTGCTTGGGCCGCGTTTTGGTGTTCATCCGCTGGCCCGTTCCACCAGCGAAAATAAGGGCGTAGTTCATGGGCAGCTGCTTCTTTCCGCTTCTCTTGCCGTTTTCGCCTATTATGACGCATTGCGCGCCAAGCGCACGCCCGGCACTTCTTTTTCCAGGAGCACCGCATCAATGACGCGGTCGGCCGCATAGCCCGCCTGCTCCGAGCAGCGATCGATCATCGATGCGTCCGGCGCCGTCGAACGGTAGGCGGCCTTCTCTAGCACGTCCACGAACTCTTCGGACGTGTCGCACACCACCCCCGGCGCCATATCGTCCACCGAGCGCTGCACGCCACGCGTAGCCGAGTACTCCACCTTGTCGGGCACGTAGAAGACCACCGGCTTTTGCAGAAGGAGGCAGTCGTAGAAGCAGGACGAGTAGTCCGTTACCAGAACATCGGCCACATAGAGCAGGTCACCCAAACTCTCGTCCGAGAGATCCTTCAAGCGATTCGCGAAAGCGGACGGTATCTCCGGGCGCTCCTCGATGAAGTGGTGCATCTCGAAGACGAAGTATGAGTTGGTGCGCTCGCACATCTCCCAAAGCGCCCGGTAGTCGATGTAGGAGTCGTAAGGGTAATAGGCCGTGGCCTGCCCGGCCCCGCGAAAGGTGGGGGCGAACACGATCACGCGCCCGTCGCCCATCCACGGGTACTTCGCCATAAGGCGTTGCTCCGCCGCCGCCTGGCGCTCCTCGTCGAGGAAGTGGTCGAGCCGGGGCATGCCGGTGGCTAGCAGTGCCTCCTGTTCGATGCCGAACACCTCGGAGTAGATATCGCGTAGCTCCCCATTGCCCACCAGGGCGTAGTCGTAGCGCCGATGGGCCGACTGGTAGGGGTCGGGGGAACCTGAGATGCCGAAGCGGGCATAGCCTACCGACTTGAACCCGACACCGGCATGCCATACCTGGGTGAGCACCGTATCGTCGTCGGGATCGATGAAGTTGAAGACGGGACAGTAGTCGTCGATGAAGATGTAGCGACTCCTGGCAATGGCGTTGATGTCCTTAATCCAGAAAAATAGATTCTGGTGCCCCACGAATGTGTTGCGGTACCGCTCTATGACGGGGAATTCCTTGTCGATCCCCCTCTCTATTAGGCGATCCCGAACGGCGGCCAGGTTCTCCGTCGGCTCATCTCCGTTCTCCTTAAAGAACAGCACGACGTTATCCTTCGGCCGCAAGACCTTCCTCGCTAGCTTGTAATAAAGCGAGAAGAGGTTCTTCTCCATCTGCCGGAGACTGAACCGGCGCGTCTGGGGCTTCCGGTTCTTCACGAAGTAGTCGATGGCCAGCTTCACGATGAGGTAGTCGCTGGCGTCCATGGAGGGAATGAGCGAGGCGGCCAGCGCGTACTTGCCGTCCACATAGCGGAAGACCCGGGACAGGTCGCCCAGCCACTCCGTCAGCTGCGGCGAATAGGCGATGTTATGGGTCGTGAAGGGACGGTTGCGGATGTCCTCGTCGATCTGTTCGTCGGTGAAGGGGTATGCGGCATAGTCGACCCCATCTCTTTTCGCCCTTCGCACTTGCGAGGGCTTTAGTTCTCCCCACAGGCGCTTTTTCGCGAGAGTCACAAGATAGGGGGCGTTGGCACGCGCCCACGGGAGGCGGGCTTGCTCATCGGACAGCTGCTGGCAGATGATCCACTCGCCGTCGGACAGGGGCTCCCGACCGCCGCCTTGGGTAATGTTGACGACAGCCGTCACAAGGTCGCCTTCCAGGGTTTCCCGGAATTCCACGAACTGCCGGGATCTCACGCGGAACAGCTTCAGATGCGCGGGCTTATCGGCGCGATAGGTCACGCGCAAAAAAACCCGTTCCCAGGAAATATCCTCTATTGTTACGATCACGCCGTCCTCCGTCTCTCATATAGCGAAAACCATGATACCATGGGCTGCAATCGTAGCGAAAAAGCCCACAGGCCCAGCACCGCAAAGACAGGAGGAGCATCGTGAAGCGTCTCGCCGTGGCGGCGGCTACCGCCCTGCTCGCCCTGTTCTACCGCATCTGCCGCCTTTTTCCCGTCAAGCGCCAGGTGGTGTGCATCAGCCGTCAGAGCAACGATGCCCCTATCGATTTCCTCCTTCTGAAAGAAGGGCTCGCACGCAAGGAGCCGCCATACCGCACGGTCATACTGGCCGACAAGCTGGAAAGCCCGCTCCGCTATTTACCCGTCATGGCCAAGCAGGTCTTCTTCATCGCGACGAGCCGGGCCGTCGTGGTGGATTCCTACTGCATCGTGGTGAGCCTGCTCGGTAGCCGCATTAAGGCCCCCGTCGTGCAGATCTGGCACGCCCTGGGCAACATGAAGAAGTTCGGTTATGCCACACTGGATACGCCCGAGGGCCACAGCTCCGAGACGGCCCGTCTCATGCATATGCACGAGGGGTACGACGCCGTCGCCGTCTCATCGCTCAACTTCCGCGACGATTTGGCCGCCGGTTTCAACGTGGATCCCTCCATCGTTTTCGAAGCCCCCCTTCCCCGGGTCGATCTCCTGCGCGACCCTGCGTTTCGCTCGAGGCAGCGCGAGGCCTTCCTGAGGGAGCATCCCGAAATGGCCGGCAAGAAGACCATCGTCTATTGCCCGACCTTCCGCAAGACGCCACCGCCCAACGAGGAGAAGGCGATGCAGAACTTGCTCTCGGCCGTCGATTTCGATGAGTTCAACTTCGTATTCCTCCCTCATCCCGTCAGCCGGCAGACTATCGACGACCCGCGCGTCATCACCGCCGACCGCAGCGGCATCGATCCTCTGTTTGCCGCCGACTACGTGATCACCGACTACTCCACCGTCATGTACGAGGCGGGGCTTCTGGGCGTGCCGGTTTTTCTGTACGCCTACGATTGGGGCACTTACCACGAGAAGCGCTCGTTCAACATCGACCTCGCCCGCGACGTGCCCACCTTGTTCACCGACGATCCTAGCGTACTCGTGAAAGCCATCGAGCGCGACGCCTTCGAACCCGAGAGATATCAATGTTTCGTCAGGAACAACATTACCCTTCCCACGCATGGAACCTGCACGAATCATCTTTGTCGGTATATTCTGAAGCTGGTTCAACAGACAGATTGCTAGCTTCTCAGCACATCGCCAATTGGTATACTTAAACGCTGTCTGTAAGCTTCCGAAGGATTTGTTGCCCCATGTGGATTTCTTTTCTCGCCTGCATCATACTATGCGCTATCGTTCTATATGTACCGGGCTATCTTCTGTTTAGGAATTTGGCCTTCAGCACCCCGCGAAGCATAGCGTTCGCTCCTATAGCTTCGACAGCTATCATTTCAATCGTAGCCATCGTAAACGAAAAGATCGGCATCTTCTCTGCAGGATCAACTGTCTTTGGACCTACGCTCGTCCTGTGCTTCATCCCTTACCTCATTGCCAAGCTCATTGGACACGCCAAGACCACGGATCGGGCAACTTCTTGGGATTGGAAGTTCCTCGCCTGCTATGCTGCTTTCGGTATCTTGATATGCGTCTACATGTTTATCAAGCCACTCGACGGTGCCGATTCCTTCTATTGCCGCGCAGACAACGCAACCCATCTGAATATGGTCCGATACTTCGTCGAGTCCGGGCAGTGGTCATCCATTGGCGCTACAACTGGAACGATCGCTTTCATTCCAGGAAGTGCCGGTTTCTACCCATCCGCTTGGCACGACCTCGCAGCTCTCGTCTGCACCCTCGCCTCGTCCGATCCCATCGTCGCCATCAACGCGACTAACGCTGTGATATGCGGCCTCGTCTATCCGACTTCCATGTGGGCATTTCTCACTTGCCTGTTCCCTAAATCCAAGTTGCACATCGCAGTTGGAGCCGTGGCTAGTATGTCGGTTGCCTGCTTCCCATGGACTTTCCTCATAAAAGGCCCCTTGGTATCAAACCTCCTTAGCTTTGCTCTTCTTCCTGCGGTGCTCGCTCTTTTCATGCACTACATCAAAGCCGGCATAGGCGTCCATTGGAAGGGTACTCTTTTCTCCGGCATCCTCGCCGTTGCGGCTCTTGCGCTATCTCAACCGAACGGTCTGTTCTGCGCCTACATTTTTGCCGCAGCCTATATCACGCATCGCTCCATGAAACGATTCTCCAGAAACAAGGTGTTGGCTTTTGCTCTATCGGCAGTGGTCTTCATCATCCTCTGGTTCGTTCTTTTGCAGCTTCCATTCTTCGCTGAAGTTGTCAACTTCCCCAACACCGGCGGCCTAACACTAACTCCCGTTGAGAGCTTTATCGCCTCCGTCACGTTCGAGTTCTATGTCGGACAGCCGCCGCAAACCATCTTGGCCATCGTGGCTTTTGTTGGATGCGTCGTAGCCATCAAGAAGCATCGGGTATGGCTCATCTTCCCAGCAGTTTATATGGTCATCGCCTACGGGGTATCTCGCTGCACCGACGAATACTTGCGAAACGTTCTCTGCGGTTTCTGGTACAACGACCCGTGGCGCTTGGCAGATGCCGCCGCTATATTTCTCGTGCCGCTCATCACGATGGGGCTGAGCGCCATCATCGTCGCCATCGCCAAGTCCTACGACGAGCGCAAAGCGTCTAAGCGCCCCAACGCAACGCACAAGCAAAGCAGCTTGCGCGTTGTAACCGCCGTCTTGCTTGTTGTTTTTACGTGCTACAACTTCTTTCCTAGCTACCACAATCTCGTAACGCACAAGAGAGAATGGTCTCCGTTCGGGTTCATGCGGGATCGCATTGCCCGCGAGTACAGCACGACGAGAGACCATGTCTATAGCACGAAGGAGAAAGACTTCGTCAATAGGGCCATGGAGATGATTCCCGACGGGTCGCTCGTCATCAACTCTCCTGAAGATGGCAGCCTCTTCGCCTATGGCGTCAACGGCATTAATACCTACTTCCGGCATCCCACCACAGGATCTCTAACGGATGACGCCAATATGATAAGAGAGGGCTTGGACACCATCGCCGAAAGCGAGGAAGTGCGGCGCGCTGTTAAAGACGTGTCGGCTGAATATGTGCTCCTGCTCGATCAGGGCGTACCTTACGACGAGGGCAAATGGCTTTTGCAAACAACTGAAGATAGTTTGAAGCGGTGGGACGGCATCAATCGCATCACCGACGAGACGCCCGGATTCGAAACAGTTCTTTCCGACGGCGATATGCGACTCTACAAGATCACCGGCACCGACGATGGCGGTGCCTCCGGGGAGTAGCGCACATGTGGCCGTTGTTCGCGGGAGCTTGCCTCGCATGCCTTGTGGCGCTATACGGACCAGGGTGCCTTCTCTTCCGAGGTCTTCGGTTCAGTTGGCCCCTGGCGCTCGCTTGCGCCCCATTAGCAAGCGTCTTCGGCTATGCCGCCATAAGCGTCCTGTGGGGCATACTCGGCATAGACTGCTCATGGGCAACCGTGGCTCTGCCCGTCGCGCTCGCCTGTGGAGCGCTCCTCGCAGCCTCGCGGCTCTTCGGAACGCGGGACAGGCCACCCCGTAGTTCCAGCTTCGCTTGGCGGATGCTCGCACTGTACCTCCTTGCGGGCATTGCCGTCTGCCTGTACGTCTATGTGCTCAGCCTCGACGGCCCGGAGTCGTACTACTGCCGCTACGACAACCAGACCCACTACAACCTGGCGCGCCACTTCCTCGATACGAGCGATTGGTCGGCATTGCACACCGGCTCCGGAGCTGTGGCCGACGAGGCGCAAACTGGCTACTATCCAGCTGCGTGGCATCTGCTGGTTGCCCTTGTCGCCTCGGCCACGGGTATCGACATGCCTATCGTCATGAACGCCCTGAACGCCATGCTGAGCGGCGTCACCTACCCCCTGAGCTCGTTCGTCCTCATGCACGCGCTTTTCCCCGCGAGGCGGGATGCGCTGTTCTTCGGCGCCTTCACGAGCGTAGGCTTCGCCTGCCTTCCCTGGGTGCTCCTTCTGAAAGGGCAGCTGCTCGCCAACTTGCTGAGCTTCTCGCTGACACCGGCCGCCATCGCTCTTGTCATCGCCTACGTTCACGCAGGAGCGCGGCGCCATTGGAAGGGGCTGGCGCTCTGCTCGGCCCTATCGGTGGGTTTCTTCGGCGTTGCCCACCCCAACGGCCTTTTCACCGTATTGGTGTTCCTGGCCCCCTTCGTCATCCATCGAATCGCCGACGCGATAACGCAATCCACTTGGATTGGATCTCGCAATCCGCTGCGGAAACCATGGGTCGTCTGGATCCTCGGCCTTGCTTTCGCCTATCTTGTCTGGCAGGCTATGCTGTATGCCCCTCCCCTTCAGCAGGTAGTCCTCTTCAACAACACGGGGAACCTGAATCTTTCCTGGGCTGAAAGTGCCTATGCCGCCGCAATCATCTCGCTTTATCCCGAGCAACCGCCCCAATGGGCTCTTACCCTAGCTTGCGCTGCAGGGTTCGTTGCGCTCGTGCGGCAGCGGCGGTTCTGGCTGGGCCTTCCCGCTCTGTACATGCTCGTCGTGTACGGCCTATGCCGATGCAGCGACGCGCCCTACACCCTGCGGACGTTCCTCGCCGGATTCTGGTACAGCGACCCCTACCGCGTCCTCTGTTGCGCCGAGTTGTTCCTCATCCCCATAGCCGCCCTCGGCCTGGCGACCATTGCCGCCTATGCCCATCGCAAGATCGATCGTCTTTCCTGGAAGGGGTCGCTGGCTCTCGTCGCCGGGGTCTTCGCGCTCGTCAACTTCTTCCCCTTCTACCAAGAGCCGCCTGAAGACCAAAGCTCCGAAGTATCCGGCAGCCATTTCGTGCCCACGGTGGGAACAGCCGTCGGCTATATGCACTACCTCATGGAGTCCGGCTACGACGAGGGCGAAGAGCAGGTGTACAGCGCCGAGGAGCAGCGCTTCGTGCGCAAGGTGCTCGAGATGATTCCAGGCGGAGCCCTGGTCATCAACCAACCCCACGACGGAAGCGCCTTCGCCTACGGGCTCGATGGGCTTAACACTTACTTCCGCCATATCGACACCGAGGGCACCACCGAGCAGAGCCGGACGATACGCGACCACTTAAGCGACATCGCCACAGATTCCACCGTTCGAGAGGCAGTGCGCAACTCAGGGGCGCAGTATGTGCTCCTTCTCGATCAAGGGCTGCCCTACGACGAGGGCAGATGGCTCATCCAAACTGGAGAAGACTACGAGATGGGATGGGAGGGCTTAGCAAACCTCACAGATGACACGCCGGGATTCGAGACGATTCTCGCCGATGGCGACATGCGGCTTTACAAGATCACCGCCGAGGAGTCCGCCGAAGATCAGTAGTTTCCCTCGTAGTAGGCGATGGCGTCCTCTATCGAGCCATCAAACTTCTTCGAACCATGGTCGAGCACGATGCCGCGCGTGCAAAACTCCTCGGCCGCAGAAGACGTATGCGTAACGAAGAGCACCGTCACGTCCTCTTTCTCCATGATCTCGCGCACACGGGCGAAGCACTTTTTCTGGAACTGCTTGTCCCCCACCGAAAGCGCCTCGTCCACTACGAGGATTTCCGGATCGCTTGAAACGGCGAACGCGAAGCCGAGACGCGACTTCATGCCCGACGAATAGGTGCGCACCGGCTGATCGATATAGACCCCGAGATCGGCGAACTCGACCACCTTCGGCTCAAGCTCTGCGATTTCCTCACGCTCGAGACCCAGGGCATGACCGCGAAGATAGATGTTCTCACGCCCTGTGAGTTTCATATCGAAACCAGCTGTCAGCTCAAGCAAGGCGCTCACGGTTCCGTTGACCGTGACCTCTCCTTTAGTGGGATAGGTCACTCCCGTGATCATCTTCAACGTCGTGGACTTTCCGGCGCCGTTGGTGCCCAGGAAAGCCACCGCCTCGCCCCGCTTCACTTCGAATGAGAGATCGTCGCAAGCGTTCACCGTGGCAACGAGCTTGCGCTTGTCGTTGCTGCGGAACACGCTGAGGAAGCGCTGCTTGTCGTTCTCGTACAGCTTGTACGTCTTCGTGACGTGATCGAACTTGATGGCGATGGGAGCCTCACTAGAGGACATCGGCCACCTCCTCGTGAGTACGCTTGTAGATGATCGTCGTGGCTATGAGCTGCAAGATGAACACCACGACGAAGCCGATGATAGCCTCTGGTTTCTCCCAGATCCACATCTTGTCGTACACCGCGCAGCGGTACATAGTGACGAAGAAGGTGACGGGATTGAACATGAGGATGGCCTCGATGGCGGGAATGCCCATGGAGTACACATCGAAAATGACGCCCGACAGCCAGAACAACGGCGTCGAGAGCGTCTGCAGAAGATTCTTGAAGTCCTTGCTTATGGCGGAAAGGCAACTCGTCATAAGCGAGAACAAGTCGAAGAACACGAACATGAGCACCATGGCGACGGGGATCTGAAGGAGGTACCAGTCCGCCGTCTGGCCGCAGAGGAAAAATACGATGAGCAGGGCGGCCACGAGACCAGCTTGAATGATCATCGTAGAGATGGAATAGATGGTGGGAATGCCCGGCAACGGAAACTTGATCTTCGTGACCAGGTAGGAGTAACGCTTGAACACATCGATACCGGCACCCAGGATATCTTGCATATAAAACCACGGGATGAGGCCACCCATCAGCCAGAGGATATAGGGCACATCCGATCCGGTTTGGTTACCGCTTTTCAAGCCGACCTCAAGGGCGAACCAGAAGCAGAAGATGTAAACGGCTGGCTTGGCGAAAAACCAGAAGGAGCCGAGCACCGCGCCAGCGGATGTTTTCTTCAGATCGAACAGGCCGAGGCTCAGGATCTGCTTGCGCCACTCCCATTGTTCTTTGATTATCTCAGAAAGCGTGCCCACAATCCCCATTTCTCGCAATGGACAACCAGACGAGCCTTTATTCTACCATTGCTTGGCTGGCATCGCCGCATCCTTGCGCGATTCTTCGATAGAGAAACCCCATCGGCACCATATTGTCGCACGATCGCCCCTAGTTTCCGGATTATCGCAAAAGATAGCATGCCCTGATGAGATCAGCCCCATACGCAAGAGAGCCGCCCTTTTGACGACTCCCTTTTACTCAGCTGATCTTATTACTCAATCGAATGAGTTGTCGGCAAATGCCGAATTTCACTTGCCGATTAGCCGCAGTTGCTGCAGACGCGAGACTTGCCCGATTGAGCAACGGTTCCCGAGTGGATACCGGTGGAGCGCTTGAGAGATACGCAGTCTTTGGTGAGGTGGTATACCTCACCGTTGTCAACCCAATAAACTGTTTTCGTATCAGCGAGGTTCGTGCCGCTCTTGGAACGATCCCACTTGCCGTTCGCGTCAACGTAGTACTTCCCTATCCAGCAATTCGTCGCCATGACGCCCGACCCGTCAACGTAGTAATCGCCGATCCAGGTATTTGCGGCCATTGCACCCGAGCCCTTGAGATAGTACCAGCTTCCGCCAACTTTCTGCCAGCCGGTCTTCATGGCGCCCGACTTGGCGAGATAGTACCAGGAACCACCGACTTTCTGCCAACCCGTGGCCATGGCGCCGCTCTGGTTCAGGTAGTACCAGGTCTTGCCATCTTTCAACCAACCGGTCTGCATAGCGCCCGAACCGGAAAGGTGATACCATTTGCCGCCGACCTGCTGCCAGCCGGTCTTCATCCAGCCAGCGCCGTCGAACAGATACCACTTGCCATCAATCTGCGCCCAGCCAGACTTCGCATAGCCGCCGCCGTTATAGGCATACCACCATTTGCCCGAGGACTTCTTCCATGTCCCCTGCTGGGCGGCATAGGCCGTCTGGCCCTCAGCCGTCTCCTGCGCTAGCGCCGTAAGCGCCCCGCAGCCGAACGCCACCAGAACAGCAAGCGCCACCGAAGCAATCCTTCGCCTCATAGAAGTTTGCATAGCAGATCCTTTCGTTTCAGTAATCTGATCTAAACAGTCATCTTATCACAATCGTTAGTTTTTATGGTGCGCTAATCAGAAAGACTAGCTTTTAAGTACAGGTAAATCAATGCAATCAAGCATTAAGGCCGAGCAGATCGAGATGGCCACGGGCCGGAAGCTGTTCGTCGACGATTTCGGCCGAGCCCTGAAGATCGGCTGCAATGACCCGCGCCCCTGCGGAAGCGACAAGAAGTTCAAGAAATGTTGTGGAAGGTAAGCGCTCGCCGCTTCCCTACCGCCCGTGCCTTCCGTACCAGCGGGGCTTGTCTTCTTGGCGGGTGTGGCGGCCGTGGTAGTGGTGGCGCAGAACCTGATCGAAGATGCCGAGGCGCCACAGTATCAAGAACGACCCCAGCAGCATGATGGCGATCATAGCCCACACCGCAACACCGTGGGTACTGCTCATAACCCAGGCGCCCACGCCCAGAAGCGCCGTCCAGGCGTACACGATGACGACGCTCTTGCGCACGCCGTAGCCCTTGCGCAAAAGCATGTGGTGCAAGTGTTTCCGATCGGCCTGCTGGATGGGCTGATGGTGGTACACGCGCCGAATGATGGCCGCCGCCGTGTCGGCGATGGGGATGGCGGCGATCACGAGCGGCACCGCCAGCACGATGACCGTGGGCGAGCGCATGACGCCCATGAGCGAGATGACGCCGATCATGGCGCCCAGAAGCAGCGAGCCCGAGTCTCCCATGAAGATACTCGCCGGCGCGAAGTTGTAGCGCAGAAACGCCAGCGTCGCGCCCAGCAAGATGATGGACAGCATAGCCGTCTCTTCCAGCCCGCGCCCGAAGGCGATGAGAAACAGGAAGAACGACGCGATGGCCGCGATGCCCGCCGCCAGGCCGTCCAGGCCGTCGATGAGGTTGATGACGTTCATGAAGCACGCGAGGTACAGCACCGTGAGCGGATAGGACCACCAGCCGAACTGGATGAACCCGGCGCCGAGCGGGTTCGCGATGCTCGACAGCAGAAGCCCCGAGGCCGCGATGATGGTCGCCCCCAGAATCTGCCCGGCGAACTTCACGCTGGGCTTCAGCGAGTACACGTCGTCCATGGCGCCCACGCACACGATAGTGAGCAGCCCGCACATCACACCGGCGTGGTTGATGGCCCGATCGGTGCCGTGGATGTAGAACCCGGCCCAGCCGAAAAAGTACTCTCCGGCCACCTCCACGATGAGCGCCGCCGCAATGCCCGCTGCCATGGCGACGCCGCCCATGCGCGGCGTGGGCTTCTTGTTGACGCGCCGGGCGCTCGGGTAATCGACGGCATCCAAACGCAGGGCGAGCCTCCGTGCCAGCGGGACGCACAAATACGTCACGACGAAGGCAAGGAGGCCCAGCACCAGGAAATGTCGCAGAGTTACTCCCACGCGGCGCGCATGCAGCCTAGAACTCGAGGCCGCGGAGCCACTCGGTGAGCTCGGCCAAGGTCTCGTCGGTCACGCCCAGGCGCTGCTCGCGCTCCTGCAGGTACTTCTCGCGCTCCACGAACTGCGCCAGCTGCTCGTCGGAGAACTCGCTCATATCGATGCCCCGCACGTCCACGACGCGCTTCGCGAAATCGGGCAGCTTGTCGTTCATGGCCGTGATCTTCACCACGTCGCCCGTGTGCGGCGCCTCCACATAGTAGCCGTCGCCCAGATACATCGCCACGTGGTGCACGTCCCCGCCGTCGGCGAAGAACAGCAGGTCGCCCGGGAGCAACTCCTCGAAGGGCACCTCCACGCCCACCTCGCACTGATAGTAAGTCGTGCGCGGCAGCTCGATGTTGAACACCTCGCGGTAGCAGTACTGCACCAGACCCGAGCAGTCGAAACCGGCCGGCGTCGTGCCGCCCCACAGATACGGCACGCCGAGGAACGAGTTCGCGCAGGCGGTCAGATCGTTCAACGTGCGGGCCTCGCGCACCGGCAGGGGCTGGCCCGTGGCGATGAGCGTATCGAAGCCCTCGAAGCGCTCGGCGTCGATGGCATCCTGGTGCTGCTGCATCGGCGTGTCCGCCGCGGGCATGGAGAGCTTCTCCAGATACACCGGCACGTGGTAGAGCTCCTCGGCCGCCGCCATCTGGTCGCTCCACTCGGCGAGCGCCTGCTGGTACTCGCTCGTGCGGGCGACGTAGTCGCGGTACTCGGCCACGAGCGCCTCGTATTCCACCTTGTCGGTCACCGGATCGAGATACTTGTCCAGCCCCGTGACCTCGTCCTTCACCGGCAGCACGAAGGTGTCGGCCAGCTCGTAGGTCAGCGGCACGTCGAAACGGGTGAGATCGTAGGTCTCGATGAGATCCTGCAGCTTCTCTGAGTAGAAGATGTCCGTGGCATAGCGCCCCACGAGGAAGTCGCACGCGTCCACAAAGCTGTCGGAGTTCGACTTGCGCGCGCCCGCGTAGAAATCGCCCATGGAGTTGCTGAGCAGGTCGGCGTAGTCGGAGAGCGACTCGTCCACCGTCTCGTACTGGCGGAAGTCGCTCATGATGGTGTAGGTGGCGCCGGTGCCGTCGTCCTCGCGCGTGGGCAGCTGCACGGAGTTGCCGTGGTAGGTGCCCTTGATGCCGAACAAGTTGTTGTTCGGCGCCTGGGCCAGCGTGGAGTTGCCAGAGGCAGACTCCAGAATGGCCTGGGCGATCATGACCGACGCGTACAGATCGTTCTCGGCGGCGATGGTGCGGGCCGACTCGCCCACCAGCGAGATGAACTTCTCGGTGGTGAGGTCCTCGCTGTAGTGGCGCGCCACGTAGGCCGAGTTGTCGATGTGCGTGAAGGAGATGGAAGGCACCGTGACGGCCACCTGCTTGAGCGGCGTCTGGGCCTGCCCCTTGATGGCGGCGGCTGTGTGCGACTCGTCGGTCACCCCGCCGGCATTCCCGGGCTTCTGGACGCCGTCATCAACCGGGTTATCTGTATCGATGACCGGCTCGTCCGGCGTCGCGGGCTGATCGGGATCGGTGGGCTCGGCAGGGTCGGTCGGATCCGTGGGGTCGACGGGATCGACCGGATCGACCGGGTCGACGGGATCAACCGGTTCACCCGGATTATCGGGGTCGACGGGATCGGTCGGGTTGGTCGGATCCTCAGGGTCAACGGGGTTCGTCGGATCCGTCGGGTCAGTCGAAGCAGGAGGCGGGTTCGGGTCGGTCGGCGCATCTGGATCCGTCGGATCAACGGAATCGGTCGTATCTGTAGAATCCACCGGGTCAGTCGACCCGCCGGGTTCAACAGAATCCGTCGGCGTTTCGGGAGCCGTGGGCTCCTCCATGCCTGGATTATCCGTATCCGGCACCTCGGACTGAACCGGCGTCTCCGTCTTCTCGGGTACCGACGTGGTTTCCACGGGATCGGTCTCCGGCTCTGGCTCCGGCGTCTCGGTTTCTATCGTAACCGGCTCGTCATCGGTCGCCAGGTTCCACAACTCCGCACGTTGCTCTTCCGTCAGATTACCGAACTGCCCAGCATTGGCCGCCATGTAATCGACGCAGGACTTATAAAGGGTCTTACCCTCGCTGACCCACGCGATGGCCTCTTCGTAGCTGGCCGGAATATCGTGACCGCGGTTGTCCTTAATGGTATGCCCATCGCCGTCCTCGGCGTAGCCGGTGGTGTACGTTGCGGCCACGCCGCCCACAGGGGCAACGACCAGCGCCGCAGCAGTGAGAATAGATACTGCCTCCCTCGGTGAAGTCATCGTGCCTCCTCTATCGTCGTCGTTTCGCGTTTGCGCATTTGGGTGCGCAAAACCAGGGCAATAAAATGCCTGGAAGCTTGCATTATAACGTGAAGAGAAGGGCTGTCCAACAGGTAATTTGCACTTATTGACAGATGTTGAGTGGGTAAATCAGCAGATCATTTGGCAAGTAAGACGCCTCCACCGTTTCTGAACTGGCATTTTATCGCAGAATTCGCACGGCATCCTCGCAAAGGCAACAAATATAGTTTTTGAATAACCCCTGCCCGATGGCCGTTTTCGCTGATAAGCGGAGTCATCTTTACTCGATGACGCGCTTGGCGAAGTCGGGGGCGAAGTAGTCGAAGGTGGCGCGCATGACGCGGCCGCCGCCCGTGGAGGCGTGGATGTACTCGCCGTCGCCGGCGTAGATGCCCACGTGGTAGACGCCCGAGCCCGACCCCCAGAACAGAAGGTCGCCGGGCACCAGCTCATCCAGCGAGACCCCGACGCCCAGCGCGCTCTGCTCGGCAGCCGTGCGCGGCAGCTCGCGACCGAGAGCGTGGGAGAATACCCAGCGGGTGAACCCGGAGCAATCGAAACCCGAAGGGGTCGTGCCGCCGTAGGAGTACGGCACCCCGAGCTGCGCATCAGCCTCGGCGACGACCGACTGCCGCCGGCCCTCGAGAGCCTCAGCCTCAGCTTGGGCGGCCGCCTCGTCGGCCACATCACCCACGTACTCTTTTATCTCGCGGGCGAAGTCCTGAGTCTTCGTAAAGGGACTTTCCACCTCGGACGCATAGGCCGCAGGATGGGAGAAGGCGGTGCACAACGCCGCCAGAAGAGCAGCCGCGACAATCATCCCCGCGGCCTTGGTGTGCGCTTTGAACATAACCATGGGGCCGAAGCCTAAAGGAGGAAGACGCGCCCGCCAACCCCCTCCACAACTTGCCCGCCTTCAGTTCACGCCCCGTGCGCGAGAACTAAACCGAACCCCCACGCCCCCTCCACGCCTTCCCCATTCATGACAAAGGAAGTTAGAAGAGAAGTTGGGTCCGGCGGAGACGCGGGGTGCTGCTCACAAAGCGAGTTCCGCAGATGGTATCGAAGGCGCAAAGGGCGTGGGACGAGGATCGCCCGACGCCTTCGATACCATCGAGGACTGTCTGAGCGACTGAGCAGTACCCCGCGGCTCCGCCCCCGGAAGCCCCGCACCTACACCTCGCGCGGAACCTCCCCGGTCTCCAGCAGGTTCAATAGCTGCGCCTCGTCCAGCACGGGCACGTCCAACGCCACCGCCTTGTCGTACTTCGAGCCCGCGTTCTCCCCCGCCACGACGAAGCTCGTCTTCTTCGACACCGACCCCGACACCTTGGCCCCCATGGCCTTCAGGCGCGCCCCGGCCTCGTCGCGGGTCATGCCCGAGTGCGCAAGCATCCCCGTCAGCACGAAGGTAAGGCCCGCCAGCACCTGGGGCACCTCCTCGCCGACAGCGACGGCCTCATCGGCCATGGTCACGCCGGCCGCGCGCAACCGCTCGATGACCGACACGTTGTCCGGCGTGCGGAAGAACAGCCACATCCCGTGGGCCACCTTCGGCCCCACGCCGTAGACGCCCGCCAGCTCGTCCTCCCCGGCCGCCGCGAGCGCGTCCATGGAGGGATAGGCCGCCGCAATGGCCTCGGCCGTGGTCTTACCCACGTGCCGGATGCCCAGCCCGAACAGCACGCGCGCAAACGAGCGGCCCTTCGACGCCTCGATGGCCGCCACGAGCTTCTTCGCCACCGTGTGCCCGAGGCGCACCGGCTCCCCGTCGGCCTTCACGCGGCCCATGTCCAAGCTCGCCAGCTCTTCTTCGGAAAGCGAGTAGTAGTCGGCCACGTCCGCCACGCGCCCGCTCTCCACGAGCCGCGAGACGATCTCCTCCCCCATGCCGTCGATGTCCAGCGCCCCGCGGCTCGCCCAATGCAGAAGCCGCTCCAGCGCCTGGGCCGGGCAGTCGATGGAGATGCAGCGGAACGCCACCTCGCCCGGGTCGCGCACCACGGAGCTGCCGCAGCTCGGGCATACGCTCGGCATCTCCCAGATGCGCGCCTCGGGGCTGCGCAGGGAAAGCACCGGCCCCAGCACCTCGGGGATCACGTCGCCCGCCTTCCGCACGATGACCGTGTCGCCCACGCGCACGTCCTTGCGGTGTACCTCATCCAGGTTGTGCAGCGTCGCCCGGGCCACCGTGGAACCAGCCACCACCACGGGCGTAAGCTCCGCCACCGGCGTGAGCGCGCCGGTGCGCCCCACCTGCACGGTGATGTCGCGCAGAAGCGTCGTCTTCTCCTCGGGCGGGAACTTGAACGCGATGGCCCAGCGCGGCGCCCGGGCGGTGAACCCCATAGCACGCTGGCGGGCGAAGTCGTTCACCTTCACCACCACGCCGTCGATCTCGTAGGGCAGCGACTCGCGCCGATCCAGGCACTCACGACAGAAGCCGCGCACTTCCTCGGCCGTGGTGCACAGCCGCACGTCCGGGTTCACGTGGAAGCCGGCCTTCCGCAGCCACTGCAGAAGCTCCCACTGGCCCTCCACCTCCAAGGCGGCGTCATCGGCGATGGCGTACATAAAGGTAGAGAGGTCGCGCATCTTCGTCACGGCCGGGTCCTTCTGGCGCAGCGAGCCGGCGGCGGCGTTGCGCGGGTTCGCGAAGGGGGCGCGGCCCTCCTCCTCGGCGGCGGCGTTCAAGGCCTCGAAGCTCTTCTTCGGCATGTACACCTCGCCGCGCAGCTCCAGCGTCTCCACCCCCGGCGCGATGGCACCGCGCGCCTCGTCGCGCAGGCGCAAGGGCACGTCGCGCACGGTGCGCATGTTCACGGTCACGTCCTCGCCGGTGGTGCCGTCGCCGCGGGTGGCCGCTCGCACGAGCACGCCGTCCTCGTAGGTGAGCGCGATGGAGCTGCCGTCGATCTTCAGCTCGCAGCACAAAGGCGGAAGCGCCCCTCCGCAGGCCTCGGCGGTGCGTTCCATCCACTCGTCAAGCTCGTCCAAGTCCATGGCGTTGTCGAGCGAGTACATGCGCCGCTCGTGCACGACGGGTGCGAACTGCTCGCCCACGTAGCCGCCGACCCGCTGGGTGGGCGAGGAGGCCGTCACCAGCTCCGGGTGCGCCGCCTCTATCTCGCGCAGTTCCCGCATGAGCGAGTCGAAGGCCGCGTCCGAAATGGTGGGCGCGTCCAGGGCGTAGTACTGGTAGCTGTGGTGCTCGATCTCGCGCCTGAGCGCCTCGGCCCGCGCCGCCGGATCCTGTCCTTCGAACAGATTGCCCTGCTCCGCCATGATTCCTCGCTTTCCGCATGAAGAGGCCCGGAAGCGTTTCCGGGCCTCGAATCTCTTCGCGCCTATGGTATCACTGGCGCGGCCGTAGTGCCGCCAACTCCTCGCCTAGCGGGCGTCGCTTCCTCAGAGCGCAACTCCTCCCGAGCGTGCGCACTTCCTAGTGGGTGTGGGCCACGATGGTCGCCTGGGGCAGCGACACGCCGTAGACGGCCATCTGCACGCCGCGGGCCATGAGGAAGAAGCCCAAGAACAGCGCGAAGGTGCCCGGCCACAGGAAGAAGGCGATGCCGCAGAACAGCGACACGATGCCGGCGAACAGCACCCAGCCCCAGCCGGGAAGCGCATCGTGGAAGCGGACGGCCGCCACAATCTCGAAGATGCCGTAGGCCACCACGAAGATGCCCATGACCCAGGGAATCACCACAGCCGACGCTATGGGATGCACGATGAACAGCACGCCCAAGATAATGTCGCAGACGGCGTAGGCGAGCGCCCAGCCGGACAGCCCCTCGGCCTCGCGGTACTTAAAGTAAGCGTAGGCATCCACGATGCCCGCGGCCAGAAACATGCAGCCGGCAATGACAGCGATGCTCACCAGCGTGAGCCCCGGCACCATGAGCAGCACGAATCCGATGATGACCAGGGCGATGCCCGCGGCGAACAGGCCCCAGTTGCGTCCTACCTTGATGTCCATGATAATCACAACTCCTTAACCCTTTGGCTATCCGCCATCGCAGTGTGCTACGGTGACGATATTCATTCTAGAAGCGGGAACATGAGAATTACGCCGCACGGCCGTCCCGTTTCCGACAGGATTGCGCTGCGTTGGCGCTGCGTTTCATGAGGGTTTCGCTCATTATTTGGAAGGTGTGGAAGAGATGGAAGACGCAGAGGATCTGAAAGTGGCCCCCGGCCGGGGCAATGCCGAGCTGGCCTGTCTGCTGCCGCATCCGGCCGCCGATGCCAACAAGTACACCCGCGGGCACTTGAGCCTCGTGGTCGGATCGGCCGCCTACCCCGGCGCGGCCTGCCTGGCGGCTGCGGCCGGCGAGCGTGGCGGGGCCGGCTACACCGAGGTGTTCTGCGCCGGGAAATCGATGATCACCGTGCGCGGCTGGCGGCCGTCTTTGGTGGTGCGCGACTGGAGAGCGTGGAAGCCGGCCAAGGCGCCGGCGCCCCGGCCGGGCCACCCGACGGCCTGCGTCATCGGCTGCGGCTTCGACGCGGCGGAAACCTCCCTCACCTCGCTTCTCATGGAGACGGTGCGGGGCTGGGAGGCCCCTCTGCTCATCGACGGGGGCGCCCTCGGGCTTCTCGCCAACGCCACCGGCCTGCGCCTGGCCCGCGAGCGGGCCGCCGCCGGGCGCTCGACACTGCTCACGCCCCACGGCGGCGAGGCGACGCGGCTGGCCCAAGGCGTCCGGGAGGCCCTGGAAGAGGCCGATGACGCGGCCGCCCGCGGAACGCGCAGCCCCCTCGCGGAGGCCGCGGGCGCCCTCTCCCCCGCAAGCCGCGCCACGCTAGCCGAAGCCGACCCCGCGCCTGCGGCCCTGGCCTGCGCGCTCGCCGAGGCCTACGGCGCCGTCGTGGCCCTCAAAGGCCCCGTGACCTTCATCGCCTCGCCCGACGGCACCGCGGAGGTCATGGACCGGGGCACGTCCGCGCTCGCCAAGGCCGGCACGGGCGACGTGCTCGCGGGCATCGTCGGCGCCCTGCTCGCCCAGGGACTTTCCCCCCGCGACGCCGCGGCCCTCGGCTGCGCCCTGCACGCCGAGGCGGGCCGGACCGCCGCGGCCGCCCTCACCGACATCTGCGTCGCCGCCGAGGACCTCATCACCTACCTTCCCGACGCCATCCGCGCCATCGAGTCCTAAGGCGGGGCGGCACGCTCGCCCCCCCTATTGACAGGGGTTAATAGCGAATCTCGCCACAATTGCGGCATTATAGCCTTATACTGAGGTGTCATTGAGAGCAGAAAGGGGAGGCCGTGCACGCCGTCAAAGTCGACAGCCGCAAGATCATGGCCGCAGGCCTGGTCATCGTGGCCGTCTTCGCCGCCGTCGCCATCACGGTGAACCTGTTCTACCTGGGGCAGATCCAGTCCCTCGTGCGCAACACCACGACCACCTCGGTCATGGAGCTGGCCACGGCCCGCGCCCACTACCTGGACGAATGCCTCGCCTCCGATCAGAACTCCGTGAAAAGCCTCGCTCACTTCATCGCCGACGTCACCCCGCAAGAGGCCCGCGACCAGGTGAAGGACTTCATCTCCACCCACGAGGCCGCCGCCGCCTGGATTCGTTCCAAGGACGGCAGCACCTGGTGCTCCTCGAGCGAGACCGACCTGTACGATCCGGCCTTGGAAGACGAGCTGTTCGGCCCGGCCATGGCCGGCGAGACCGGTTCCTCGGAAATGTATCTCGGCCACGGCGGCGAACGCCGCATCCTCTTCTACGCCCCCATCGTCGACGCCCCCGTCACCGCCGGCCCCGGGACGACCGCCACACCCGCGGATCCCGGCGACGTCCTCGGCGCCGTCTACGTCTCCTACCCCGCCGACGAGCTGCAGAACTCCTACGGCACCGCCTATTCCAGCGCCGGCGCCACCTTCGTCGTCGACTCCTCCGGCACCATCGTGCTCGACGCCAACCGCGGCGCCGACGAGGCGGTCCAGGGCAGCCTTTCGGCCCTCATCAACGACAACGCCGACTCGTCCCAGGTCTCCTCGTTGCTCGCCGGCATCGCCTCCGATACCTCCGGCAGCCTCGTCATGACCCTCGACGGCGCCGACCAGTTCGTCTTCTACACCCCCATTAGCGCCAAAAGCGGCTGGTCGCTCGTGACCATCCTGCCGCTTTCGGTGGTGGAATCCGACGGCACGCAGATCGTCGGCATCACCAACCAGATGGTGGCCGTGCTCGCCGTGGCCGTGGCCGTGGCGGCGGCGGCCATGGTGGCCCTCATGGTGTACCGGCGCCGCCGCGAGCACCGCTACGAGCAGTACATCCAGAGCGTGTACTCGGCCATCGGCGCCAACATCGACACCGCCATCTTCATCGTCGATCGCAAGGAGCGCCTCATCGAGGCCGTCTTCGAGAACACCCAGGACATCCTCGGCATTCCGGCCCGTGACTTCTTCGTCCCCAACGAGCTGTCGCCCAACGAGGCCTACGCCAACGTGGCCGCCATCGTGCACTCCGGCGCCGGCGATAAGGCGCGCACCTGGGAATTCGAGGCGGACAACCCGGCGCTGGGCCGCTCCCAGTGGCTGCGCATGACGGCGCGGCCCGTGATGCTCGCCGAGCGCGAGAAGACCATCTTCTCGCTCACCGACGTCACCGCCGACCACGAGATCCGCGCCCGCCTCGAGCGCGCCGCCACCGCCGCCGAGGACGCCAACCGCGCCAAAAGCTCGTTCCTCTCCTCCATGAGCCACGACATCCGCACGCCCATGAACGCCATCCTGGGCTTCTCCACGCTCATCGACCGCGAGGCCGACAACCCCGCCCATGTGCGCGACTACAACCGCAAGATCGCCACCTCCGGCCAGCATCTTTTGGGGCTCATCAACGACGTGCTGGACATGTCGAAGATCGAGGCCGGCAAGACCACCCTGGAAGCAAGCGCCTTCGCCCTCTCCGGCACCGTGGAGTCCGTCGAGGCCATGATGCGCCAGCAGACCGACGCCAAAAACCAAGTGTTCACCGTGGAAGTGGACAAGGTCGAGCACGACCGGCTCGTCGGCGACGAGGGGCGGCTGCGCCAGATCCTCATGAACCTGCTCTCCAACGCCATGAAGTACACGCCCGAGGGCGGCCACATCCTCTTCCGCGTCGACGGCTCCGCCAAGCGCCACGGCGAGCTGCAGCACCTGCGCATCATCGTCCGCGACGACGGCATCGGCATGTCGAAGGACTACCTCGCCACCATCTTCGATTCGTTCACCCGCGAGGAGTCGAGCCTCACCAACAAGGTTCAGGGAACGGGCCTCGGCATGGCCATCACGAAGAACCTCGTCGATCTTACGGGAGGCACCATCTCCGTGGAAAGCGAGCTGGGGACGGGCAGCACCTTCATCGTCGATCTGGACTTCCCGCCGGCCGGCGACGAGTCGGACGGCACCGAGGGCGACGGCGGAAAGCGAGCCGGCGACGCGAGCGGGGCCGACGGGAACGCCCTGGCGCACAAGCACGTCCTCGTGGCGGAGGACAACGCCCTGAACGCGGAGGTCATCACCGCCATCCTGAACATCCACGACGCCACCTGCGAGGTGGCCGCCAACGGCGAGGAGGCCGTGGCGAAGTTCGGGATGAGCGCCCCGGGCACCTTCGACATGATCTTCATGGACGTGCAGATGCCCGTCATGAACGGCCACGACGCCGCCCGGGCCATCCGCGCGATGGATCGCCCCGACGCCGGCACCATCCCCATCATCGCCATGACGGCCAACGCCTTCGCCGAGGACGAGCGCCAGGCCCTCGCCTGCGGCATGAACGCCCATGTCGCCAAGCCCATCGACGTCCACGCCCTGGAACGCGTCGTAGCCAAGCTGTCGCAATAGGGCAAAACCGACCTGTCGCGTTAGCCGCATTTGTCTGTTCGCTTCGCAAAACTCAGCAAACCTCGGGACAAAACATAAAATGCGTCGCAAATGTCGAGAAAATCACGATCGCGCGAGTTCTGAGAAGAGAAAAACTCGCACGATCGTGATTTTCTCCGCAAAATGAGTCAACGAAGGCGCTTCAGACTCGCACAATCGCACTTTTCTCTGCACGAAATGCTGAAAAGTTGTCCCGAGGGCTTGCTTTGGGATATCGATGGTTGCGCAGGAAGGTGGATCGACAGCGGGTTTCGAAGATCGCTCATTCTACCCGGCTGCAAGCGCTCCCGGGAGGTCGTCCAGCAGGGCGCGGGCGTCCTTGAACTGGCGGGTGAGCTCCTCCATGGGGTCGCGCCGCCGCTCGGTGGCCGCCACCGACTCCTCGGTGATGGCCATGGCGCAGGCCACGGCGTCGGTATGGGTGTAGGACAGTGAGAGGGGAATCTCCCGCACGCCCTGTTCCCGGGCCACTTCGCGGGCGCGTCCGGTGAGCACCACGTAGGGGCGCCCCTTGCTCGTGCGGCGCACTTCCACATCGAGCCAGCCGATGCCCTCGGAAAACCCCGTGCCGAGCGCCTTCAGCACCGCCTCCTTGGCGGCGAAGCGGGTGGCGTAGTGCACTTCGGGGTGAGCGTGGGAGTCGCAATAAGCCCGCTCGGCGGCGGAGTACACCTTCTCCACGAAGGCCGGCGAGCGATCGATGATCTTGCGCATGCGCGCGATTTCCACGATGTCCACGCCGAGGCCCACTTCCTCGTTGGGCACGTCCATGGCAAGCGCGCCATCGACGGCGGCTTGGGATTTCTTCGATCGGGCCACTCCATCTGCCTTTCAGATCATCGGGGATACGCAAAGGCGCCGCCTCGTGGTCGAGCGCGGCGCCGAAAGAGATTCGAAGCTATTCGACCGTCACCGATTTCGCGAGATTGCGGGGCTGGTCCACGTCGCAGCCGCGTTTGACGGCCACGGCGCGCGAGAGCAGCTGCAAGGGCACGCTGGCCGTGATGGGCGAGAAGGCGTCGCGCACCTTCGGTACGTAGATGACGTGGTTGGCGTGCTTGGCGATTTCCTCGTCGCCCTCGGTGGCCACGGCGATGATGCAGGCGCCGCGGGCCCGGGACTCCTGCAAATTCGACACCACCTTGTCGTAAACGGGGCTCTTTGTCGCGATGGCCACCACGGGGAATCCCTCGTCGATAAGGGCGATGGGACCGTGCTTCATCTCGCCGGCGGCGTAGGCCTCGGCGTGCAGGTAGCTGATCTCCTTCATCTTAAGGGCACCCTCGTAGCTGGTGGCGGCCCCCATGCCCCGGCCGATGAACAGGGCGCTTGTCGCGTCCACCATGGCGTCGGCCGCCGCTTCCACCGCCGGATCGCAGTCGGCGAGGATGCGCTCGACCTGCTCGGCGGTATCGGCCAGCTCGCTGAACAGCAGCTTGATCTGCCGGCCGGTCAGCCGGCCCACCGCCTGACCGAGCAGCATCGCCAAAAGCGTGAGGGAGACGACCTGCCCCAAAAAGCTCTTCGTGGAGGCCACGGCGATCTCCTTGTTGGCCTTGGTGTAGATGACGCCGTCGGATTCGCGGGCCACCGGGCTTCCCACCACGTTCGTGATGCCGAAGACCTTCGCCCCCTTCACGCGAGCGTCGCGGATGGCCGCCAGCGTATCGGCCGTCTCGCCCGATTGCGATACGGCCACGACCAGCGTCGTGGGCGTGATGATGGGATTGCGGTAGCGGAACTCGCTGGCGACCTCCACCTCGCAGGGGATGCGCGCCCAGCTCTCGATGAGGTTCTTGGCGATAAGGCCCGCATGGTAGGAGGTGCCGCACGCGATAATGTAGACGCGATCGACCAGGTTGAGCTCGGCCGGCGTCATGTCCAGCTCGTCGATGACCAGCGAGCCAGCGACCAGGCGGCCGGCCAGCGTATCGCGGATGACGCGGGGCTGCTCGTGAATCTCCTTCAGCATGAAGTCGGGATACCCGCCCTTTTCGGCGACGTCGAGATCCCAATCGACATGGGTGACGTCGGGCTTAATGGGGTTGCCGGCCTCGTCGTAGTACTCGATGCCATCGGGGCGCAGGCGCGCCATCTGCCCGTCGGCGAGCACCACCACATCACGCGTGGCGTCGATCATCGCAATGATGTCGGAGGCCACGTAGCTGCCGGTCTCGCCGCAGCCCACCACGATGGGGGAATCCTTGCGGCAGGCGATGATCGTGCCCGGCTCGGCATCGGCCATGACGGCCAGACCGTAGGCCCCGACGAGCCGCGCAGCCGCCTCGGCCACCGCCGCACGCAGGTCGCCGGTGCCTTCGGCGAGCATGCGGTGGTAGGACTCCTCCACGAGGTGCGCCACCACCTCGGTATCCGTCTCGCTCTTGAAGACGTGCCCGCGACCGACGAGCTCCTCGCGCAGCTCGGCGAAGTTCTCGATGATGCCGTTGTGCACCACGGCGATGTCGCCGGAGCACGAGGTGTGCGGGTGCGCGTTGGCCTCGCTCGGCTTGCCGTGGGTGGCCCAACGGGTGTGCCCGATGCCGCAGGTGCCCGTCATTTCGAAGTGGCCGAGGGTGTGCGCAAGCTCGGCCACCTTGCCCTTGCGGGTGATCACCTGAATGCCGCCGTCCTGCTCCACGGCCACACCCGCCGAGTCGTAGCCGCGGTATTCCATGCGGGTGAGCCCCTCCACCAGGATGGGCGTGGCGCTCGCCTCACCGGTATAGCCGACGATTCCGCACATAGATGCTCCTTTATCGAAAGCGGGCGACACGAGGCCGCCCTTACTCATTTGCCGGTTCGCTATTGTACCGAAGGGGCGCCGTCCCCGGCCGCCTTCCACGAAAAGCCCGTCTCGACCGCTGCCGGATCAAGCGGAAACACGGGGTGTTCTGACCGAGCGAGTTCCGCAGCGAACAGGACAGGACTGAATGTCCTGTCCTGCAGAGCGAGGACTGCCTGAGCGAATCAGAATACCGCGTGGTTCCGCCCTCGCCCGACGCCTACCCGCGAACCTCGGCGCCGGTGGCTTTTTCCACCTTCGACACGAGCTTGCCGTGGGCGCGCTCCACTTCCTCGCTGGTCAGCGTGCGGTCGGGCGCTCGGTAGACGAGACTGTAGGCCATGGACTTCTTGCCGGCGCCCACGCGCTCCGCATCGCGGTACACGTCGAACAGCGCCACGGATTCCAAGAGCTTCCCGCCGGCCGAGGTCATCACCTGAACCATCTTCTCATGGGGCACGTCCTCGGCCACCACGAAGGCCTGATCCACCGTGACGGCCGGGAAGGTGGGCACGTCCACGTAGTCGCGGGCCGGGCGGCACGCGCGCACGAGCGCCGCCACGTCCAGCTCGAAGGCCACCACGGGCGGCTCGGCCCCGAAGGCGTCGGCCACGAGCGGATGAACCTCCCCCACCCAGCCGACGACCGCGCCGTTCGCCATCATCTCGGCGGCGCGGCCCGGCTGCAGCTGCGGGGCCTCCTCGGCGGAAAGCGCCCGGAAGCGCACTTTGGGCAGCGCCAGCTCGCGGACCAAATTCTCCAGCACGCCCTTGGCGTCGAAGAAGTCGAAGGGCACCGCCGGAGCGTTCCACGCCCCGTCGCGCATGGAGCCGGCCAGAACGCCGGCGAGCTTCTTGCGCTCCTTGGCCTTCTTGCGGCCCTCGGCGGCCATAAACACCGTGCCGATCTCGTAGAGCTGGATGTTCTTCACACCGCGGGCCTGGTTATAGGCCACCGAGCGCAGAAGCCCGGGCACGATGGACTGGCGCATGACCGACATGTCCGCGTTCAGCGGGTTCAGAAGCTCCACGGCCAGCCCCAGCCCCTCGGCCGGCAGGCGCAGACGCTCGATGTCGCCGGGCTCGGCGAAGGAGTAGGTCATGGTCTCGTTCATGCCCGACGCGCGCAGGGTGTCGTTGATCACGCGCACTGTCTCCTGCTCCGGCGTGCGCGCGCCCACGCGCTCGCGGCCGCCGGGCAGCGTGGGCGGGATGCGGTCCATGCCCCACAGGCGCAGCACTTCCTCGTACAGGTCGATCTCGCGCTCCAGATCGGGGCGGAAGGTGGGCGGCAGCACCGAGAGCACGGAGGCGTCGTCGGTGGCCTCCACGGCGCAGCCGAGGCGCACGAGGATGTCCTCGATGAAGTCAGCGGGAATGTCGGCCCCCATCATGGCCACAAAGCGCGGGATGCGGAAGATGAGCTCCGGACGGGCGGTGGGAAGCTCGTACACGTCCACCACGCCGGGGCGCACGGTGCCCCCGGACACCTCGGCCAGAAGCGCCGCCGCGGCTTGCGACACCACTTCGCACAGATGGTCGTCCACGCCGCGCTCGTAGCGCATGGAGGCCTCGGAGATGAGCCCCAAATTGCGGCTCGTGCGGGAGGTGCGGCCGCGCTCGAAGGCGGCGGATTCCAGAAGCACGCAGGTGGTCTCTTCGGTGACCTCGCTGTTCTCGCCGCCCATGACGCCGGCGAGCGCCACGGCGCGCTCGGGGGTGGCGATGACCGTCATGTCCTCGGTGAGCGCGCGGTCCTCGCCGTCCAGGGTGACCAGATGCTCGCCGTCGGCGGCGGCGCGCACGATGATGTGGGCGCACCCGTCGGCGCTGGCCACTTTCGCAAAGTCGAAGGCATGCAACGGCTGGCCGTAGAGGTACAGGATGTAGTTCGTCACGTCCACGACGTTGTTGATGGAACGGCCCCCGGCGGCGGTCACGCGCTCGGCGAGCCATTCGGGCGAGGGCCCCACCTTCACGTTGTCGATGATGCGAGCGGTGTAGCGCGGGCAGCGCGCGGCATCGGGCACCTCAACGGTGACGGCGCCGGCCACGTCCTCGCCGGCAGTGACGGCGGGCAGCTTCTCCACATCGGCAGCCAGCGGCCAGGTCACCGGCTGCTGGTACATGGCGCCCACCTCGCGGGCCATGCCCACCATAGACAGGCAGTCCGGCCGGTTCGGCGTGATCTCCAGGTCGAGCACGGTATCTCCCGCGCCCATGAAGTCCGCCATGGGCTGGCCCACCGGCGCGTCAGCGGGCAGCACCCAGATGCCGGAGTGGTCCTGTCCCAGCCCCAGCTCGCGGCGCGAGCAGCACATGCCGCAGCTCACCACGCCGCGCAGCTTCGATTTCTTGATCTTGAAATCACCGGGGAGCACCGCGCCCACGAGCGCCACGGGCACCTTGATGTCCGCCGCGATGTTCGGCGCCCCGCAGACGATCTGCACGGGTTCCTCGGCGCCCACATCCACCGTCACCACGTGCATGTGGTCTGAATCCGGATGCGGCTCGCAGGTGAGCACGTGTCCCACCACAACGCCCTCGAAGGCCTCGCCGGTCTTCTCCACGCCTTCCACGCCCGTGCCCGTCAAATCGAGCCGGTCGCAGAACGCCTTCAAATCCTCCGGCACCGCCGTATACTCAGAAAGCCACTTCAAGGATACTTTCATGTTTCCTCCTAGAACTGCCGCAAGAATCGCATGTCGCCTTCAAGCAGCATGCGCAGATCGGGCACGTCGTACTTCAGGCAGGCGATGCGCTCCACCCCCATGCCGAAGGCGAACCCCGAGTACTCCTCCGGGTCGATGCCGCTCATGGAAAGCACGTTCGGGTCCACCATGCCGCAGCCCAAGATCTCGATCCAGCCGGTGCCCTTGCACATGCGGCAACCCTCGCCGTGGCAGATGCCGCAGCTCACGTCCGCCTCGGCCGAAGGCTCCGTGAACGGGAAGTAATGGGCGCGAAAACGCGTCTTGCGCTCGGGCCCGAAGATCTGCTTGCACACGTAGTCGAGGGTGCCCTTCAGGTCGCCGAAGGTGATGCCGCGATCCACCACGAGTCCCTCGATCTGATGGAACTGCGGCAGATGCGACGGATCGGCCACATCGCGGCGGTACACCTTGCCCGGGGCGATCATGTAGATGGGCAAGTCCCAATCCTCCATGACGTGCACCTGCACGCCGGAAGTCTGGGTGCGCAGCAGCACGTCGGACTCGCCGCGCACCCGCGAGGTGTCGCCGGACAGGTCGTGCACGTAGAAGGTGTCCTGCATGGAACGGCTCGGATGGTCAGCCGGAGCGTTCAGGGCCGTGAAGTTGTAGTAGTCGGTCTCGATCTCCTCGCCTTCCACCACTTTGTAGCCGAGGCCCAAGAAGATATCGGACACCTCGTCGATGATGCCGTTGATGAGGTGGCGGGTACCCACCTGCTGGGCGCGGCCGGGCAGCGTCACATCCACGGCCGCCGCCCCCATGGCCGCCTCAAGCTCGGCGGCATCGAGCGCCGCCTTGCGGGCGGCCAGCGCCTCTTCCACGTCCACGCGGGCCGCGTTCACGGCACGGCCCACGCTCGCGCGCTCTTCAGCGGGCACCTGGCCCATGGATCTCAAGTACCCGGTCAGCGTGCCGGACTTGCCCAGCACCGCCACGCGCACGGCCTCGAGCGCCGCCGACGTGTCCGCCGCGGCGATTTCGGCCAAGGTGCGCTCGCGCAGCGCCGCCAACTCCTCTGCGATTGCCATAAGGTTCGCCTTTCTTCTCGAGCCAACAAAAAAGAGCCTTCTTCCGTCCCGCCTGGGGCCGCTTGCGGCTTACCAGGAATCCAAGGACGGGAGAAGGCTCTCGCGGTACCACCTCGGTTGGCAACGCTTCAGCGACCCGAAGGGAATCGCAGTGCGGCGTCGCCCGCTTGTTCGCGCTCTGTGACGGGAGCACCCGGCACCCCTACTGGTCGCCTCGCCCGTGGGCGTTCGCGTTCGGGAATGCTGCTCGGAAGGGAATAAGACGCACTCAGAGGGTCGGGCTCTCTCAGCCGGTGAAGCCCTTCTCTGGCGACCGTGACGCGCGTCCGCTGTCTTCGTCATCGCATGTAACGCCACAGTATAGCGCACTTCGAGGCGGAGCGAGCGCAGAACTTTCCCGCTCCCGACAGACGGGAAGCGGGCCGCGGGCACGCGAAAGCAAACGGGAAGCGGGCTCCGACGAGCCGCGAAGAAGCGCAGCGTTCCAGTGGCGCGGCGAGGCGCCCTACAGGAAACGGTACTTGACGGTGCGCAGGCCCCAGGCGCGGCAGCTGGAGAAGCCGAAGGCCTTCCACACGCCCGGCTGCAGATCGAGGGCGCGGGAACCGCCGCCCATGGAGCCGCAGTCGTTCACCGTGGCATAGACGGTCTGGCCGCCGTAGACGATCTCCACGGTGCGCCCGAAGTAGCTGCGGTAGTTCGGCAGCGACTTGGGCACCGCCACGCCCATGGAGT
Source organism: Adlercreutzia rubneri (assembly GCF_009755265.1). Taxonomy (NCBI): domain Bacteria; kingdom Bacillati; phylum Actinomycetota; class Coriobacteriia; order Eggerthellales; family Eggerthellaceae; genus Adlercreutzia; species Adlercreutzia rubneri. The sequence goes on along the minus strand of NZ_WPOO01000013.1, from coordinate 26,899 downwards.
TGTCGTCGCAGACGGCACCGGTGGACGTGGTGCCGGGGTTCGGCGTATTCGGATCGGTGCTGCCGCCGTAGGCCGAGGCCACGCCGGAAAGCCACCCTTCCTCCGAGGAGCCGCCGGATCCGCCCCCGTTGCCGGAGCCGCCGGAGCTTCCCGTGTTTCCGGAACTCCCGGATGAGCCCGAGTTGCCGGAATCGCCGAACGAGCCGCCGTTATCGGAGGGGCCCTCGTCGTCGGAGACCACCGGCTCGCGATCGCCCGTATTGGCGTCGGGGCTCTCCTGCACGGCCGCGGCCGCCGCAGCGGCGGCCTCCTCTTCCTGCTTGCGCAGGGCCTCGGCCTGGGCGGCGAGCTCGGCCAGACGGGCCGCGTGCTCCTCCTGAGCGCCCTCCAAGCGGGCCGTGGCATCCTCCACGACGCTTTGGGCCTCGGCGCGCTTGGCCTCCTGGGCCGCCAACGCCTCTTCCTGCTCGTTCTTCTGGGCGTTCAGCTCGTCGCTCACGTCGTCGAAGGCGCGCTTGCGCTCCTTCTGCTCGGCCACCTCGTCGGCCTGATAGGACATGATCTGAGTGACGTACTCCATGTTGCGGAGCAGCTCGTCGAAGTTTTTCGAATCAAGGATGAGGCCCAAAAGCCCCATGGAACTGCCGTCGCGGTACTCGCCCACGGCCACCTGGCCCAAAGCCGCGCGCCCCTCGAGCATGGCCTGCTGGGCCTCCATGGCCGCCGCCGCCGTCTCGTCGATCTTGGTCTGCAGCTCGGCCACCTCGGCGGTGAGCTGCTCGTACTCGCTATTGATCTGGGCCATGCGGGATTCGGCCTCGTCCAGCGTGGCCTGCGCCGCATCCACGGCAGCCTGAGTGTCGTCGGCAGGATCGGCCGCAGCCGGAACCGCGCCGATGCCGACGAGGGAGAAGGCGAGCAACAGGGCGAGAAAGACCCTCGTCGCTTTTCCTTTTCCGAACGCTCGCTGTGCCAAGGTTTCCCTTCCGTTCTGCCATTACGCCGCAGCTTTCCCCGGGCGAACATGCCGACCGGTGCGCTGCATCGCTCCATCTTCCCCAAATCGACCGACCGAGGCAAGCGTCTTACCGAAAAAGACACGAGCCGTCGACTCCTTGTCCATGGAGCATAACACTTTTTGACCATAATGCAAATACTTGTTCGTATTATTATTGCAATTTGTTCGGTGTTCCGTTATACTGCGCCAAAAGCAAGAGAAAGGAGCGGCCATGCACGCCATGGTAACGGCCCGAGTGCCCCTGGAAATCCGCGACCAGGTGAACGCGAAGCTGCGATCCATCGGCTCGTCCCCCACCGAGCTGGTGAACGCCGCCTACGATTACGTACTCGCCACCGGCGAGCTGCCCGATGCGCAACGGGGAGAATCTCCCCTTCGCATCACCCTCACCGACGCCCAGGCCAACGAGCTGCGCTTCCGCTTGCGCCAGGCCACGCGCCCCGTACCGGCGTCGTTCTGGGAGGCCCGCGACGGCGCGCCCGCAACCAGGGAAGGAGAATAGCCATGCGCCTGCTCATCGATAGCGACGTTCTGCTCGACTTCATCGGCGAACGCGAGAGCACCGCCGCCGCCTGGGTGAAGCTCCATGCCATGGAGCTGGCCGGGGCCGCGGAGCTGTGGGTCTCCGCCGAGGCCTTCGGAGAGGTGCGCGCCGCCCTCGCCGAGGCCCTATCCGACCACGACGCCCGCTCGGCTTTGCGTTCGGCCATGGCGTTTCTGTCCGTGTGCTCGATCGACGGCCCCGACGTGCGCTTCGCCCTGGAGCACGAGGGGCTGCCCTATCGCGCGGCCCTCACCGAATCCTGCGCCCGCAAGCTGCAGGCCGACTTCATCGTCACCCACGGCGGCGAGGTATCCGTCTCCCGGGCCGTGCGCCGCGTGGCCCCCGACGAGCTGTTCAGCGTGCTTGAGGCGGAGCAGGGCATCGTCTTCGACGTCATCGACTTCTAGCGGGGAACCATGATCGACGAAATCCAAGTGAAGGACGTGGCCCTCATCCGCGAGGCCTCCCTTTCGCCCTCCCCCGGTCTCACCGTCCTAACCGGCGAGACGGGCGCCGGAAAGACGGCGCTCGTCAGCGCCGTGAAGCTGCTCGTCGGCGAGCGCGCCGACAGCTCTTACGTGCGCGAGGGGGCGAAAAACGCCGAGGTGCGGGGGCGCCTGTTCCCTTCCGATCCCACCGCCGATGAGCTCGTCGCAGTGCGCAAGGTCAGCGCCGACGGGCGCAGTCGCGCCACCATCAACGGAACCATGGCCAGCGTGTCGGAGCTCGCGCGCACGGTGGGGCCTTTGGTGGAGCTCTGCGGACAGCACGAGTACCAATCGCTGCTGAAGCCGGCAGAGCACGGCCGCATCCTCGATGGTTGGGCCGATCTGGAAAGCACCGTAGGAGCAGCCTTTCGCGAGGCCCTCGCCGATGCCCGCGCCGCCGAGGCGGCCCTGGAAGAGATGAGGGCAACGGCGAGCGCCTCCAACGCGCAGCTGGAGGAGGCCCGCTTCACGCTGCAGCAGATAGAGGCGGTGAACCCCGAGGGCGGCGAGTACGAGGAAACGCGCGACTGGCTCGCCCGGGCCGAGCACGCCGAGGTGCTCGCCCGCAACTCCCACGGAGCCGCCGAGGCGCTCTCTGGCGACGGCGGGGCGCTGGACGCCCTGAACACGGCCATCTCGCTCATCGAGGAGGCCTCCCGGGCCGACGAGTCGCTGGCGCCCTTCGCCACAACGCTCCGGGAAACATGCTTCGTCGTGGAGGACGTCGCCCGGGATATGGCCGGCTACTGCGACTCCATCGATTTCGACGGCGAGTCTTTGGCGGCGGCCCAGGAGCGCATGGGGCAGCTCATGGGCCTCATGCGCTCCTTCGGCCCCACCATGGAAGCCGTCTTCGAGCGCTGGGACGCGGCGGCGGCCCTCGTCGGCCTCATCGACGACGCCGATGAGAACCTGGCCCGCGCCGAGGCGGCGCTGGAAGCGGCCGAGGCGGCGCTAGCCCAGGCGGCGGCCGCCTACGACGCCGCCCGCGCCGAGGCCGCCCCGCAGTTCGCGGCGGCGGTCAACGAGGTGCTCGGACGTCTGGAGATGGGAACGGCGGCGCTGGTGTGCACGGTGGAGCCGCTGCCCCGCGAAAACTGGAGCGCCGCGGGCAGCGCGAGCGTCGTCTTCGAGTTCAAGCCCGGCGCCTCCATGCAGCCGCGCCCCTTGGCCCGCATCGCCTCCGGCGGCGAGATCAGCCGCGTCATGCTGGCCATCAAGGTGGCCTTGGGCGCGAAGGACGGCACCGAGACGCTTGTCTTCGACGAAGTGGATGCCGGCGTGGGCGGCAGCACCGCCAATGCGCTCGCCACCGTGCTGGCCGAGCTCGCGGGCAGCCACCAGGTCATCGCCATCACGCATCTGGCTCAAGTGGCCGTGCTCGCCGACGCCCATTACACGGTGACGAAGACCGCCGGCGATGCGCCCGAGACCATCCTCGCCCCCGTCACGGGCGATGCGCGCGTGGCCGAAGTGGCGCGCCTGCTATCGGGCACCGCCACCGAGACCTCCCTCGCCCACGCCCGCGAACTCCTCAGGCAATAACCGGGCGCTTCCGCACAGATCGGCCGCTACCCCCGGCAACGGCCATGCTCGCAGCCATCCGTCCCCCGTAGGGGCAGACCTTGGTCTGCCCTCCCGACAATGGCCATGCTCGCGACAAGGGGCGACCAAGGTCGCCCCCTACAAAGGTTGTCTGAAAAGTTTTTCGGAGAATGCTGTTATTCCGCTGACTGCTGAGAGGCCAGCTCTTGGGCGAGCGCCTTGGCATCGTCGTAGGCCAGAAGCTGATCGATGGTCACGAACTTGTAGCCCTCGGCCCTAAGCTGCGGCAGGGCGACCTTGAGCGCCTCGATCGTCTGGCTGCGATCGCCGCCGCCGTCGTGCATGAGCACGACATCCCCCGGCTTCACCGACAGCAGGCGCTCCGCTATGGCATCGGCGCCCGGTCGCCGCCAGTCCTCCGTGTCCACGTTCCAGCCGATCTCGCTCGTGATATAGGGTTGCAGATTCCAGATGATCTCGTCGTGGAAGTTGCCGCCCGGCGAGCGGAACACCTTAGACGCCTCGCTGCCCGTCGCGTCCGCGATGGCCTGCTGGCCCATTTGCACCTCTTCGATCTGCTTTTCCGGGCTCTGGCGCGTCATGTCCACGCCATTGCCGCCGCCGGTGGCCGCATGGTCGTAGGAATGGGTGCCGATCTGGTGCCCCTCGGCCGCCATGCGCTGGATCGTCTCCACGTAATCGGTCTTATCGGATATCTGCTCACCAATGGTAAAGAACGTCGCCACGGCGTCGTTCTCCTTCAGCACGTCGAGCAGCTCGCTCGTCGTGGGCCACGGGCCGTCGTCGAAGGTCAGCGCGATGACCTTCTCGCCGTTCGTGTTCGCGTTGTACTTCAGATAGACGTTGTCGGAGCCCTCCTTCACCGTCTCCTGCACGGATTTGCCCGATACCTTGCCCGTGCGCGTCTCCACCTGGGCCGGCTCGCCGGGCACGTACACGTGGATGGCCCCCTCGCCCAGCTCCACCTGGCCCGGGGGCGTCTCCTCGGTGGTGACATCATAGTCCTCGGTCGCGTCGGCGCCGTCGTCCAGCTGAACGACATCGCCCTTGTGCAGCTCGGTCGCGCCGTCGGTCACCTCGTTGCCGTTGACCGTGCCGGCAAAGGCGGCACCGCCCCCCTCTTCCAAAACCTCCCCATCGACCGCGAGCAGGTTTCCCGGCTTCGGAGAGACCACGCCCTCGGCGATCATGTCGTTCAAGGTCATGCCCCGATCCACCGTGCGCGTCATGCCGTTGACCGTCACGTTGAACTGCAGGGGGTTCAAATACAGGTACACCCCCACGCCGATGGCGGCCAGAATGACCACGGAGACGATAACGGAGACGACGCTCGCCTTCTTCTTGCCCTTCTTCTTGTAGCGCCCCATGTCGGCATAGGGAGCCACCTGGCCATCGGCCTTGGTGGCCGGGACGACCCGCGGGGGCACCTGGGCCGCATAGCCCGCGTAGCCGTGCGGCGACGATGCCTGATGCGGCTGGGGCTGGGGCTGGGGCGGCTGATAGTCATGCGGCTGATAGGGTTGCGCCTCGCGAAGGCGCGGATCCTGCGGCTGGGCGGCAGCGGCCGGCTGCTCGCGGGGCGCAACCGACTCCTGCTGGAGAGTCGGCGCCTGCGGTGCCGGCTGGACCTGATACCCCGACGGGGCGGCCGTCGACTGCGGCTGCGGCGCCGCGGCCCCATGGGCATGGGGAACCGAAGTCGGCGCAGGAGCACCCGGATGGCGGCGCGTGGGCTTCTTGTGCTGTCGCGGATTGTTGCGGGGGTTGTTCGAACCGTGGGAGGCGGGCTGATCGGGCATCGCTTTATTCCTTTGGAAGTACTTCAGGTGGTGCAGGAGCTTTCTCGCGATTATACGACGAAGCGCCAGAACGTCCACAGCAGAGCAGCTTACATTTCCGTAAAGTTCGCAATCCTCAAGAGTTCCACGAAAATTGAACGCGTCTCGTCAACCCGTCGGGGCGCCCCGCGCCGAAAAGCGCCCGCGATAGCGGCGAGGCGCCCGGGCATCGGGCCCTAATTCGCGCGCGACGATCCATAGGCGGCGTGCTTGCGGTTGCCGTAGGCGCTCCCCTTGCGCGCGCCCTTCTTCAAATCCTTCAGCACGTCTTCCTCGGACTTGTCCTCCACGGTGCTCTTCAGCTTTACCACCTGGTCGCGCAGACGGGCCGCCTCCTCGAAGTCCATGTCGCGGGACGCGGCGGCCATGTCGTCCTCCATGGACGAGATGAGCCGCAGGACCTCTTCACGGGAAAGCTCTGCCAGCTCCTTGTTCACCTGCTCGGCAGTGGTGCCCTCCACGTCTTCGGTGATGAAGCCCATGATGTCGTTGATGGCCTTGCGGATGGTCTGCGGCTTGATACCGTGCTCCTCGTTGTAGGCCATCTGGATGTCGCGGCGCCGGCGCGTCTCGTCGATAGCCCGGCGCATGGAATCGGTGATGCGGTCGGCGTACATGATGACCTGGCCGGACACATTGCGGGCCGCGCGGCCTATGGTCTGGATGAGCGAGCGGTGGTTGCGCAGAAAGCCCTCCTTGTCGGCATCCAGGATGGCCACGAGCGACACCTCGGGCAAGTCGAGTCCCTCGCGCAGAAGGTTGATGCCCACGAGCACGTCGAACTCACCGCGGCGCAGATCGCGCAGGATCTCCGTACGCTCCAGGGTGGCGATGTCCGAGTGCATGTAGCGCGCCTTCACGCCCTGATCCAGCAAATGGTCGGTCAAATCCTCAGCCATCTTCTTCGTGAGCGTCGTGATGAGCACGCGCTCGTTTCGCGCGGCCCGCTCCTTCGCCTCGTCGATGATATCGTCGATCTGGCTGGCGCTCGTGCGCACGACGATCTCCGGATCCAAAAGGCCCGTCGGGCGGATGACCTGGTCCACCTTCGCCTGGCTCACGCGCTCCTCGTAATCGCCCGGCGTGGCCGATACGTAGATGAACTGCGGAATGCGCTCCTCGAACTCGTCGAAGCGCAAAGGGCGGTTGTCCAGGCAGCTAGGCAGGCGGAAGCCGTGCTCGGCCAGGGTGATCTTGCGGGAGCGGTCGCCCTCGTGCATGCCGCGGATCTGCGGCACCGTGACGTGGGACTCGTCGATGATGCAGAGGAAGTCCTTCGGGAAGTAGTCGATGAGGGTGTAGGGCGGCTCGCCCGGCGCGCGGCCGTCCAGATGCCGCGAGTAGTTCTCGATGCCGGAGCAAAATCCCATGGTCTCCAGCATCTCCAAGTCGTAGTTCACGCGCATCTCCAGGCGCTGGGCCTCCAGGAGCTTCCCCTCTTCCTTGAACTGCATGAGGCGCTCGCGCAGCTCGTCCTGAATCGTGCCGAGAGCCTTGTCCATCTTCGGCCGCGCCGTAACGTAGTGGGACGCGGGCCAGATGGGCAGCGCCTCGTAGCTATTCAGCACCTCGCCCGTGACCTGGTCAATCTCGTCGATGGACTCGATCTCGTCCCCCCAGAACTCGATGCGGATGGGATGGTCGGCGTAGGGCGGGAACACGTCCAGCGCGTCGCCCCGCACGCGGAAGGTGCCGCGCTTCTGCTCGTAGTCGTTGCGGTCGTACTGGATGTCGATGAGCTCATGGATGACCTCGTCGCGATCCATCTCCTTCTGCTTGTCGACGAACACCGCCATGCCGGCGTAGTCCATCGGCGAGCCGATGCCGTAGATGCAGCTCACCGACGCCACCACGATGACGTCCCGCCGCGAGAGCAGAGCCGAGGTGGCCGCATGGCGCAGCTTCTCCACCTCCTCGTTGATGGAGGCGTCCTTCTCGATGAAGGTGTCGGAGGAGGGCACGTAGGCCTCGGGCTGGTAGTAGTCGTAGTAGCTGACGAAGTACACCACGGCGTTGTCGGGGAAGAACTCCTTCAGCTCGGCCGCCAGCTGGGCCGCCAGCGTCTTGTTCGGCGCCATGACGAGCGTGGGCTTCTGCACCGCCTCGATGGTCTTTGCCATGGTGAAGGTCTTGCCCGAGCCGGTGACGCCCAGAAGCGTCTGGTAGCGCAGGCCCTCTTCCACCCCCTTCGCGAGCGTGGCGATGGCCTCGGGCTGGTCCCCCGAGGGCTCGAAGGGCGAGACCACCTTGAACGGGGTGTTCGCCAGCCGCACCTCCGGCAACTTCCCCGCCATTTCCATACCTTCTATATTGGAAAGATGAGTGGACACGCGCATCCCTCCTCTCACAGTAATTCGCTATAAGGAGAACAGTCTAGCACCTTCCCCAAGAAATGAACAGATGTTCGCTTAAAGTTCACGATCCGTCCAACCATGAGTGCTATACTCTGCAATCGCTGTTGACATCCCGCGACGTGAGGAGATCATCGTGGCGAACGTGAAGAACGTGGCCCCCGGCGTCGGCCTGTGCGCGGCCATCGCCCTTCCCTGCTGGTTTCTCGGCGAGGCGCTGCCCGTGGTGGGCGGCCCGGTGTTCGCCATCCTCATCGGCATGGTCATCGCCCTTTGGTGGAAGCAGCCCGCGCGCGGCACCGTGCAGGACGGCATCGCCTTCACGGCGAAGAAGGTGCTGCAGTACGCGGTCATCCTGCTGGGCTTCGGGCTGAACCTCGCCCAGATCGCGGCCGTAGGCGCCGAGAGCTTGCCTATCATCCTCACCACCATCGCCACGGCGCTCATCGTGGGCTATATCCTCTACCGCGTGCTGTCCGTGGATTCCGCCATCGCCACGCTCATCGCCGTGGGCTCGTCCATCTGCGGCGGGTCGGCCATCGCCGCCACGGCCCCGGTCATCCGCGCCAAAGACGAGCAGGTGGCCCAGGCCATCTCGGTCATCTTTCTGTTCAACGTGGTGGCGGCGCTCATCTTCCCAACTCTGGGAGGCATGCTCGGCATGTCCAACGAGGGCTTCGGCCTATTCGCCGGCACCGCCGTGAACGACACCTCGTCGGTCACCGCCGCCGCAGCTGCCTGGGACGGCATGCACCCCGGCTCGAACGCCCTGGACGACGCCACCATCGTGAAACTCACGCGAACGCTCGCCATCATCCCCATCACGCTCGTGCTCGGCATCGTCATGGCCCGCAAGGAGGGCGCCGACGGCCTCGGCAACTTCTCGCTGAAGCGCGCCTTCCCGATGTTCATCCTGTTCTTCCTCGTGGCCAGCATCATCACCACCATCGCCGTGGCCGCCGGCGCCGATGCGGCGGTGTTCGCGCCGCTGAAGACGCTTTCCAAGTTCTTCATCATCATGGCCATGGCCGCCATTGGCCTGAACACCGACCTCGTGAAGCTCGTGAAATCCGGCGGCAAGCCCATCCTCATGGGCCTCATCTGCTGGATCTGCATAGCAGGTGCCAGCCTGGGGATGCAACATCTGCTGGGACTGTGGTAATCGTGAGAGAAGAAGACGAACAGATAGCTCGAAAACTTGATAAACTCAAGGGAGCAGATCAGAGGATTGCCGAAAGAGCGGCTTTCTCCAAGCCATGGCCAGAAGGCTTAAGCGCAGAAGACCTAATTGCGCAAGCCAAGGATGAGCGCGCCAGAGAATTCATCGCTACCTTCATACAGCCAAAGCAAGGCCCCGAGAACTAGCGCTCTCAGGGCCTTCGCTAAAACCTGAGAATACATCCCACTAGATCGTCTTCTTGTACTCGTTCCACCAGGAGATGACCTCGTTGCGCAGCTCGTCGGGGGTGCCGTCGTTGTTGAAAACGACATCCGACGCCTCGATGCGATCGGCGTCGGTGATCTGGCGGGCGATGCGGGCACGCACGTCCTCCTCGGAAAAGCCCGACTTCACGGCGCGCTCGATGCGCACCTCCAGCGGCGCCAGCACGGCCATGACGACATCGGCCCCGTAAGCCAGCGACTGCTGGCGGTTGCGGAACACCGAGTACTCCACCACCACGGCAGGCTTGCCCTCGGCCTCGAAGCCGTCGATGAGGTCGGTGTAGCGCTCCTCGATGCGGGGCATCGTGATGGTGTTCAGCTTGCGCGTGGCGGCCGGCGTCGCGAAGGCCTTGGCGGCCAGGGCGCTGCGCACCACTTCCCCGTTCTCATCGAAGATGTCATCGCCGAACGCTCCGCGCAAATCGTCCTTCACCGTGTCCCACATGAGCACCTCGTGCCCCACCTGATCGAGATCGATCCAAGCCAGGCCCTCGTCGGTGAGCGCCTTGCGCGCCGTGGACTTGCCGGCGCCCATGCCGCCGATGAGAAACAGCTTCTTCATGCGAACCTCCTCCAAAACCGCGCACCTTCGCGCGATCATACCCAAGTAATTCAACGGAACCATCATACACGAGAAAGGCCGCTCCGAAGAGCGGCCTTTGAAAAGTCACTGGTCGTTCGCAGTCGCACGAACCCGCAGAGGCTACTCGGCGTCGACGGTCTCCACCTCGACGACCTCGGCCTCGGCCGGAGCCTCGTCCTTCTTGCGGCGGGCCGGCTTCTCCTCGGCCTGCACCGACTCGTCCACGTCGATCTCGAAGCCGAGCTCCTCGGCGGCGGCCTTCATGGACAGGGAGATGCGGCGGCGCTCCGGGTTGATCCCCGTGACCTTCACCTTCACATCGTCGCCCGCATGCACGACCTGCGCCGGGGTATCGATGTGGCGGCCGGCCATCTCGGAGATGTGCACCAGGCCCTCGATGGAGTCGCCCAGCTCGACGAAGGCGCCGAAGGGCACGATCTTGGTGACCTTGCCGTCGACGATGGTGCCCACCGGGTAGTTCTCCACCAGCTGGATCCACGGGTCGGGCGTGGTCTGCTTGAGACCGAGGGAGATGCGCTCGCGCTGCAGATCGACGTCGAGCACCTCGACCTCCACCTCGTCGCCCACCTTGACGACCTCGGAGGGATGGTTGACATGGTTCCAAGACAGCTCGGAGATGTGCACCAGGCCGTCGATGCCGCCCAGATCCACGAAGGCGCCGAAGTCCACGATGGAGGACACGTTGCCCTTGAGGCGCATGCCCTTGGAGAGCTTGGAGAGGATCTCGGCGCGCTCGTTCTTGCGGCCCTCCTCCAAGAGAACGCGGCGAGACAGCACGACGTTGTTGCGGTTGCGGTCCATCTCGATGACGCGGGCCTCGATCTCGGTGCCCAGGTAGGCGTCCAGATCCTTCACGCGGCGCAGGTCCACGAGAGAGGCCGGAAGGAAGCCGCGCAGGCCGATGTCCAGGATAAGACCGCCCTTGACCACCTCGATGACCTCGCCGGTGACCACTTCGCCGGCCTTGAACTTCTCCTCGACGGAAATCCAGGCACGCTCGTACTCGGCGCGCTTCTTGGAGAGGATGAGGCGGCCGTCCTTGTCCTCCTTCTGGAGAACCAGAGCCTCGATCTTGTCGCCCAGGCTCACGATGTCGGACGGATCGGCATCCTTGCGGATGGACAGCTCGCGGGCCGGGATGACGCCCTCGCTCTTGAAGCCGATGTCCACCAGCACCTCGTCGTGCTCCAGCTTGACGACGGTACCGTCGACGAGATCGCCCTCGTCGAACTCGGTCAGCGTGCCGTCGATCATCTCGTTCATCTGCTCATCGGAGATGTCGGAGAAGTCGATCACGGAGGTGTTCTTGATTTCGGTCAAAACGGACCCCTTTCAAAAACTAAATCAGGGACCCTTCGTCATGATGGTTGATACGTACCATGTTCGCTTGCAGAAGCAAGGATCGCGGTGCAACAAACATGTCTCGGGGGCCAACAGATACTTACACTTGCCGCCTATCGGCAAGCCCGCCCAGTATAGCACCGCTCGCGCGCGCTTCATTGTGAATTTTCCCCGAGTGCCGACATTTTTCGCAGCGCGCCCACAAGGCGGCCAAGAAGAGCCCTCAGCGCGTCGAAGGCGCCCTACGAAAGCAGCAGCACGTCCTTCCGGGCGCGCGCCTCGCTACGCACCTCATCGGTAAACCCGCCTATACTGAAGAGGACATAGACGGGCGGGCCGCCAAAGCGCCGAAAAGAGGGGTCGTCCAGGGCCTTTCGAGCCTGCTCTTCCAAGTGCCTCAGCACATTGGCGCCCACGGGCCTCGCCCAGAACTTGCACTCGCCGAACACCGCTCGGCCCTCTTCGGCGCCCAGCCCCACAACGTCCAGCTCCACATCGCGTGCGCCCCACCAAGCGCCCACCCGCTCGGGCATGAAGGGGAGCGCCCCTTCCGCGCCCGCATCCCACAGGCGGTCGCGGCACACGTCCTCGTACACGTAGGCGACCTGCCCGTCGACGAAGTTGTTCCTGATCGTCTTCAGCGCCTCCGCCCGCCGCCCCGTCTCCAACAGCCCCATCTGGGGAAAGACGAAGCGGAACCAGAAGCGCAGGTAGTTGTCCTTGATGCGGTAGAGGCCCTTCTTGCTCTTCTCGGGGTTCTCCTCCGTCACGGGCACCACGCGCTCCAGCACATCGAGCCGCTCGAGCACTTTCAGGTACTTCGACAGCCCCGTCTGCCTCACGTTCAGCGCCGCGGCGATCTCCCCGCTCTTGCGGTTGCCCGCCGCCACCGCCTTCAAAATGGAGAAATAGGTTCCCACCTCGCTCACCTCCTTCGACAGAAGGAAGTTCGGCTCGTCGTACAGATAGCTGCTGGAGTTCAAAACGCTCTTCTCGATGCCGCGGTACACATCGTCCACGCCCCTGAAGCTCTCGATGTACTTGGGGACGCCGCCCGTGACGCTGTAGAGCTCGACCAGTTCGCGGCGCCCGATCTCCTTCGAGAAGAAATCCCGGTAGAACCGAAAGGGAATCTGCTTCATGCGAACCTGCGCGGTGCGCCTCCCGTAGAGGGGGCTGCTATAGGAGAGCACCTGGCTTTCCATGAGCGAGATGAGCGAGCCGCACAGGATGACCATCACGTTGCGCTTGGAAAGCATCGTGTCCCAGATGCGCTGGAAGACGGAGGGGAACGCCGGGTTCGCCTTGCCGAGGTACTGGAACTCGTCCAGCGCGACGACGAGGCGCTCGCCGTCGCTCGTCAGACGGTCGAAGAGAACGTCCCAGTTGTCGACAGACACCTGGCCGAGCAGCTCGTCGCCCGTGAACGCGGCCACCTGTTTCTGGAAGGCCGCGCGGTTCTGTTCCTCCGACTCCTCCGTCGCCAGGAAGTACAGCGCGCGCTTGTCGCGGACGAACTCGGTGATGAGCGCCGTCTTCCCGATGCGGCGCCGGCCGTAGATGACCACCATGGCCGCCTGGTGGTCGGCGAACTGCTCCTCCAAGGCGGCGAGTTCTTCAGTGCGATCGACGAACGCGTCCACAATTGCCCCTTTCTCTCCCATGCTTCGTTGGAGGGATATTATACTTCAAAGTATTATACTTCAAAGTATAATCTGATGCACGTCCAGCTCACGCAGGGCCTCCTCGCCCTATTCTTTACTTTCCGCATCATCTTTCGTGAGCGCAGACGTTGCGCTAGAATGAGAGGATGCGTTTGCGTCCGGTCGGCTTCATCGGGATAAGGCTCAGCCATGGAATTGACTCTTTCGGTGTTCCTCTCGCAGGCAGGAAATCATCCGATCCTGCTCGGCATTCTGGCGCTGGTCATCGGCGTGACCATCATCTCGGGCGCCACCGACGCCCCCAACGCCATCGCCAGCGCGGTCTCCACCCGCTGCCTCACCCCCGGCGCCGCCCTCGCGCTCGCTGCCGTGTTCAACTTCGTGGGGCTGGTGGGCATGACCTACATCTCCACGGCCGTGGCCCACACCATGTTCAACATGGTCGATTTCTCCGGCAACACCCACCAGGCGCTACTCGCGCTCATAGCCGCCATGATAGGCTCCATCGGCTGGGGCGTCTTCTGTTGGTTCTGGGGCATTCCCGCCAGCAAGTCCCACTCGCTCATCGCCGGCGTCACCGGCGGGGCCATCGCGCTGAACGGGCTTGCCGGCGTCGTGCTCTCCGAGTGGATGCTCGTCATCTACGGCATGGTGTTCTCGCTGGTGGGCGGCTTCATCCTCGGTATGACCACCACCAAGATCATCGAGTTTCTCTTCTCCGGCGTCAACCGCCAGCGCGGCAACAAGGTGTGCATGGTGCTGCAGGACATCTGCGCCTGCGCGCTGTCGTTCCTCCACGGCGCCCAGGACGGGCAGAAGTTCATGTCCATCGGGCTTTTGGGCATCGCGCTCGCCTTCGGCATGGAGACGAGCGGCGCCACCGACTTCCCCCTGTGGCTCATGATCATCTGCTCAGCGGCCATGTCGCTGGGCACGCTTCTCGGCGGCAAGCGCATCATCAAGTCCGTGGCCATGGACATGGTGTCGCTGGAGAAGTACCAGGGCGTGGCGGCCTCCCTCTCCACGGTGATCACGCTGTTCGTGGCATCCATGACCGGCATGCCCGTCTCCACTTCCCACTGCTCCACCGCCTCCATCATGGGCGTAGGCGCCTCGAAGAGCTTCCGCCGCGTGAACTGGGGCGTCGCCCGCCGTATGGTGTGGGCCTGGGTGCTCACCTTCCCCTGCTGCGGATTTATCGGCTGGGCCTTGGCCAAGCTGTTCATGATGCTGTAGAAAAGGGCCCGGACATGAGTCCGGGCCCTTGGGTGAACCGCAGCTGGGATCGCCTTACGCTTCCTCAGCGGCTTTTGCTTGGGCCTCGCGGATGGCCTTGGTCATCTGATCCACGCAGGAGGTAGAGCGCCGCCCGCAGGTGTGGCCCTCCATCATGGCGACGATGTCGTCGACGTTCTGGCCAGCCACCAGCTTGGAGATGGCCTTCAAGTTGCCGTCGCAGCCGCCGGTGAACTGGACGCTCTTGATGGTGTCGCCGTCCAGTTCCACATCGATCTGACGGGAGCAGACGCCGCGGGGAATGTAGGTGTGCATGTCGGTTCCTTTCTCGCACCTTGTTTCGGCGAGATTGTACCGCATTGTGGCCTACACCGCCGTCGCGCCGCGCTCGCCGGTGCGGATGCGCACCACTTCCTCCACAGGCGCCACGAAGATCTTGCCGTCGCCCACCTCGCCGGTGCGGGCGGCGCCCACGATGGTGTCCACCAGCGCGTCCACCGCGTCGTCTTCCACCACTACCTCGAATTTCACCTTCGGCACCATGTTCAGCATCACTTCGGTGCCGCGCACGTACTCGCTCCAGCCGTGCTGGGCGCCGCAGCCGTGCACCTGCGAGATGGTCATGCCCTTCACATCGGCGGCGAACAGGGCATCCTTCAGCGGCTCCATCTTCTCGGGCCGCACAATAGCCGTTACTCGTTTCATAGCCGCAACTCCTTTCTCAATCGCTCCGCCGTGCTAGTCCAGACCCAGGTAGGCCGGATAGGCCGACTCGCCATGGACGGCCACATCGAGCCCAGCCGCCTCATCCTCGGCGCTCACCCGCAAGCTGCCCTTGAAGCAGGCCTTGATGATAAGCCCCAGCACTACGTCCGCGATGGCCACGAAGGCGATGGTCACCAGGATGCCCAGCACCTGCGAGCCCAGAAGCGACCAGTCGCCGGTGTACAGAAGGCCGCCGTGCTCGGTCCAGGAGAGCCCGGGCACGCAGAACAGACCCGTGAGGATGCCGCCCACGATGCCGCCGACGCAGTGGCAGCCGAAGGCGTCCAGCGCGTCATCGTAGCCGAGGCGCCGCTTGGCCTGGGAAATGGCCGCGTACACGATGGGGCTCACGATAAGTCCCATGACGATCGCCGCCCAGGGCTCCACGAACCCTGCCGCCGGGGTGATGGCCACAAGGCCGGCCACCAGGCCCGTCGCCGCGCCGACGAGCGTGCACTTCCCCACTGTGATGCGCTCGGTGATCATCCAGGAAAGCACGCCGGCGGCGCTCGCGGCCACGGTGTTCAGCAGCGCGAGACCCGCCACGCCATCGGCGGCGAACTCGCTGCCAGCGTTGAAACCGAACCAGCCGAACCACAGAAGCGCCGCGCCCAGGGCCACAAAGGGCACATTGTGCGGGCGGTAAGACAGCACCGCAAACCCTTTGCGCCGCCCCAGCATAAGGCAGAGGATGAGCCCGGTGAGGCCCGAGGAGATGTGCACCACATCGCCGCCGGCGAAGTCCAGGGCCCCGATCATGTCGCCAATGAGCGAGCCGTCACCGCCCCACACCATATGGGCGAGCGGCGCGTACACCACGACGACCCACACGGCCACGAACGCGCATACGGCGCCGAACTTCATGCGTCCAGCTACAGCACCGGTGATGATGGCGCAGGTGATCATGGCGAAGGCCATCTGGAAGACGATGTCGATAATGGCCGGATAGCCCGCCGCTAACTCGGGGTCGTTGGCCAGCGCTCCTTGGCCGGACAGCACCGCGAAGGCGTCAGGTGTGCCTTCGGCCTCGGCCACCATGTCGTTCACGGCGCTCAGGCACCCGATCTGGTCGAGGCCGCCGAAAAACGGCAACGAGCCGTCGCCGCCGTAGGCGAACGACCAACCGCAAACGACCCACATAACCCCAACGATGCCGAGCACGCCGAACACCATCACCATGGTGTTCACGACGTTCTTGCGACGGGAGAGACCTCCATAGAAGAAGGCGAGTCCGGGCGTCATGAGCAGCACCAGCATGGCGCAGACGAGCATGAACCCAGTGGAACCGGTGTCAATCATCGCGATCAACCCCTTTCACAGTTCGCGGGCCCTCGGCGAAAAGAGGTCGGGAGGCGCCGCGCGCCGCACCGCGCGGGCCTCCCCACCCCTTGTCGCCCAAGATGCCCAACGGCAAGGACACCCCGATTGTTCCACGGCACCTGGTGACCTGCGCGCTCAACGATGATTGTTAACCCCCTCAAAAATAAGTGTTAACACTGGCGACCATTCCTTGTTACTGGGCGGAAACAAATGCCCGCGCGTCCCGTCACAGATCGCCGAAGCATTACAATGGCAGCGTTGCCTTTACAAAGAATCGGCGCGATTTGGTCACAAAATCGAGTTCTGGGTTTTTGCAGACCTCAAGACGACATAAGAGCAAGAGGAATATATCGCTAAACGATATACTACACAAAGTCGCAACCGTTAATTGGGTCGTATCGCCCATAAAGAAAACCCAGAACTCGATTTTGTGACCACTTTTTCGAAAAGTTTTGTCACAACGCGGAAGGATGCACTCATGAGCGTTACATTTCGACAGGTCGAGCGCGACGAAGAGGTCGAGGCCCTGGCCCATATGGCCTACCATATTTGGAACGAGTACTGGCCGGCCATCATCGGCCAAGCGCAGACCGACTACATGGTGGAGAAGTTCCAGAGCCTGAATGCCTTCCGCACCGACATTGCCGACAATGGCTACGAGTACTTCTTCATCATGCAGCACGAGGACGAGACGCCCCACGAGCTGGGCGCGGCGACGCACGGCGCCGACATCCACGACCAGGGCGACACCGTAGCCGGCCGCGTCAACGACGACGTGGAATCCGACCGCGACGACGAGTTGGCCCACGACACCGAGGACTTCGCCCGCACGGCCGCCGTCCCCCGCATCGTCGGCTACACCGGAGGGCACGTGGAGACGGACACGAACCGCTTCTTCATCTCGAAGATCTACCTGCTGAAGGAGCACCGCGGCGAGGGCCTGTGCTCGGCCACCATCCGCTTCTACGAGCGCCTCGCCCGCGAGCGCGGTCTGGATGCCCTCTATCTCACAGTGAACAAGCGCAACGAGATGGCCATCCGCGCCTACAAGGCGAAGGGCTTCGAGGTCATCGACGCCGCGGAAACCGACATCGGCGACGGCTACATCATGGACGACTACATCATGGAGAAGAAGCTGCAGTAGCTGGCCCCGCGAGTCAGCCTCCATAGGGGCGACCTCGGTCGCCCCTCCCAATCAGAAAACAAAGTACTGCGGAATTCTCTTGATCCGCAATGCCTATTCGTCGACAAGAAACCGCGCCACATAATCTGCCGGAGCGATTGAGCGCACCTTTGATCGAGCAAACGCCGTAACGTCTCGCGTGACGATGAAATCAACGCGGGCGTTCTCGGCGCAGGCGCGCACTAAACCGTCTTCGAAATCAGGCTCGTCGGAATCTGCAGCCTGACGACAGAGGGCGTAATCGACTGAGCAGATAATGAAATCGTCCATCACAGCCTTGATGTAGGTTCGCGCGTCCTTCTCCCCCATGGCTTTGGAGAGGATGTAGTACAGATCTTTGAGCGACGTGGCGCAAACATATGCGACGACCTCTTCATAGGCCACGGCCTCGGCGATGGCGGCGGCTGCATCGAACCCCTCCGGCCGTGCCAAGGCGAGGTCGAGCATAACGTTGGTATCGAGAAGCACCTTACTACTCATAGCGGCTCGCAACGAGATCGCGAATCTCTTGGTCACTCAGGCGAGCGATGTCGCTACCCTGATGCTTCTTCGCAAGGCTCAGCATCATGGCCACACCGCCTTTTTTCTTCGAGTGCACACGCGTATCGGGGAGCGCCCCCGTCTCGCAAATGTAATCGACGAGGACACCGCTGCAGTATTGCCCAAAGGACAAGCCGTACTCTTGTCGTGCCAGGGCGTCGGCAAGAAGGATCTTCTCGGCATCGGCCCGTCCCGAAAACGTCTTCGTCGCCATAGCAACCTCCATTCGCTAGCCTCACTGTACCTCATCCTAAGGAATTTGTAAACAAGTACACAGAGCAGTGTATCGTATTTGGGACTCTATAGCACGAGGCGCCCGTCCTACCGCACGAAAAGAAGGACGCGCATCCGTGACGGGTGCGCGTCCTTTCTCGAACAGCTGGCATCGCCCCTGGGGAGGGAAGGAACGGGCGAGCCAGACGGATTCGGCTATCGGAGGAGGCCTACGCCCATCCTTCGAGTGCGCCGCCTCCACGGCTCGCGACGATTTGAATCGACTTGTCGACTTGCGCTATTGCTCGACTGCCTACCAGGGAAAGAAGCAGGTGTTTTGGCTGAACGAAGCGCGTTGGCTGTGAGGTTCGATTAACCTAGCGCCTCGCGCACCGTAGCGGCGATGCCTTCGGCATTCAGGCCGAGGTCGGCGAAGAGTTGGGGCACGGGACCCTGGCCGATGAAGCGGTCGGGGATGCCCAGCGTGACGGCAGGCGTCGTGGCACCCTGGCGGGCCAGCACCTCCAGCACGCCCTCGCCGGCGCCTCCCGCGATGACGCCCTCCTCCACCGTGACCACCAAACGGCAGGCCGCCGCCGCAGCGATGGCCTCCGCATCCAGCGGCTTCACCCAGCGCATGTCCACCACGCGGCACTCGATGCCCTCGGCGGACAGCAGCTCGGCGGCGGCGCGGACTTGGCCCACCATGCGACCGAAGGCGAGCAGGGCCACGTCGCCCCCCTCGCGCACCGTGCGGGACTTCCCCACTTCCAGAACTTCCGGCACATCCGGCAACGGCGCACCCTCGGCCTCGCCGCGCGGGTAGCGCAGCGACACGGGGCCCTCCAAAACCAGCGCCGTATGCAGCGCGTGCACGAGCTCCGCCTCGTCGGAGGGCGCGAGCACCCGCATGTTCGGCACCATGCGCGTGTACACCATGTCGAAGACGCCGTGGTGCGTAGGCCCGTCATCGCCCACCAGGCCCGCGCGATCGAAAGCGAACACCACATTCGCCTCCGGCAGGGCCACATCGATGATCATCTGATCCACAGCCCGCTGCATGAAGGTGGAGTACAGCGCCACCACGGGCTTCTTGCCACCCGACGAGAGGCCGGCCGCCATGCCCACCGCCTGCTCCTCGGCGATGCCCACGTCCACAAAGCGCGAGGGGAACTCCGCCGCGAAGGTCTTCAGCCCCGTGCCGCCGGTCATGGCCGCCGTGATGGCCACCACGTCCGCATCGTTGGCCGCCTCGTCGGCGAGCGCCGCACCGAAGACCTCGGTGTAGCTGGGGGCGCGCCCGGGCTTCTTCAACGCGCGGCCCGTGGCAATATCGTAGGGGCCGGTGCCGTGGAACGCCTCGGGATCGCGGCGGGCGGGCTCGTAGCCCTCCCCCTTCCGCGTGACCACGTGCACGAGCGCCGGGCCGTCCATTTCCAGCACGAGCGACAAAACGTCGCGCAGCTCGGCGATGTTGTGGCCGTCGATGGGAGCGGTGCACACGATGCCGAGCGATTCGTAGATCATGGTATGGGGAATCACCATCTGCTTGAGGGATTCCTTCATGTTCTTGCCGAAGCCAAGCAGACCGCGGGCCGCAGGGCCGCCCTGCTCCATGGCCGCCTGCAGGCCCTCGCGCGCCTCGCGGTAGTGGCTGTTGGCGCGGATGTTGCCCAGATGCTTCATGAGGGCGCCCACGTTGCGCGAGATGGACATTTCGTTGTCGTTCAAGATGACGACGAGCGGCAACTGCTCGTTGCCCATGTAGTTCAGCGCCTCGAAGGCCATGCCGCCGGCGAGCGACGCGTCCCCGATGAGGGCCACCACCTTCTCGTCGGTGCCCTTCAACTGCCGCGCCTTTGCGAGGCCCGTGGCGATGGAGAGCGAGTCGGACGCATGACCCGACGGGTGCACGTCGTAGGGGCTCTCCGATGGCTTGGTGAAGCCGGAAAGGCCGCCGTAGGTGCGCAGCGTTTTGAACGCCTCGCGTCGGCCGGTGAGCAGCTTGTGAGCGTAGGCCTGGTGCCCCACGTCGAACACCACGCGGTCGCGCGGCATGTCGAGCAGGCTCTCCAAGGCCACGATGATGTCCACGGCGCCCAAAGACGACGCCACATGTCCCCCGGTGACCGAGGTGGTGGCGACGATCTCCTGGCGGATCTCGCGGGCTAAAATGGCCAGCTCCTCGTTATCGAGCACCTTCAAATCGGCCGGCGAGCTGATAGCATCGAGTATGCGCGGGACATCCATGGGCGGTTTCCTTTAGGCCTCGCGGGGCATGTCGGTTGAACCCGTAGGGGTAGCGCTTGCGCCGCCCTCCTCGACCGTCGTTTCCTCTTCCGTCGCCAGAAACGCGTCCAAGTCCTGCTCGGACAAATCGCACGCGGAAAGGCCCAGCTTCACGGCCTCCTCGTACAGCTTCAAGGCGTCGTCCAGCGAGATGTCCTCGGCGGACACCTCGTCAACGATCTCGGAAAGGCGCTCGTGCACGTCCTCGAAGGTGCGACCCTGCTCGTCGGCCATGGCGCCTACACCCCCACCTGCACGCAAGCAGCGGCGCCCGAGGCGCCCACCAGGGCATCCACCGGGCCGGCGGCGGCAATGTCGGCTCCGACCGCATCAGCCGCGACCGCGCCATCGCCTTCCATAGAACGCGCGATGCGCCCCAGCACACCGTTCACGAAGCGCGGCGAGTCGTCCTCGCCGCCGAAGCCCTTGGCCAGCTCCACCGCCTCGTTGATGGAGACCGACACCGGCACGTCGTCGCAGTGGAACATCTCGAAGACGGCCAAGCGCAGGATGGAACGGTCCACGATGGGCATGCGGGAGAGCGCCCAGTTCTCGGACGCCGCTTCAATACGCTCATCTACCTGGGCCTGGTTCGCCTCCACGCCGTGGATGAGCGCCAGGGCGTAATCGGTCAGCGTCCCCTCCTCGATGCGGCCGAACGCGCCCGCCTCGGCAGCATCGGCCTCATCGGCGGGAGCCTCGCGTGCCACCAGGCACAGCCCGCAGTCGAGCAGCTCGCTGGGCGATTTCCCCGTCAGCTCGCTCGTGTACAGCACCTGCACCGCGCTGATGCGGTCGCGGGTGCGCTCGTGGATTCTCGGAGCCATACCGCGCGCCACCTACGCCTTGAACTGGAGGCCGTCGATGTACACGTCCACCGAGGACACCTCCACGCCGGCCTGGGTGGCCAGCGCCTCGGCGATGGCGCTGCGCAGCTGCGCCGCCAGCTCGGGCAGCACATAGCCGTAGTAGACTTCCACGTGCACCGCCACGGAAAGCTTGCTGTCGTCGCCCATCTTGGTCTCGATGCCGGAGGTGGAGGGCTTGCTCGCCAGCATAGAGCGGATGCCGCTCGTGGCGAAGGAGCCCAGCGAGGCCACACCGTCCACCTCGCTGGCGGCCACGGAGATGATGGTCTCCATGACCCCCGGGGCGATGGAAAGGCCCTCGACGTTCATCTGGTCTGTCATAGTACGTCTCCCATCTGGGTTTCGATAAAGTCGGTTGTCGCGTCACCGGCCAAGAATACCTCGTTATCGAGCACGCGTTTGTGGAATGGGATAGTTGTTGCAATTCCTTCAATAACGAACTCGTCCAAGGCGCGCTTGGCGCGGGCGACGGCCTCGGCGCGATCCTGGCCGTGCACGACCACCTTGGCCACGAGCGAGTCGTAGTAGGGCGAGATGCGGGAACCGGGGCGCAGGTAGGTCTCCACGCGCACGCCGGGGCCCGCCGGGGGCTCGAAGCGCGTGACGGTGCCGGGGCACGGGCGGAAGCCGTGCTCGGGATCCTCGGCGTTGATGCGCAGCTCGATGGCGTGGCCCGAAGGCGAGAACGGGGCGCGGCCCGCGCAGCTCATGGGCTCACCGGCGGCGATGCGCAGCTGCTCCTTGATGATGTCGGTGCCGGTGATCTCCTCGGTGACCGGGTGCTCCACCTGCACGCGGGTGTTCATCTCCATGAAGTAGAACTGGCCGCGCTCGTCCAGCAGAAACTCGATGGTGCCGGCGTTGCGATAGTCCACGGCGCGCACGGCCTTCAGGGCCGCCTTCATCATGTCGCGGCGCAGGTTCTCGGAAAGCGCTGGCGAGGGGGCCTCTTCCAGAAGCTTCTGGTGGCGGCGCTGGATGGAGCAGTCGCGCTCGCAGAGCGCCACGGCGTTGCCATGGTCGTCGGCGAGCACCTGCACCTCCACGTGGCGCGGACGCAGCACGAGCTTTTCCAGGTACACCCCGTCGTTGCCGAAGGCGGCGCCAGCCTCGGTGCGGGCAGCCTTGTACTGGGCCGCGAGGTCGGCCGGATCGTGCACCTCGCGCATGCCCTTGCCGCCGCCGCCGGCCGTGGCCTTGATGAGCACCGGGTAGCCCACCTTCTCGGCGAAGGCCGCAGCCTCTTCCACGGTATCCAGGCAGCCGTCGGAGCCGGGCACCGTGGGCACGCCGCACATCTTCATGGTCTCGCGGGCGGACGACTTGTCGCCCATGCGGTCGATGCACTCCGGGGCGGGGCCGATGAACACGAGGTCGTTGTCGGCGCAGGCGCGGGCGAACTCCGCGTTCTCGGCCAAAAAGCCGTAGCCGGGGTGAATCGCCTCGGCACCGGTGTTCTTCGCCGCGGCAATGATGGAGGCCATGACCAGATAGCTCTTGTTCGACTGGGCAGGACCGATGCAGACGGCCTCGTCGGCGTAGCGCACCGGATAGGTGTCGGCGTCCTCCGTGGAGTACACGGCCACCGTCTTCACGCCCAGCTCGCGGGCGGCGCGCATGATGCGCAGCGCCACCTCGCCGCGGTTGGCAACTAGAATTTTCTCGAACATGTTTGTCTCCTACGCGCCCGGCGTGGGGTCGTGGGGCTCCACGTAGAAGAGCACGGTGCCGTACTCCACCGGCGTGGCGTCGGACAGGCACACCTCGCGCACGGTGCCCATCTCCTCGGCGGTGATCTCGTTCATGAGCTTCATGGCCTCTACGATGCACAGCGTCTCGCCGGCGGCCACTTCGTCGCCCACCTTCACGAAGGGCGGCTCGCCCGGGGCCGGGGCCTCGTAGTAGGTGCCCACCATAGGAGCCACCACCGGCTTCCACGTGGCCGGACGATCGCTCGCCGGCCCCTCGGCGGCCGGCGCGGGCACGGCGGCAACGGGAGCCGCCTGGGCCTGCGGAGCGGCGGGCACGGCAGCGGCCGGCGCGCCCTGGCCCGGCATGCGGACAGCGATGCGCATGCCCTCTTCCTCTACGACGATCTCTCCGACGCCGCTCTCCTCGGCAACGCGAACCAGCTCGCGAATCTGATTGATGTCCACGTAATCGTCCTCCTTGGTGGCGCTGGACTCCTGCTCCAGCATGAAATCGACTTTCTCGGATACCCGGTGCTTGCTCAAATAGGTGCGGGCCTCGTTGGGGAACAGGGCGTACATGAGCACGTCCTCCTCGCTTTGGGCCAAATCCCCGATCTCGGCGGCGCACTCGTCGTAGGTGGTGGTCACCAGCGTGCCGGGAGCGATCTTCGGATCCAAGATCTCGGCGTCGCCGGCCACCTTCGCCACGATTTCCTTGTCCATGTTGCCCGGCGCCTTGCCGTAGTAGCCGCACACATAGTCCTTCATCTCCTTAGAGATGACGCTCCAGCGCTTGCCCGTCAGCACGTTGAACACCGCCTGGGTGCCCACGATCTGGGACATCGGCGTCACGAGCGGCGGGTAGCCCACCTCGG
This sequence comes from Adlercreutzia rubneri, assembly GCF_009755265.1. NCBI lineage: Bacteria > Bacillati > Actinomycetota > Coriobacteriia > Eggerthellales > Eggerthellaceae > Adlercreutzia > Adlercreutzia rubneri. Next base: position 3,061 of record NZ_WPOO01000013.1, on the reverse strand, counting down.
CGCGCACCTTCGGGATCTCGGCCATCACCTCGGGCAGACGGTGCGCGGCCTTCTGCACCTCCAGCTGGCTGATGAGGTTGCTCATCATGCCGCCGGGCACCTGATGCGAGTACACCTGCATATGGATGAGCGAGGACACGCCGCGCTTGTAGTGACCGCGCTTGCGCATCTCCTCCCAGTACTCGGAGATCTCGAACAGCAGATCGAGGTCGAGGTCGGTGTCGTAGCGGCTCTCCTTCAGGGCGGCCACGATCATCTCCACCGCCGGATGCGAGTTGCCGAACGCGAGCGGCGCATGGGCCGTGTCGGCCACGGCCACGCCGGCCTCGGCGGCCTTCAGGATGTTGGCCGGGGCCATGCCGCCGACGTAATGGCAGTGGATGTGCACCGGCAGGCCGATTTCCTCGTTGAACGCCTTCACCATGCGCTCGGCGCGATAGGGCGTGAGCATGCCGGCCATGTCCTTGATGGCGATGGTGTCGGCGCCCAGATCCTTCAGCTGCTGGCCGTATTCCAAGTAGGAATCCAGCGTGTGCACCGGCGAGATCGTGTAGGAGATGGCGCCCTCGAACAGACCGCCGCACTCCTTGATGGCCTCGGCGTTGTCCACGACGTTGCGGATGTCGTTCAGCGCGTCGAACACGCGGAAGACCTCGACGCCGTTGCGATGCGCCGCGTTGATGAAGCGGTGCACGATCTCCTTGGAGTAGTGCTTGTAGCCGACGAGGTTCTGCCCGCGCGAGAGCATGGCGAGCGGCGTGTTGGGCGTGTTCGCCTTGATGGCGCGCAGACGCTCCCAGGGGTTCTCATCCAAAAAGCGCAGGCAGGAGTCGAACGTCGCCCCGCCCCACGCCTCGATGGCCCAGTAGCCGACGCGGTCCATCTTCGGCAGGATCGGCAGCATGTCGCCGATCTGCATACGGGTGGCCCAGAGGCTCTGCTGACCGTCGCGGATGGTCGTGTCCATGATCTGAAGCCGTGGCATGAACTCACACCTCCTTATACACAGGTTAGTCAAAGATCAAGTTTCGGATTATAGGGGAAGCCTACCACGGCCCTGCGCCGCGCCGTCCGATTTGCCGACAAGAAACATCAACGAAGCGGCGGGAGGGGCGAACGCGGCCGAAGGGTTGCGCAAGGGGCGGCATCGGCAATCCTTAATCCAAGCGCTCCCTTCGCTCAATCACCGCAGCTCAACCACCGCAGTTCAACCACCGCAGTTCAACCACCGCAAGCCTCAAAAACCAGAGACGCCTTCTGCCCGCTTGGCATTTTTCGGAAATAGATGGGAGTTTCGATCACAATCGGGAAATAGATGGGAGTTTCGAGCGCCATCGGGAAATAGATGGGAGTCTCGAGCGCCAAAACCGCCTCTCTCGTAAGCAAAACGCTCCGAGAAGTACGCAAAACTCCCAACAACTTCCGATTCTCCCGTCCCGGCTGCGCAAAACTCCCAACAACTTCCGATTCTCGCGATCCTCTTCCGCAATATCCCGGAATCGCCCTCTCGACATCCCCGCCACCTTAAATCCAACCCCTTCGATAATCCGCATCCGAATCAACGATCAGAGCCTTTCCCATCACGAAACAAGAAGGAGTTGTGATAGCTCCTCAGCTGCTTGCGAAGCCGCATGTGCCGATCCAAATGGCCGGCCCCTCTTTTCTTCTTAGGTTTGCCCATTCTCGCTGACAGCTGATCAAGGAGCTCAGCGCATTGGAATACATTGCCGAGCTGAGAGCCCGTCATGGTGACCAGATCATAGCCCGCCAGCAGAAGCGCGTCCTTTCGCCGCGCATCGCGGCTGACCCTATCGTCTGTCCCGTGGAACCTCTTACCGTCATACTCCAAAATCAGACGCTCTTCGGGCCAGAGAATATCGCACACCGCACGCCGACACCCGCAGGCTCGCTGGATGCTCTCGGAGAAGTCAATGGGCTCGTTCAGGCGACCGCGCCGCAAACCCAAACCACCTTCGCGCGAAGAAATAAACGCCAAGGCTGCAAGCTCGGTTTCCATAGGGGATGCCGACTTCGCCATAACATGCCGCACGGCACGTCTGGCCAACTGAACGCCATCGTGGTTGCGGGCGCGCGCAACGAAGGCCGACAGGCGGCTCGGCGTCGTCAACGGCGAGCGCACCAAAGACGACGACAGCTCGTCGGAAAGCGGGTAGCAGCCGCACAGTTCGAACCCGAGCGCGACCAGCTCTCCAAACGCAAGCGCCTTGGCCATCTGAAGGAACAAGAGCTCGGGCGAGCTGACGAGAACGCTTGGCGCGACCTTGACGAACGACCCGCGAGGGAAGGCGACCGTTGTTCGATGCTTCTTAACTACCGGCGTGTCTCTGGCTCCCTGCGAACCCTCGACAAGCACGTGCACAGGCGCTGGACAAACGTCAATGCCCGCATCGCGTAAGCAGTCGATAACGTCCTCATCGCGGAAAGCGCATTGACGGAGAGACGGAACGAAAAGGACGGGAAACGAAGGCGTATGCCCAGTCTCGCCTGGCCGCATGTCGTGAAACACCCGCAGCGCGAGCGGGTGAGAAGAAGACCACCAGCGCCAGAACTGAAGAGCCGATATGTAACCGAGGTAAAGCTTCATGGCGCACCACAATAAACGGAATTGTCGCGGAATAAAGCTGGCGGGATCGCCTCGACAAAACCAACATTCATGAGCGTATAAGTCCTGGTCATAGGATAGAAATGCGACTCTATTACGGCTTGCGGAAGACACGCTCTCCATAAGCCCCCATGACAGCCCCGCCGCATAGGAGCGCCTCGCGTTTTCCACCGCATCCAACACGCCAAGTTTTCCACCGCGCTTGCTGAGCCGCGCTTCCATCGCATTCAACAACCGTTTTTCGCTGCGTCCCCTCCCCGCCCAACCTTTCGCTCTCCTTTCGCCTTCATCTCGTCGCCAACCGATCCGGCAGCATGATGCCCTTCCATATTTGCCGCCCCCCCTTTCTTTCGACTCTCACCCAAAAACTCCTCCTCCCGCCCCATTACCTTCCATCCCCCTCCTTTATCGCTTCCCTCCTCCCCGCTTTCCTGCCCC